>CAKVCP010000066.1 GCA_934725735.1 uncultured Thermoguttaceae bacterium
AAGTTGTCGTCGTTCTTGCGTCTTCGGATTCGACTTTTGATTATTGGAGTAAAATACAAGAGTTAGCTAACGAGCGTTTTGAAGATTCTATGAAGCAGAACGCTTTAGACGATTGTCGTGAAATTTTTGCCCACTATTCCGACGGCGATTCAAACGGGAACTTTCATTCCTCTCGACGCTCTAAAAATGGGGCCGTACTTCGCGCTCGTACGATGGCTTCCAATATCTTAGACGCTTCTTTGCTGTTGACGATTCTTGACGCGGCTCCCGTTCTTATAGAGACGCCTCAGGACTTGACGAATTCCCTTAGGCGCGATAAGTTGGATTTGACGGAAAAATTCGCGACAAGCTATGAGCTTGAGTATGGTTCGGAAAGTCTGGCCGATTTGAAAGCTTCGATTCGAAAACTTGTCGAAGACTTTAACCGATCAGAGTATTCGTCTCCTGCCGATAGCGTCGCTGAAGAGAGCGTCTTTCGGAGAGAGAGACAACGTTATTGGGGGGAGAAAGAAGCTTGTTATTCGTTGACGGGTAATGAAGAGGATCGTTGGTTTGTTCAGCGTCATCTTTTGCCTCGAGACGAGGAGGAGAACCGAAGTTTTTCCGGTTTGCAGTCGTGGACGTCTTGCCTTCCCGAATCTGCGCCGTTGCGCGAGGATTTTCAACTCATTCCGGGAGAGGGAACGGAAGTTTTGCTCCTTCACGGGGATTCTCCTCTCGTGTGTCGTCGAGCGGAGGGGGAAGGGGAGATCCTGTTAGTGAACTCCGCTTCCTTCATGACAAATTTTGCAATGACGGAGGAGGTTGGTCGAGCGTTTGTGAGGCGCTTGACTCAGGAGTTTTCGGATAATGGCCCGATCGGTTTGACTTTTTCGCCCTTTGATTATCCTCCAGTCGTACAAAACTATAAATACGACCCGCCCCAATTAGACGGTCGGTTTTCCGTAGCGCAACGAAGCGTTTTTACAGAATTTGTTTGGCGTTTGACGCTTTTAGGGACTGTCATACTTTTTTGTTTTTGGCCAATTTTTGGTCGTCCTCGCTGTCGCGTCGAGAGTAAGTCAAGCGATTTTACTTTGCACCTTGACGCCTATGCTCAGCTTTTAAAACGCGTCGATTCAACTCGATGGACGCATGACCAACTGGATAAATATACCGGAAAATGGCGCGGTGAGGAACAAGCGAATCATGGTAAAAAGAAGACTGGCGATTGACGCAACGCCCGTTGGTATTGGGTTTTAAAATCATAAAACGACGTTTCAGGCGACAATTGAGTCGCGTTGAGGATTTAAAGTGGACGAAGGATATAAGCCTTTTCTCTCCTGCACGAAGGAGGAACTTGTTGAATTTTTTAAGGAGATCGGCCTTCCCGCATATCGAGTTAATCAAATGCGTCGTTGGGTTTTTGCTCGCAAGACTCCACGAATTTCGATGATGAGCGATCTTTCCAAAGAAACGCGCGAACGTTTAACGCGCCTCTTTGGGCGACCGGATCGCGCGACGGCGGATCGAACGTCTCTTCTGATTCGCAACGCTTCTCGTGAAACGGTGGCGGCAGACGAGAATGACGCCGAAGATTCTATCTATGAAGGAAGACTCGTTGCGAAATCAATCTCCGACGACGGCTCTGAAAAACTTCTCATCGAATGGCGAGACGGACGGCGCGTCGAGTGCGTCCTGTTGCGCGACGATCGAGATCATCGCACCGCGTGCATAAGCGTGCAAGTTGGGTGCGCGATGAGTTGCGCCTTCTGCGCGAGCGGACTGGGCGGATTCGTTCGCAACTTGACGAAAAGCGAAATCGTCGAAGAACTCCTTCGTCTGAACGAGCTGTTGCCGAAAGACGAACGCTTGACCCACATTGTCGTCATGGGGACGGGGGAGCCGACTCAAAATCTAAACGCGTTGTTGCCCGCGTTGGAGGTCGCGACGTCCTCGGACGGAATCGACGTCAGCAACCGTCGGGTGACGATTTCGACAGTCGGCGTTCCTGCGGGGATCTTGCGCCTTGCTCAGGAAAAAACGCATTACAAACTGGCGATTTCGCTCCATGCCCCGAACGACGCCATTCGCGATCAGATTATGCCTCAAAATCGGGTTCATCCGATCGCGGAAGTACTTTCGGCTGCGGACGCTTTTTTCAGAACGACGGGTCGACGCGTTACTTTTGAGTATATTTTGCTCGACGGCATTAATGCGTCTCCGCGCGAGGCGCGCGAACTTGCGCGACTACTGCGCAATAAGACCGCTATCGTCAACGTGATTCCTTATAATCCTGCCCCCGAGCTTCCCTTCAAAACGCCGTCTACCGCGACGGTTAAAAGGTTTGTTTCAACCCTTGAAGAAGAGGGGATACAGGTCAAGGTTCGGTTTAAAAAGGGGGATCGCATCAACGCGGCGTGCGGTCAGTTGCGCTGGAGCTTGCGCGACGAGAAGGAAAAGAAGGACGAATAACCCTGCGCCCTTTATGAACGCTTTTCAAAGCCCGTTGCGCGGATTATCGCGCGGCGCTTCGCTGTCGTCGTTTCAACGAAAAGGAGTTGGTCATGTATATGGAAGTCGCTCCCGACGGAGCTTCGTATAGCGTTTGGGCGCCTGCCAAAGTAAATCTCTTTTTTGAGATCGTCGGCAAGCGCCCCGACGGATATCACGACGTAGAGACTCTCGTCGCCCCGATAAGTCTTTACGACCGCTTGGAGTTTTCCTTTGCTGCCACGGAGGAAGAAGACGTTATTTCTCTAGAATGTCTTGACGAAGAGGGCAAACCGCGAATCGATTTGCCCAACGATTCTTCGAATCTCATTATCAAAGCCTACAATTCCTATCTTGCCGCTTGCGCGAGAGAGAAAAGGGGGCGACGTCGTTCGAAGGTTCGCGTGAAAATTTTTAAAAAAATTCCAACAAAAGCGGGTTTAGGAGGCGGATCCAGCGACGCCATGGCGACGCTTTTGGTGTTAAACGCGTACGACGGGGCTATCTTTTCGAAAGAAGAGTTAGCTCGTATGGCTGGAGAAATCGGCAGCGACGCTCCTCTGTTCCTTGAGGAATCAGCGACGATAGGGCGCGGACGCGGAGAGATTGTCGAGCCTTTTCCTCTTGGCGAGATATGGATGACGCTTGTTAAACCGACAATAGGCTTTTCAACGCCGGAAGTTTATCGCAAATATGCGGAATCTCCATTCCATAGCGTCCGTCATTCTCTTAGCGAGGCGCTTGACTCCTTGAGAAAAACCAACACAGCGGAGAACCTTTCGCGTTGGATATGGAACCGTCTTGAGGAACCTGTCGCCGCTCTTTGGGATAAGTTTCCGGAGTGGAAAAGTTCTTTGGGAGAGACGACCGGGGCCCTTTGCGCCCAGATGTCGGGGAGCGGTTCGTCATTTTTCGCGCTAACTCGCGATGAAGAGAGCGCGCGTAAGGTAGCGCAGGAGGTTCTACTTCTATCAAATTCGTTGGAGATTGACTCCGTTTATGTTGTTAAAACTCTGACGTCAGATAACAATTTTCGACCGTCTCACTTCACTTGAGAGCGATTACGTCGATTTGGAATTATAACGATGCAAATAACGGAAATTCGAATTAAGCTTCTTGAAAATACGTCCTCACGACAACGACTGTGCGCGTTTTGTTCAATTATTCTCGACGACGCCTTTGTCGTGCGCGACATAAAGATTTTGTCGGGGAATCAAGGTTATTTTATCGCGATGCCAAGTCGGAAACTTGCGTTCCATTGCCCGCATTGTCGGCAAAAGAATTCGATTGGTTCAAACTTCTGTAGTCATTGCGGCGGAAGAATCGCTCAAAGCGATCCCTACCGCAAACTGTTGACCACATGTCCGAACAAGGCTTTCGTCGACGTTGCGCATCCTATTAACGCGGCGAGTCGCGATCGAGTTCATCGCGCCATTATTGAAGCGTATGAAGCGGAGCTGGAACGATCGCGTCAACCGAACTACGTGAGCAGTTACCAAGAATACGGCGACGACTAATTAGCGCTTTCTTGGCGGAAATAGTCGGAAGCGGCGTCATGAGTTTTGACGCCGCTTCTTTTTTATTTTGGCTTCTGCCGAGGAGTAAAAAAGCCAAGAATGGAGCGACTGCCAAATTGACGCCGGACGCCTAGCGAGGTTGTGAGATTGAAAAAGGGAGAAAAGGTAAAAGAGGTTCAAAGGCGCGGTAGAGGCTCGAGGTCGTTGATTGGAGATTATAAAAAGGGGAAAAAACAATGGATTTTAAACGAAGAATGATTAGTGGCGCCAATTATGCTTTAATATAGATAAAACGCGCCTGCGGCTCTTAAAAGAGTTGTCGAAAGCGTTTACTAAACGAACATGAAACTGATTCAGCGCTCCCGACGCGTTTCACGAGATGACCGCGCGTCGACGATTCGCTTAGTCGTTCGCGTCGACGTTACCTTAACGCGCGGCGGAGAGCGTGTTGATTCTAACATTTTAGATAAAGGAGTATTCCGCAGTGGCAAAAAAGATGTCGTTTGACGACGCTGCTCGTAGTCCGATTGCCGAGGGCGTCAAAAAGTTGGCTCGCGCCGTAAAAAGCACGCTGGGGCCTCGCGGTCGAAACGTCGTTTTAGATAAAGGCTGGGGCGCCCCCAAGGTCACGAAGGACGGCGTAACCGTAGCTGAAGACGTGGTTCTCGACGATCCCGAAGAAAATCTCGGCGCAGCTCTCGTCAAGCAGGCTGCGTCGAAGACGAATCAGGCCGCCGGCGACGGCACGACGACGGCTACCGTGCTCGCGGAAGCAATTTACCTCGAAGGTCTCAAGATGGTTGCCGCCGGCGCCGATCCCATGGCTTTGTCTCGCGGTATTCAGAAGGCCGCCGCCGTCGTCGGCGAATATGTCGACACGTTGGCTACCCCCGTAAACGACAAGAGCCGCAAGGAAATCGCTCAGGTCGCTTCTATCGCCGGCAACAACGATTCCACCATCGGTCAAATCCTGGCCGACGCGTTCCTCAAGGTCGGTAAGAACGGCGTTATCACCGTCGAAGAAGGCAAGCAGTTCGAAACGTACGTCGACGTCGTCGAAGGTATGCAGTTCGATCGCGGTTACCTTTCTCCCCACTTCGTAACGAACCTTGACGATCAGAAAGTCGAACTCGAGGACGCTCTCGTTCTCGTCTTCGAAGATAAAATTTCGACCGCCAAGTCCCTCGTTCCTCTCCTCGAAGCGATCAGCAAGCAGAGCCGCCCCCTCTTCATTATCGCGGAGGACGTTGAAGGTGAAGCTTTGGCGACCCTTGTCGTGAACAAACTGCGCGGCATCCTCCAAGTTTGCGCCGTCAAGGCTCCTGGATACGGCGATCGTCGTAAGGCGATGTTGGGCGATATCGCGATCTTGACGGGCGCGAACGCCGTCTTTAAGGATCTCGGCGTCCAGCTTGACGCAGTTCAGATCTCCGACCTTGGTCGCGCGAAGAAGATCCTCGTAACGGGCGATTCGACGACGATTGTCGGCGGCGCTGGTAAGAAAGAAGACGTCGACGCCCGCGCGGCTCAGATTCGTTCCGAGATCGAGACGACGACGAGCTCCTACGACAAAGAAAAGCTCCAGGAACGCCTCGCGAAACTCGCCGGCGGCGTTGCGCGCATTAACGTTGGCGCCGCGACGGAATCGGAACTCAAGGAACGCAAGTATCTCTATGAAGACGCTCAGGCCGCGACGAAAGCCGCTCTTGAAGAAGGCGTCGTTCCCGGCGGTGGAACCGCGCTCTTGCGCGCCGCCGACTCCCTCACGGAATTGAAGGACGCTTGCGGCGACGAAGTTTACGGCGTTCAGATCGTCAAGAGAGCGCTTGAAGCTCCTATCCGCGAAATCGCGAAGAACGCCGGCGTCGAAGGTTCCGTCGTCGTGAATCGCGTCCGTAAGATGGAAGACAAAAACGGCGGTTACGACGCCGACAAAGACGTCTATTGCAACCTCGTTGAAGCGGGCGTCATCGACCCCGCGAAGGTTGTTCGCACCGCGCTTCAGAACGCCGCGAGCGTCGCGTCGCTCCTTCTGACGACTTCCTGCCTCTTGACGGAAATTCCGAAGGAAGAAAAGGCCGCGCCTGATCCGAACGCGATGGGCGGCATGGGTGGAATGGGCGGCATGGGCGGTTTCTGATCCGCCAACCCAACGCTTAGCGAATGTGGGGGTTCCCCGCGCTCCGTTATTTAAAAGTTAAACTAACAAATGATATATTGAAAGGATAGAACATGTCCGCGAAAAAGAATCTTAATCTCAAGCCTTTGGAAGATCGTATTGTCGTCAAACCCCTCGACGCCGAAGAGAAGACCGCCGGCGGTATCCTTCTTCCCGATAGCGCGAAAGAAAAGCCGCAACGCGGCGTCGTCGTCGCCGCTGGCGAAGGTCGCCTCTTGGATAACGGTTCCCGCGCTGAGATGAACGTCGCCGTCGACGACGAAGTTATCTACGGCAAGTATTCTGGCTCCGACGTCGAAGTCGACGGCGAACAGTATAAGATTCTGCGTGAAAGCGACGTTCTCGCGAAGATCGTCAAGACGGCGTGATTCTCTTAGAGACGCGAATTCACAACATCTAATATCAAAAAAGCCCGCCGACGCGTTGCGCGTCGGCCCTTTTTAAGAAATAAGGACTATATTTCATGGCAAAGCAACTGATCTTCGACGACGCGGCGCGACGTAAGATGCTTGACGGCGTCAATAAGCTGGCCGACGTCGTGGCGGTTACCCTTGGTCCTACCGGACGAAACGTCGTGTTGAGCAAGGCTTACGGCGGCCCGAAGGTTACCAAAGACGGCGTTTCCGTTAGTAAAGAAGTTGAGCTTGAAGATCCCTTCGAGAATATGGGCGCGAAGCTCGTGAACGAAGTGGCTTCGAAGACGAACGACGTCGTCGGCGACGGTACGACGACCGCTACCGTTCTCGCGCGCGCTATTTTCCGCGAAGGTTTGCGCAACGTCACCGCCGGCAGCAATCCGACGGCGATTCGTCGCGGTATCGACAAAGCGGCTGCCGCCGCCGTGGCGAAGCTTCAGGAAATGGCCAAGAAGGTTACGACCAAAGAAGAGATCGCCAACGTCGGCTCTATCAGCGCTAATAACGACCCAGAGATTGGCAAGCTCCTGGCCGCCGCGATGGAAGCGGTCGGCATCGACGGCGTTATCACCGTCGAAGAAGGCAAGACCTCCGAAACGACCTACGACGTCGTCGAAGGTATGCAGTTCGACAAAGGATATCTCTCCCCGTATTTCATCAACGACATGACCGAAATGAAATGCGTTCTCGAAGACGCCTATATCCTTCTCCACGAAAAGAAGATCACGAATCTCCGCGATTTGATTCCGCTCCTCGAAAAGGTTTCTCAGAAGGCGAAGCCTCTCTTCATTATCGCGGAAGATATTGACGCGGAAGTCCTCACGATGCTCGTCGTCAACAAGCTTCGCGGAATCCTTGACGTCACCGCCGTTAAAGCTCCGGGCTTCGGCGATCGTCGTAAGGCGATGCTCCAGGATATCGCGATTTTGACCGCCGGTCAGGTGATTAGCGAAGATCTTGGCGTCAAATTGGAGAACGTTGAGTTAGATCAGCTTGGCAGCGCGAAACGCATTACGGTCGACAAAGACTCTACGACGATTATCGACGGTTGCGGCTCCAAAGAAGAGATCAAATCTCGCACCGATTTGTTGCGCCGCATGATCGCGGAAAGCGAAAGCGATTACGATCGCGAAAAATTCCAGGAACGTCTTGCGAAGTTGAGCGGCGGCGTTGCGATCATCAAGGTTGGCGCGCATACCGAAGCCGAGATGAAGCAGAAGAAGGATCGCGTCGACGACGCGCTCCATGCGACCCGCGCGGCGGCGCTCGAAGGCGTCCTTCCCGGCGGCGGCGTCGCGCTCCTTCGTTGCCGTGAAGCGGTCGAGAAGGTTCGCGCGAACGTTCGCGGCGACGAGAAGATCGGCGTCGATATCCTTTCTCGCGCTCTTTCCGCGCCTCTCAAGCAGATTGTCGACAACAGCGGCGCCGACGGCGACGTCGTGGTTGACGAAGTTGCCGCTAAGGAAGGATCGCAAGGCTACAACGCCGCGACCGGCCAGTATGTCGATATGTACGAAGCGGGCGTCATCGATCCTCTGCAAGTCGTTCGCGCCGCGCTTTCGCACGCGTCGAGCGTCGCGGGCCTTATGCTCACGACCGAAACCCTTGTTACCGACGTTAAGAAGGATAAGGAAGTCGCGGACGCCGTCCGTTGATCCGTCTTGTAGGAAACGTCTATGCGCTTAATATTCACAAGACGCGGCGCCGACTCGTCGTTAGTCGGGACGCGTCTTAGTTGAGCGTTCTTCGACAGGCGCGTCGCGAAGGCGGCGCGTCGGTCATTAAGTCAGGTACGCGGAGCCTTCGCGGCGTCGCCCCTCGTTCGCTTTTGCCAGACGCTTTTGGCGTCGACGTCTTTATATGAATAGGTTCTTTAAATAAGATCCTATCAGTGGAAGTGTTAATGATGGCCGAAGAAATCGACTATTACGAATTATTGGGAATTGAGCGTTCCGCCTCTCAGGATGAAATTAAATCGGCGTATCGCAAAGCGGCTCTCAAATATCATCCAGACCGGAATCCCGGCGATGAAGAAGCGGTTGCCAAATTTAAGATCTGCGCAGAGGCTTTTGAAGTTTTGAGCGATCCTGATAAAAGACAGATTTATGATCGATACGGCAAGAGCGCGCTCGAAAACCAAGGCGGCGGTCATGGTTTCAACGACGTCGGCGATATTTTCAACATCTTTGGGGATATGTTCGGGTTCGCCGACATGTTCGGCGGCGGACGCGGCGGGGTTCGCGTTCAACAAGGAGCCGACGTTCAGTGTCCTCTGACGCTCGATTTGCACGAAGCCGCGAAGGGCGTCTCCAAGGAGATCCGGTTTTATCGTAGAGAAGTCTGCGAGACGTGTCACGGTTCCGGCGCAAAACCCGGCACGAAACCGGTTCAATGCAAGTATTGCGGCGGGCGCGGGCGCATCCAGCAGTCGACGGGAGTTTTCTCCATTCAGACGACGTGTCCGCAATGCGGCGGTCGCGGTTCTGTGATTACGGATCCGTGTCCCGATTGTCGCGGCGCGGGGCTCGTTCGTCGAGAGGTTGTTCGTAACGTTCGTATTCCCGCGGGCGTCGACAGCGGAACGCGTCTTCGAATTCAGGGAGAGGGAGATCATTCTCCCAACGGCGGACCTTCGGGAGATTGCTACGTCATTATTCGTCTGAAGCAGCACCCGCTCTTCAGACGCGAGGGACAAGATCTTATTTGTAGAATTCCGGTCGGCTACGCGCAAGCGGCGCTGGGCGCGGAAATTGAAGTCCCAACCCTCGACGGCGTCGAGAAGATTAAGATTCCCGCCGGGACGCAAAACGGCGATATCGTTAGATTGAGAGGACGCGGAATGCCGACTCCGCGTCGCAACGTCGCGGGGGATCTTTTGATTCAGCTCTTTATTGAGGTGCCGACAAAGATTAAACCCGAACATGAGAAGATTTTGAGGCAATTAGCGGAAATCGAAGGGGACGCCGTTCTTCCGGAACGCGGGTCGTTCGGTTCTCGTCTAAAAAAATTCGTGGCGGATTTCTTCCCGGAGAAGAAGTCTGATAAGGAGAAGCCTTCCGAAAAGGACAAGTCTTCCGAAGACTGAGATCGCGAGTAGATCGCCGGTTTAAATTCGCCCATAAATTGCTCTCCGCTTGACGGGGAGCGCTAATAATGAATGAAAGGCGACTCTGTTTCGACAGAGTTTGTATGAGTCATATGAAAGAAAATCAACAGGAAAAAGGGCCCGAAACCCCCGTCTTCAATGAGACTTCTGACCAAAACGTTCAATCGACTTCCACCGAAGTTGAGCAAGCTTGCGCGCAAGACGTCGCGGAAACCGACGAATTGATTTCGATTCCAAAGTCTGAGTATGATAAGTTGAAGCAAGAGCTTGACGAAGCGAAAGATCGAGGTCTTCGCGCGCTTGCCGAGTTGGAGAATTATCGAGCGCGTACGAACCGCCTCCACGCGGAAGAGAGAAAGTATGCGTCGATGGATCTGGCGCGCGCCATTCTCCCCGTATGGGATAGCCTCGGCTTGGCTCTTCAGATCGACGAGCCCGAAAAGAATGGCAAAGCGGTTCTTGACGGCGTGAAAATGGTTTACGACGAATTCCTGAACGTTTTGAAGAAGCAGGGCGTGGAAAAGATAGACGCGCTTCATAAACCTTTCGATCCGAATTTCCATGAATCCGTCGCGTTCATGCCCTCCGACGAATTCCCCGCGAATACCGTGCTCGTAGAGCTCAAGGCTGGTTTTAAGCTTCACGATCGCGTCGTGCGCGCAACTCAAGTCGTGATCGCCGCCCAGAAGCCCGCTGAATCCGACAACGCCGATTCAGCTTCTTGATCCAATCCTTTCCCAACCTTAGTATCCCTAAGAATTTTTGATACCGCCAAGCCTCCGGCGCGGCGTTTTATGAGCAGGATTCACTATGCCAACTTACGAGTATTTTTGCGACAATTGTCATGAGACGATTGAGCTTTTTCAATCCATGAAAGACAATCCCGCCGAGGTTTGTCCTAAATGCGGTGAAAAGAAGTTGCGCCGTGTTATTAGCGGCGGAGTTGGGGTTATATTCAAAGGTTCAGGGTTCTATTGCACCGATTATAAGGGCAAAAATGCGTCTACAACCGCTTCAAGCAGCAAGTAGAATCTTGGTTTGAGAAGAGAAGAGGTCTCGCTCCGACGCGATTTCTTGCGCGAAATCATGTCGGAGTTTTTTTATAGACTCTTATTTTATGGAGTTTGACGGTGCGCTGTCCTATTTGTGGGAAACAATTTTCGCAAGACGATCCTCAGGTCGCGCTTCCCTTTTGTTCGGAACGTTGTCGTAAGATTGACGCCAAACGCTGGTTTAACGAGGAATACTCGATTGAGACCGTTAATCTCGAACAACTAGAGCGGCAGATTGCGCAGATCGAAGAGAATCCCGAAGAGAATAACGACGAACCCTCCGTATGATCCGATACCGTTCTTACGAATTGACCTCTCCTTCATCCCCGAGGGAGACGGCTTTCATGAGCTTGTTTATGTCTTTTCTAAATAAGAGCGAATGGTAAAATGTACTAGAGTTAAGGATTAATAACTTTATAGGAGATGTGATGATGGCGAAAATTCATGATATAGGCGAAGGTACTATCCGTCGAATCGACTGGGAGTCTTTCGTTCCGGGCGTTTTGTTTTTTCGAGCATTTCACGCTACTTTTAAGTGGAGCTTGATAATCCTTCTCGCTTTGTTCTTCTCCGTGTCAGAGATTCTGTTTACAGAATCGGCGAAGACTTGCCCGCTTTTTCCGAGCGTTGGTGAGTCCTTGACCAAGCGCGACGATTTCATTACCCTCGTTAGCTACTCGGTAGAATGTGCTTTTGAGCCTCTGTCGACGGCGTGGAAAGCGGTTCTTTCCTTCTTTCCTTCCCAAAACGGGATCACCCTTTTGGAGAAGATGGTAAAAAGCCCCGAAAGTATCGCTTTCACGATAGGCTTTGTTCTGATTCTCATGACGTTCGCCTTGGCGATCTCAAGAACGACGGTCGTTCGTTTATGCAGTTCCTC
>CAKVCP010000067.1 GCA_934725735.1 uncultured Thermoguttaceae bacterium
GGTTCGCGCGCGTAGACGGTCTGATAGTTGTCGCGATCCTCGGGAACCATTCTTCCCGAACGGATATACGGGGGAATCGGAACCCAGCCGACGCGGTCAAGGAAAGAGAACGCGTCTTCCCCTTCTTTGAGGATAGGACGCACTATCAGAGTTTTCGCCTCGGTGTGAGCGACGACCTCTAAATAACGGGTCATACCGCCGCCGATGGAGCTCATGAGTTCGATCTGTTCTCCCGGTCGGAGATAGCCGCGCGTTTTTGACATGATTTCCCAGAATCCGCGCGAGTCGTACTGAAGGAAGAGGCCTTCCCATCGTCCGCCGGTGCTTGCGCGACGTCCGATGAGTCGCGCGGGGATGACCTTCGTGTCGTTGAGTACGAGAGCGTCTTCGGGGCGCAGATATTCGACGATATTCGAGACGCGTCGATGTTCAAACGTTTGTTTTTGACGATCGACGACCATCATTCGCGCGTTGGCGCGGTTGGCTAACGGGGTCTGAGCGACGAGTCTTTCGGGAAGTTCGTAATCGTACTGATCGAGTTCGTCGATTTCCGGTTCGTCATTAGGCGCGTTTGAGGGGACGACGTCGACCTTTGGAGACGCGTCTTTAGGAGCGTTTTGAGAGGGCGCCTGCCCCGATTGGGAGTTTGAATTTGGAGCGCTTTTGAACGCCGAGACGATCTTACTAAATAAACTGCTCAAGGCTGTGATCCTGGAAATCCGAACGTAGACGCGACGCCGCGCGTGTCAGGAAAAAACAATATTTCAAACTCTGTCTATTATAACGAGAGTTTCGGCTTGTAAAAGGAGCGGTCGATATTTTTGAAAGGGCGGCGTCGGAGGTTTGGGGGCTTGGCGTCGGACGGGCGCGCTTTAATATATTTATTATTCCGAAGACGGTAATTTAGAGCGTCATGTTTCAGGTTGCGCGGCGTCGTTTGCGAGGAGATCAAGTTGGCGGAGAAAAATAGGGGAGACGGTCGCGTTCGGGTTGGGCTTGTGATTCTCGAACTTTCGCGCGGCGGGGCGGAGAAGGCGCTCTTTGAACTTGCGACGCGCCTTGATCGGAGACGGTTCGAAGTCGTCGTCTATACGATTAGCGGACGCGCGCGGGACATGGAGGAATCGTATCTTCCGGCGCTTGAAGCGCGGGGAATCGAGACGCGGAACTTAGGACTTCGGAGCGTTTGGGGCGCTCCTTTGGCGCTCGCGCGACTTGCGAAGGCGTTTCGACGAGATCATATCGACGTCGCGCAAACTTTTATGTATCATGCAAATATTCTTGGTCGCGTCGCGGGTCGACTTGGGGGAGCGCGGTTGATTTGCGCTGGGATACGCGTCGCGGAACGGGACGGACGATTCCGTCTTTTGATCGATCGATGGACGCGTTTTCTTTGCGACGCGTGGGTTTGCGTCGGCGAGTCGACGGCGCGTTTTACTCGGGAGACGGGACGGATTCCGCGTTCGCGCGTTTATTCGATTCCCAACGGCGTTTCGCTCGACGGACTGGAGCGTCGCGCCACGAGGGAAGGGCGCCGGAAACGGATGATCGCGATCGGTCGTCTCTGCCCTCAAAAAGGTTTCGACTGGCTGTTGACGACTTATAAGAGTTGGCTGACTCCGTCGACGCGTCGCGACTGGGAGCTTTGGATTGTCGGCGCGGGGGAGGATCGCGAGGCGTTGGAGCGCCTCTGCGAAGAGGAAGGACTCGGCGATTTCGCGCGTTTTGTCGGATGGCGAAAGGACGCGCGCGATCTCCTTTGCGAATCGGAGCTTTTTCTTCTCCCTTCGCGATGGGAAGGGATGGCGAACGCGCTTCTCGAGGCTTGCGCGGCGGGACTTCCGACCCTTTGCATGGAGGTCGAAGGGACGCGCGAGGTTCTCGGAGAATCGAGCGACGATCAGATTTGCGCGCCGGGGAACGCGGAAGAATGGGGGCGAAAGCTCGAACGACTAACCGACGACGCGGCGCTGCGAGCGCGACTTGGAGCGCGGAACCGCGACCGCGTTGCGCGCGAATTTACCCTCGACGGCGTCGCGAGGCGCTATGAAGATCTTTGGACGCGACTTTTGTCGGAGCGAACGCGCTCTAATTCTTAACTGGGAGGAAGAAAGAGATGGTTGCGCGAAGAGTTGGAACGATATTCTTTTCTGCGACGTTGATCTTGCTGTTGTCGACGCCCGCGAGTGGCGCGGCGGAGAGCGAGATCGCGAAGATTGCGAACGCGTACGAGGCGCAGTGGCAGGAAGTCCGCGCGCTGAGGATTCAATACCGTCGCGAAAGTCGGACGCGAACGTCGACGAACGTCTTTAAAGAATGCGACTGGGAGATGGTCGGAGATCGGATGAAGTCTCTCGAAGGGAGAACGACGACGTTTCCTCTCGATCCTCTCAACCCGGAATCGAAGCCGTTGACGGCGAACGTCGTATCGCTGAGCTACTTCGACGGAGAGAAGACGTACGAACTTTCCGAGCCTGCGAAGTTGTGGCCGATCGCCGAAACGCGTCTCGAAGACTACGAAGAGCTTCGTCGTCGCGGATTTCGCGCGTCGATTTCCAATCGCTACAAACATTGGCGTTTCTGGTTCTCGTGCCCGATTCCGCGCTATTTTTCAACGCCTTCCGAATCGGAGCCGATCTCTCTTCCCGATCTCGTCGCGAAGTATCCTTCGAAGATTCTCAAGCGCGCCCGCGCGTCGAATGGCGACTCTCTCGTGCAGCTCGAAATTCGAGACGATTCCGTTCGAGGGGACTACGAATCTTTCTTCGACTCCTGGACGATGTATCTATCCCTTAACGAATCGAAAAAATACGCGGTCGAGGGGTATCAGCTAAACGTACGAACGAAAAAGGATCCCAATAAGAAAATCGTGTCGGAATATACGGTGGACAAGTTCAAGGAGTTCGGCGAAGGGATTTGGATTCCGACGAATGTGGAATATCGCGTACATAGCGCGGGTCAGAGCAGTTCCCTCACGAAGGTCGTGATCCGCGGCGTGTCGATTAACGTGCCGTCTCCGAATTTTGCCGATTTTCATTTCTTACCGGGCATGGTCGTTCGCGAACAAAATTGGCGAGAAGGGGAAGAAAAGCCGACGATTTTGACTCACGTCTGGGGGATCGACGCGCCCGAGACAACTTACGCGAGCGACGAAGAATTTTGGCAGTTCTACAATCGGGAATATCCCTACGAAGAGCCCGAGGTTGAAGCGCCGGAAGGCGGTTTCGGCAAAGAAAGGAACCGCCTTTTCTTCTACGGCGCCCTTGCGACCCTTCTGGCGTTCGTTGGGCTCGCAATCTATACCCGACGCGCAATCTCCCGCGACATGGAAGAAGAGGAACTCATCGCCGCGCAAGAAGCGCTGAAGAAATCTCCGTAACGCGGCGCGTCCCTATTTTCCTCCCTTTCAAACGACTCGCGCTACTGATCCCACTCGTTTGTTTGCCCCGGCAATTCGGAGTTGAGCGACGCCCAGAAGGGGTGGCGTCTGTCCGCGCGCGTTCTCGCGTCTTCTAAGATCACGCGCGTCGACGGTTCGACGCGTCCGCTCTGCGGCGTGAGTTTCTTTCCATTGAAAAGAACCTCGATCTTCCGATCAAAATCCACCAGATCAGGGGAGAGGAAAATTACCCCGCGCTTGGCGCTGGAGACGACGCGCACTTTGTTATTGACAACTTTGAAAAACTCGGTCTTTGCCGGACGATACATCGGTCCCAAACTTCGCGTGTAGAGGGGATCGACCATCGAGTCTGCGGGGAAGTCGAAGAGCTCGACGCTCCAGAAAAAGTTGTCCCATGGACGCGCGGAATACGCGACGCGTTCGTCGGAGGACATGAATGTGCGCGACCTCACCCCCATCCACTCGAAAATCTTCGTCGTCTCTTCCGCAAAGGTCTCCTGTCCGCGCCCCTTATACAGGACGTACGTCATATCGAAGGGCTTGGAGAGATCCATACCCCAGTCGAGCGTCTCGCGACTTGCGATAATTTTTCCGCCGTCGAGTTCCCCTCCGACTCCGTATACGGGCACAAACTGCGCGTTCTTCTTCAAAATGGCGGTCATGTATTTCGCTTCCCCGCAAACCGGGATAATTCCCGCCCACAAGTCGGGTCTACCGAGCGCGACGTCCCAAACCGCGTCGGCTCCCGTATAGAAGCCCGCGAGGAAGATTCGGTCGACGTCGATCGAAAAAGTACGTAGCGCGTCGCGAAGGCAATAGAGGGTCGCCGCGCATGGAACTGCGGAAAAATCGTACGGGATCCCCTTTTCCGTCCATCTCGGCGCAATGACGATATATCCGTAACGCGACGCCTGGCCGTACCTCTCGTAAACCTTTTTCCCCTGAGCGTTTACCTTTTCCGTCCACGGTCCGCACCACCAGTTCAACTGGTTGAACGGTTCGGAGCGTTCGCCATGAAGAGAGACGATCGTCGGATATTTTTTGTTCGGATCGTATTCCGGCGGGAGTTGGACGCAATACGTGAAGGTCTTCCCGTCCTGGAAGGAAGGGACGGAGATTTCATATTGGGCGGGCGTCTCCTTCGTGGAGCGAGGGGGGCTCTTTGGCGGCTTCATATTCTCTAGGATGAGAGAGACGAATTTCGGCGTCGCGGCCTCTTCGCTCTTGATCTCTTTCCATAACTTTTCGCGCTGTAAAGGTCGCGACTCGAGTAGATAGCGTCGAGTCGCCTGGCGGACGCGATAAATGGAGGCGGTCATTTCGATTCTCGAGTCGGCGCCGATATTTCCGACGAGCCATCCGGAGAGGCCGATAGCGAGTCTCTGCGAGTCGTTTAGGGAGGAGTCGACAAGCGCCTGCTCGAACGCGGCGAATCTTCCGAGCGTGTTGGGCGAGAGTTCGCGCTTGATTTCGGAACAGAGGGCGGAGAGGCCCTTTTTGAGTTCTTCGTCTTCGAGTTTTTCGACGAGTTCGTCGATTTTTTGGATGATTTCGTCGCGCTTTTTATCTTCCGCTTCGAATTCGCGCCTCATTCTTCTGAGCGCCTGCAACTTTTCGGGGGAGACGCGATCCTCTTCGAACGCGGCGATGAGTTCGCGCACCTTCTTGTGCTGTCCTGCGGCGCGGCGCATCTCGAGCTCGTTAATGAGACGTTCCGCCGACATTTGCTTGATGAGGCGCAGGGCGACGTCTAGTCTCGAACCGTTCGATTCTTCCTGTTCGAAATCTTTGATAATTTCCTGCAACTCTTCGACCGCTTGTTCGTAGAGCGCGGCCTGAACGTAGAACTGGTAGACGCGAAGTCTGTCTTCAAGGGAGTTCGGATCGATCTGTTTTTTGATGAGCCCGGAGAGAACTTCGCGCGGCACGACGTAGGGGGAAAGTCGCATATCGATATTATGAGTGAGCCCTTGGACGCGCACGTATGTCGGGGCGATTTCGGTGACGCCCTGGACGATCGTGGCGTTGCCCGCGGCGATAACGCGACGCCCGAAGAGGTCGAAATCCTCGACGACGCGCCATGCGCCGAGGGCGGCGACCTTTTCGTTAGGGTTCGTGTTGACGCGTTGCGAGATTCTGAAGACATCGGCGGCGGCTCCGGATTCGTCGGGTATGAGGTCGGCGACGTTGTTTTTCGGAATATATATTCTCCTCAACTCGTCGTCGACGGCGAGAATTTTTTCCGACGTGACGGGAGAGGAATCGCGTTCCGTGCGCGACTCGTTCGTTTCGGCGACGCTCTTCGTTGGAAAGATGGAGCCGATGAAGAGTCTTCCGTCCTTCATGACAACGCGCGTTTGAGCGGCGTAAGTTGCGTTGACGCCGAGAGTAAGAAGGAGTCCAATCGCTACGACGAACGCGCGCGCGGCTCCTCGTCTTGTTTTCAAAATCCGAATCATAACTTTCCCTTAAACTAGGGCTCAACGGCCCCTAAGTATTAACGGCAAGATTTTTGGAAAGATTCAGCGAAAGACGACGCTCCGCATTAGGTTCGTTATTTTACGTAAAGCGCCGTCGACGAGCGCTAAAGTCTTCAATTTTTCATATAAAACTTTGAATCGAACTTGCGTTAAGAACGCCTTTTCTTTATTCTTTGAGCGTTAATTCGCGAATGCCCACGGATGGGAGGATCGAGAAATGAAGATAGAAGACGAAATTGAACAAGGATTGAAATACGCGCGCGAAAAATTGACGCGTCTACTCGCCGACGGAACGGGGAGTAGTCGCGACACGGCGGATCTTGCGTTGGCGGCGTTGGCGGCGTTGGCGCTTGTCGCGGCGCGCGAACGCAAGTTCCAGGGAGGGAACGCGCCGATACGAAGCGCGGAACTTCGCGTCGTAGGTACTGACGCGGAGCCTCGTATTCTATCTTTTGAACGCGAAGCCGCCGCGCTTCGCGGCGAGTTTGCGAGGACGCAGGGAGGCTACGTCGGGCCGTCTTTGCGTCTTTATGTCGGCGATTAAAGCCGAGTGAAAAAAGAAGGGCGTCGCGCAATCAAGCGCGGTGCCTTTTTTTTATTGTCGAATGATTATTCCGGGAGAACTAAATCAGCGTCGTCTAACGCGTCGACGGGCTGCGCGTCGCTTTCAGTCGAAGGGGCGCTTTGTCCGAGGAGCTCCAAGAACTTCGCTTTCGAACGGCAGAGGACGACGATCCTTTCGAGGATCTTTTCCGGGGCGCCGTTTGAGAGGGCGAGCTTATGTTGGGAGACGCCGAATTTCGTCGCTGGGAGCAGATCGGCGCGCTGCGGCTCTCCGGAGAGAGGCGTCGGAGTAAAGAGGACGCCGTCGTGCGACGCGAGTCGCGACGGATTCGCGAAGACGAAGAGGGGAATCGTGCCGAGGTTGAAGTCGGTGACGATCTTTCCATCGTACTCGACGCCTTGAATCTGTCCGTTTTTGAGGATCTTGACGCGTTTTGCCCTTCCGGAGGGGACGACGCGTCCTACTTGGATTGAGAGCGCGTATATCGCGCCGTCGCGCAAGAGAGTGACGGAACCGTCGGCGTCGACTTGCTCAAAATCCCCCGCCTTGGTGTAGAAGGTCGCGTTCGTCTCCGGATCGAAGACCTGGAACCAGAAGGGCTCGTCGAGGGCGAGCGCCCAGTCGGAGGCGGGAGCGTCGACGACTTTCGCCGGAGCGACGGAGAATCTTTCAAGATCGGCGCGCGCCCAATCTCTTTCGCGTCTTCCGGAGACGTTGCGATTGACTTCCGCGTCGATCCAATAGGCGGCGAGGCGCTGTATTTCGGCGTCCATGGCGTCGACGGAAACGCGTTGCTCGGGCTTGAGGAGAGCGGGGTCGATCTTTACGGCGGCGACGGCGAGACTTTCTTGAAGGAGCTTTTCAAGGTTCGGATCGACTTGAGCAGGGCCCGTCGAGGGTAGCGCGGGCATGACGAGCTGCGCTCCGGGAACGTCCATTTCGGTAACGTCGATTCCCTCGGGAAGGGGATCGTTTTCGCCGATGATCGCGGTGAACTCCTTGAAGAGGGGTTCACGCGAGAGGGCGTTCATTTCGTCGACGTCGACGGGAAGCTCGGCTTCGGAGGTACGAAACGCGGGGGGCGGAAGAAGGGACGAATCGCCGAGAACCGCCTCTCGGGGGAGCTCTTCGACGGCGTCCGTCGCGGGGGCGTTTTGTTTCTTGTCGTCGCTTTGATCGTCCTCGTCGTCGACGGTCAATACGAGAGGTTCCGTCGTCTCGTCCTCGTCGTTGGCGAGCGTGAAGTCGAGATCGTCCTGTTCTTGGGCGAAGGCGCAAGGAGCTTGCCAAGGAGAATCGACAGCTTCTCCAACGGGTAGGAGAGCGGCGACGCTTAACGACGCAATCACAAAGGTGAAACGTTTCATAGTTGAATTTGACTCCTTATTTATGAAGGGAGCGCGTCATTAGCGAGCGAGGCCCAGGGAGACTAGTTTTTCCCATGCTTCGTCGCGTTCTCGACACCGTGCGAGCCCTTTCCACGACTCGTGCCCGAGTTGCATAAATTCCTCTTTCGATGCGGGAATTTTTCCCGCAGCAGCGAGATTGGCGATCGTTTCTTGATCGAGCGTCGACAAGGTCATGACGCCGAACTGGTAATCTTTAAAGGCGGCGTACGAGATGGGGAAGAGGGGGTTGATAATCTCTTCGCCAATCACGGTCGCGTATTCTCTAATTTCTAATTGAGCGTGCTTTTCCATTCTTAGGGCGAGGAAATGGAAAAGGTTGTGGAGGTCGCATTTCCAGTACGCTTGCGTATACGTCGAGAGGGGCAGATCCTTTCGGGCTTGTTCTCGCGCGACGCCTAATTCGACGCGTTTTTCGTACAGTGCGCGCGCGGAATTGAGGAACGCGTCTTCGGAGGCGGACAACTCCGCGCCAACTTCCGGATCGATGAACCCGTCGCTTCCCTGGCGGTTCGACGCGGCCTGCGTTCTCCACGCGTCCGCCGGGGTCGTCGTCGCGGAATCGATCGCGACGGAATATCGCGTTGAATATTCGTTGACGGACGCGGTTCGATGTCGAATCCATTGTCGCCAAACGTCCATTGGAACTCTGACGAGGAGTTTGACTTCGGCCATCTCGAAGGGGGTCGTATGGCGATGACGCATGAGGTAGCGAATAAGGGTGCGGTCGTCGGAGACGGATTTTGTTCCGACGCCGTAGCTAACGCGAGCGGCCTGTACGACCGAATCGTCGGACCCCATCGCATCGACAAGGCAGACGAACCCGTCGTTTAATAGAGGAAATTTCTTCCATCGTAGCGCTTCAAGCGCCTCTGTGTTGGCCGCCATGGCGACTCCTCCTCCCTTAATTACGATTAAACGTATGAGAAAGTTACGATCGATATGACAAAAAGTTGATTTTATTCGGCGTCGGGGATCGTTTGTAGGGCTTCTAGGAGCGTTCCTTTCGAATATAGCCCTTTCAAAATAATAGGCGCCGACGGATTGGCTGGATTGAAGATCATGAGGGTGGGAACCTGTCGCGCGCCGTACTGATCGAGAAGCTCGTTAATCGCAAGGACGTCGGGGGTCTGCGCGTCTTGGTTCGTCCAGTCCGCAGTGAGCGTGAGGATATTTTTTCGATCGAAGACCGCTTCTACCTCGGGCGTGTGTAAAATTGTCTTTTCCAAGAACTTGCAGTTGACGCACCAGTCGGCGGTGAAGTCGACGGCGACGCATCGACCGTTAGCGAGCTCGCGATCGAGGGTCGCGCGATCGAAGAGGGCCCAATGATCTTGGCTAAGGGCCCCGTCGCGCTGCGCTCGAATCGCCCAACGCGTCGCCTTCGCGGCGCTCGCGCTTTGCAACGTCGTTTTAACGGGGTTGTGCGGGAAGTTGAAGGAGAAGATCGCGACGACGAGCACAAGGACGCACGAAACGATCCAACTTACGCGTTTCTTGCCCGGATTCTCCACTTCAAATTGGAAACGTCCGATATTCCAGCACGCGAACCAAATCGCGAAGAGGAGCGCGAGGGTCGGCAACTGCGTCTCCAACGGCGCGGAGTAGAGGATCCAAACGACCGCGATCAAGAGGAAAAAGCCCATCGTTTTGCGGAAAGTATCCATCCATTCGCCCGGCTTGGGGAAGAATTTCAGCAGCTCGGGGAACGCGCCTGCGACGAGGAAGGGGGACGCCATCCCCAATCCGATAAGAAGATAGACGGCGACGACGAGGCCCGTTTGTCCCTGACGCGTCATCTCGCTCGCCCAGTCAAGCGCGGGGCTCAGGAGAGGCGCGCCGCAGGGGATCGCCAAGAGGGTCGTTATGACGCCTTTAAAGACCGCGCCCGCAGGGCCTTCCTTCGAAGCGAGTTTGTTGGAGCGCTCGCCGCCCAGGAACGCGGGGGTCTGAAGTTCCCAGACGCCCATGAGGCTCAGCGCCATCGCGAAGACGATCGCGCTCATGACGATTTGGAAGAGGGATCGCGTGAAGAGGAAGCTTAGCCCGACGCTTGCAAAGGCCAAGGCTCCAAAGACGATTAAGACGCCGAGCGCGTACCAAACGTTGAGGATGAACGCGCTCGAGCGACTGCGCCCCGCTTGCTCAAAGAAGGAGAGGATCTTGAGTCCGACGACGGGAAGAACGCACGGCGTCACGTTCAGGACGAGCCCTCCCAAGAACGCGGTCAAAAGGAGGACAAAAAGTCCGCGCTTCGTCTTTTGCGCGCCTTCGACGACAATCCCCACGCTCTCTTGCGTCGCGTCGTCGCCCCCTTGCGCGGCGTTTTGCGCACCGGCGTCGGCGACGTTCTCCTGAAGTTGGACGATCGCCGCGAGAATGTCATCGACTGCGGCGTCGGCGTTGTACTTGACGCTGAAACTGACATTTTGAGGACCGCACACGCCTCCCTCGCCGTCGGAGCACGCGAGCGCGGAGATTTCTCCAGAAACTTCAAGAGTCGTCAGGTCGGTCGGCGCGCTCTTCGCGTAGATCGGCGCGATCCATTCGACGCGCCCGAGGAGCTCCTCGAGCGTCGAATCGTACGGGTCTTTAACGAAGATCGGCGCGGTGGCGAGGCGGACGGCGCCGATTTCGAACGCGTCGCTTTCCTTTTTCTCTATCGAGACCTTCATCTTTTCAAAGAGGGTGGGAGAGCCCCCTGCGCCTTGAGTCGGCGTGTAGATATGCCACCCTTGAGCGACGGGAGTTTGCATCGATAAAAACGCGACAAGCTCAAGTCCTTCGCGCGCCCATTCCTTCGGTTCTGCGGCGACGGAAGGGGGAACCGGAGCGACGCACCCCTCCGCCGTCAGAGGATCAACGGAGGCGGAATCGGTCGTCGCGGGAATCTCCACGGAGAATTGCAAAGGAGAAAAAGGCGCTCCTGAATCTAGACCGACGTTTTGGTCGAGGAAAAACTGAGCGCGTAGAACGCTTGGCTCTGAGAAGAGGACGATGCAAGCAAGCGCGACGATCGCCGACGTCAGTGAAAATAAACTTTTTTTCATCCGAAATCTCCGTTATATCTTGAAAGCGCGACGAGGTTGAGCTTCCCTCCGCGCTTCCATTTTACCGACGGACGCATCCTTGTACACGCCCCCCGAAATCCAGATCCCGCGTTCCCCGAAAATAAACAAAACGACCCGCTGCGGCGTATTCGGCGCGCGACGGGTCTTAGGACGTGCGTTAATCGACGATTCCGAGGATCAAACAAATTCCATTTTGCGATCTTTAAGTTGCTTCTGAAGTCTTGCTACGATGGAACTATGCATTTGGCTGACGCGACTTTCGCTCAAATCGAGCGCCGCGCCGATCTCTTTCATCGTCATTTCTTCATAGTAGTAGAGGATGATGATCATTCTCTCGTTGCGATTGAGTCCGCGAGTCACCATGCGGATGACGTCGGATTTCTGCAATCTGCTCGTGGGATCTTCGCTATTTTCGTCTTCGACGAGATCGATTTCGCTAACGTCCTTCGAGCCGTCGGTCTCAAACCACTTCTTATTGAGACTGACGAGATTGACGGCGTTCGCGTCGTTCATCACGCGTTCGAGTTCGTTCTTGTCGAGACTAAGATGCTTGGCGAGCTCGTCCTGGGTGGGCATTCTTC
>CAKVCP010000068.1 GCA_934725735.1 uncultured Thermoguttaceae bacterium
GATTAGACCCGCGCCGCGATAGACGCCCGTAACATGCGCGACGGCGAGTTCCGACGTCTGGTAGAGAATCGTGAGCGTTCCTTTAGAGCCGCCCTTTTCGCTGATAGTATATTGTCCGCGCCCGATTTCCGCCATCGTGATTTCGTCATATCCCATAGAGCGCCAAAGTTCGACGATCGTTTGGGGATAGGTGAGGAAGAAGTCGAAAAGTTCGGGATTACAACGGCATCCGGCCATCGGAAGACGGCGATACATCGTCGGTCTTGTCGCAAGTTTTTCGAGACGTTCGCGCGTTTCGGCGGGGAAGAGATCCCACGGGAGTTTGGAGAGCGCTTCGTTGGCGTCTTGAGGATTCGCCGAGGCCTGAGAAAGGATCGCGGCGCCGGACGGCTTCGCGGGACGCGAAGCCGCGGCGATTCCCGCCGTGACTCCCAGATGCTGAGCGCGCGAATGGAACGCCTGATTCGGATCGGCGACGGGACGCGACTGCGCGGGATTTCTTTGCGCGGCGTAAGGCGGCATAACGCGCGGCGTCGGTTCCTGCGTCGGACGCGGCGACGGTTGAGCGTGGGGCTGAGGCTTAGGCTCGAAGGATCCGCGTAGCGACGGAAGGAGCGGTTTGCCTCCAAGAAGGCCGACCCGTTGAGGTTCGCCGCTTTCCGCTTGCGGGTTTCCCCCTTGATTGTTGAAAAGCCCGGAGATAATCGGGGTGCGCGAGGAGGACGCGCCGTTGGAACGCGACTGCGTCGCCTGGCGTTGCGCCGCCTGATATTGACGTTGCGCGTCTACCTGAGCCGGATAGTCGTATTGCGCGGCTTGCGCGCCGACCAACATTGAAAAACCAAGCGCGACGCTTAAAGCTGCTCGCACGGCTCTCTTACGCGCCGTTTCACGGCGGCAAACGCGGTCGTCGATACGTGTCATCTTCAATCCCTCGAATTACTATTCTATGCGGCGACCTCATGCCGCCGCGCGACGTTTGATAAAACGACTTTATGGATTATATCGGATCTTTTGGTGAAAGAATAAAGCGTAAAATGATTTTTTCTGTAAAGCGTTGCCTAATTTTTTTATTTTTGCTAAACTAACATTGAAGCGGCGCGGGGGGCGTCGACTAATGGAAGGCGCGCATAAATGACGATACAAAACGCGAAGACAAAGAGCGGCGCTCTCAGAGAAGAACTTGCCGCGATACGCGCCCGCGCGTTGAGGAGGCGGGCGCGATTTCTTGCGCTTCGCGCCCTTCTTGGCGCGGAGCTTATTGCTCTCGGCGTCTCTTTACGATTCTCGCTCTTGTGCGTCATATGCGTCGGTCTGGGCGTTTTTTTTGCGCTTTTCTTGCTCTTTTTCCTCCGACTCTTGAGAAAAACGCCTGATCTTCGCGGGGTCGCGAGACGGGTTGAAACGCGTTTTCCCGAAGAAGGGGGCGTTCTATCCGCGACCCTCGACGACGAATCGCGTCGATTCCCCGCGCAAAATGCGATGCGGCGCCTTGCGACAACCCGCGCCGCCGCGCTTCTTGCGGCGTTCCGCGCCGTCTCTCGGGATGAAATCGACGCCGTCCTTTACGCCGACCGCGTCGACTCGCGTTCTCTTCTGCGCGCGACGCGTTCGCGCGGGGCTCTGCCGCTACTCGTCGCAATTCTTGCCGGTCTCCTTTTTGCGCGAGTCGGCGCCTCTTTCGTCGCGACTTCGACTTCTTCGCGTGAAGCGCCATTGCCTTCGGCTCCAACTCGTCTTTCCGAAGCGTCGACGGGGAAAAGCGAAGAGCCCCTTGTTCAATCGCGGAGCGCGGATGAGGAGAAGCCCTCGCCCTTTGACGCAGGGGATAAAGAGGACGCGTTTGCATGCGCGGCGGTGTTGTGCGAAGATTTGGAGCGTTTGACGGGGCTTGCGGACGCTCTTGTCGAAGAGCTTGAAGGGGGAGAGGATGGGGATATGGCGCTCGCGGCGAACCTAACGCGCGAGATAATGACGGGTCTCGACGGCGAGACGGGGATCAAGGCGCAGTCTGGGGAAGCGTGTCGCGCGTCGGCGGCCGCGCTTCGCGACGCGACGCGCGAAGAGCCGTTTGACGTCGGCGAGGCGTCGCGCGCTCTCTTGACGCGTCGTCGCGCCGCGACGTTGACGCGGTATTGCGAGGAATCGCGAGAGGCGCGCGCCGCGTTGATTGAGGCGTTGACGAACGCGCCGCGCGCGAGAGACGCGCAAAGACTCTCAGAGGAACGCCAAAGCGCGACTGACGTCGCCAAAGCGCTGCGCGAACGCTTTGCGGAGGAAGCGATCGCGTTTCGTATTCTGACTGAAGCGTGGCGATTGGGACAAGAGCTTCGCGAGCTACGCGCGGAGGACGAAGCGTTGTACGAACGGTCGCGCGAGCTCTTTTCGAGTCGCGCGGGGGCGTTTTCAGGGGAGGAGGAGCAGATAGGGGAAGTCGCTTCTTTTCTGGAACGCGCGAGGACGCGCCGCGCCTCGGCGGGGGCGGCGTTCAAAGGCTACGAAGCGCTTGCGGAACGCCTTGAAGGGGAAGAGGGTTTGGAGTTTCTAGCTTTCGCGGCGAGTTGCGCTGCGGAATCTGGCTTTGACGCGCTATTATTCGGCGCGGACGCGACTCTTGCGGACGACTACGTCGCGCGTGAGGAATCGGCTCTCGATTTGGCGATGGAGAACGCGAAGGCCCAGCGATGGGGAATGACGACGACGATTCTCGACGCGCGTCGACGAACGAGGCCCGTCTACGACGAATCGGCGTCGACGAACGTCTCATCGCCGACGCGAGCGCTGGCGGCGCGTTTGACCTTTGGCGATTTTCGCGAGGCGGTATACGACGTTCCTGTCGACGTGCCAAGGGGAGTTGAAGCGCCAGTCGCCGTCGCGGAATCGGAGCGCGAGGAAGACGAGGCTCAAGGGGAATTGTCGTCGACGCTTGCGGCTTTGGAGAGGGACGCGGAGTTAGGGGAACTTCTCGCCGACGCGCCGGACGAAGCGCTCGAGGCGGCGAAGGAGGAACGCAAAACGGAGGGGACGAAGACGGGAACGATCCTCTCGGACGCGGCGACGGAAGGAGACGAGACGTTTGGCGGCGGGGTCGAAACGACGCGCGGAGAGGCGCTCGCCGCAGGGGGAGACGCGGGGTTTCTATCCGACGAGTATGAGGCGCGGTTGGAACGTTTTCAACGCTCAAAAGAATGGAACCCTCCCGAGGAGTATCGTCAAAAGGCGGAACGATACCGCCGCGCCCTTTGGGAAAGAACGCGCGGTAATCGTTGAAATCGAGCGGCGAAAAATAATAACGTAAGAGACTTCTATTTCTTTTCCTTCTGGGGACTTCGCGAGTTGCCGCGACGAAAAAGGTCGGTATTCTATCCCGATTTCTATCGCTGTATAGATTAAAAAAAGTAATACAGTTTGTTTTTTAATCTTTCTTGGGTTTTTTAAAAACGTCGTATTTTTTAGGGTGAATTGAATCTTGTAATATTCTAAACAGTAATATAATCCCAACAGCTGAAAGAAAAAACGGGGAGGAAAATCAATTTTGGAACGATTTCCCGTAGAAACGGATTTACTGTTGATTTTGAGAGCTTTTAGATGATCGCAGATGAATGAGGCGTGGGTCGTTACTGTGGTTTAAAAGTTCGAGAAATGGAGATTAGAAAGGTTCAGAGACACGAATCATCGCAACGAGTTCGTTCTCTTCTTGCCATTCGAATCTTTTTAATCAAGCTGTTTATCCGGGCAGTTTTGAAAAGGGGTTCAATTTTGAGCCCACTTTCAAAGCTTGCGCAATGAAACTGAATTTGGAATTGCGTTGACGCCGCCGACGCGTCGCGCCTATTAGGAGCGCGACTTCGTTTTGGGGCGCATTGGCGCGTCTTTATTACGGAGTTTTTATCTATGAGATTCAATCTTCGACGCGAAGGTTTTACTCCTGTTGAATTGCTGGCGGTCGTCGCCGCCGTCGGTTTCCTTCTCGATCTTCTTTTGTCGACGGCGCAAGGGGCGGGCTAGACGTCTTGACGCCTTCCGCGTTTCTATTTCGATCGTTCCAACATAGCCTAGGCGGATAATTCCGTTCGGCTTTTACCGTGGGTCGATGATTTAAATACAAATTGATTACGAGGGGAGGCGACGGCTGGAATATTGATCTCTATTTGGTATAGTCGAAATATTCTGCCGTTTTTTTTGTAACAATTTTTATAAGCGGATTAGCCGCCCTTGATTTTAAAGTACATATTTGTAGAATACAACTGATTTATTACTAATTACAAAGTGTGAGCAATCGACGCCGTTTTATACCTTCCTGGATTATATGGCGGATTGTGACGCTTTGTTCGCGTCGCTTTCGTCTCTTTTAAGACGACGATTTTTTATGACGCCTTAATTGAAAGGAGTTTTCTCTTATGACTTCAATTACCCGACGAAGAGGTTTTACTCTTGTTGAATTGTTGGTGGTAATCGCCATCATCGGTATCCTCATCGGTCTTCTTCTTCCCGCAGTGCAAGCTGCGCGCGAGGCGGCTCGCCGTATGCAGTGCACCAACAACCTCAAGCAGCTTGGGTTGGCGGTTCAAAACTATCACGATATTAATAACGGCCTTCCTGCGGCGCGCGCTCTCCTTGGCGAAAGCGGTTGGCTTTTGCAGGTGGCAGATATAAATCCAACGCCTTGCGCGGGTCCCTTCTCGACTTTCGTTTTCTTGCTTCCTTTCATCGAGCAGAATCAGATTTACTCGGAGATGCTTCAAGCTGCTAAGTCGACCTCAAACCCTCATTTGGGACACCCTTACGAGCATGCGACTAAATTTCCCTTCCTCGGTATTACGATCGACGCGTTCTGCTGTCCGTCCGATTCGAACGCGCGTTCGAAGTCGACCGACGGTCATGCGACGGGACGTTTGAGCTATGTTAGCAGCCGCGGCGACTCGATGTGGCACAACAACCGCGCTCCGAACGACGAAGGATCCGCCGCCGCGAAGACTTCGAGCCGCGGCGTTTTCCGCATCGGCGAATTCCCGAGCATGTCGTCCGTCACCGACGGCACGTCGAACACCGTCGCCTTCTCGGAAGCGCTCAGCGCGGCTTCTTGCGGCGGTCGTCAGATTAAGGGACAAGTTCTTCTGAACGTCACCTCGATGTACAACGGCAACTCCTTCCCCGGTCCTTGCCTCTCGATGAAATCCGGTACCGAACTGACGAGCGACGCGACCAGTTCCGCGTGGCGCGCTCAGCGTTGGGCCGACGGTCAGATCGTCGCGAGCGGCTTCAACACGGTTCTTCCGCCGAACTCGCCCAACTGCGTCTATTCCGGCGGCGACACCGGTTGGGGCGTTCTTAGTACTCAGTCCAACCACAGCGGCGGCGTCAACGCCTCCATGCTCGACGGTTCCGTCCGCTTCATCTCCGATACGATCGATTGCGGCGACTCCTACGGCTACGCGGTCACCAGCGGTAAGTCGCCTTACGGCGTCTGGGGCGCAATGGGCTCTGCGAGCGGCGGCGAAACCGTCTCCATGTGATCGATTCTCTAGAGTAGCGTAAGTATACATTTTTCGAGAAACGCGCGTCTCCGGATGCGCGCTTCTCTCTCTTTATAAGGATATGACTATGAGTTTAAAGTCTTTTTCTCTCGTCGCTCTTCTTGCTCTCGCCACGCTTGTCGGCTGCTCCAAAGGCCCCCAAAAGCCCGCCGATCTTCCGAAACTCAATCCGACGACGATCGTCGTGAAATATGACGACGGAACCCCCGTCGCCGACGCGACCGTCATGCTCCGTTTGGCGCAGTCGACCGGCGCGCGCACCTGGAACCTCACGGGCGTGACGGACGCGACCGGCTCCCTTGAACTGATGACCGACGGAAACTGGCTCGGAGCGCCTGCGGGAGAATATCAGGCGGCGGTGACGAAAGAGGTTCCGATCACGGAAGCGAGCGACGAACCCGGCGCGGCGGAGAAGCTCCTCGGCGTCACGCGCGAAGTCGCGACGGTCTACAACAACCCGAACACCTCCGGTCTCACTGCGGTGATTAAAGACGGCGAGACGAACGTCATCGAGCTCAACGTCGGCGAAAAAGTCGAAGAAGAAGGCGCCGCCCTCTAAGCGTTCTTGGATATTTCGTTTGTCGAAGAATTTCGCTCGTCCGCGACTTTGAGCGTCGCGCGTTCCTTTTCTCATCCAACAAAAAAGTCGTTCCAACTCGCAGTGAATTGGAACGACTTTTTCTTTTTTTATCGGAGTCCGTTATTTCTTAGCCCGAGCGTTTTTGAGTTTCTCGAAGTAATAGCGCGCGGACGCGACGAGGCACCAGACGATATTGAGCGCCAGCAGCGCGTAGAGGACGGCGACCTTATTGGACTCGCCGCCAGTATACGCGTGACGACCGCCGCCTCCCATCACGAAGCTGAGTCCGTACCACGTCATGATGATGGCGAACGCGCCGACGGTCGCGCCGATCGCAAGAACGAAGCGGCTTCGTCCGCTGAGACGGTGCGCGTGGAGAACGACGAGATAGACGAGGAGGGTGACGAGCGCCCACACTTCTTTCGGATCCCAGCTCCAGAATCGTCCCCAACTGAAGTCCGCCCAACGCGCTCCCAAGATGATTCCGACCGTCAGGAAGAGGACTGCGCTGCGAAGCATCGTCGCGATCATCGGGGAGATTCGAACGCTGTAGCTCGGCTCTTCAAAGCGTCCGTCGCGTCCATACCGTCCAAAGGCGTATTGCCAGAGCGCGGAGAGGGAGACGAACCACGCGATGGCGCCGAGCGCGTAACTGACGATGATCGCGAGGACGTGGATCGTGAGCCAGAAATTGCTGCGCAAGACGGCGACAAGGGGGCGAATATTCGGGTTGAACTCGACGGAGTTGAAGTAGGCCGCCGCGGCGACGAGGGTCGCGACGAGCGCGCTCGCCGTCAAAAGGGGCGCTCTCTCGGAAACGCGCGAAGATTCTTCCCCCGTCCAGAGATTCGTTCGGAAGAAGAGCGCGGTCAGCGTTGCGGAGAAGATGCGCGGAACGCACCATACGACGAAGAGGAAGACGCCAAAGACCGCCGCCGCGTCGAGGATTCCCTGCATCGTGACCGCGTCGACGAGCGCAAGACGAATCGCTTCGACGACGCCTTGACTTAAATCGTGTTCGCGAAGCCATAGAAGCGCCCCTAACGCGCAGAGCCACGCCGTCGGAACGACGCGCGTCGTCAGCGCGAAGAGACGATACCCCCTACTCGTCGCGTTCGCAACGCGCGAGAAGGAGCCCGCGCGCCACGCCGCAAGATACGGTTCTTTCCACATCGGCGCAAGCGCGAATCCGATCGCGATCGTCGCGATCAAGAGCGCAAGCAGAACGACCGTTTCAAACATATTCGCGACAGGAGCCCAGCCCGTAATGTACGCGCGGATCGCGCACCCGCATGTCGCGACTCCGCATCCGACCAAGAGCGCGGCGAATCCCAGCGCGAACAAAACCTTCTTGACTTTGCCCGAGTCTCCCTCCTTTTTCGATCCGAAAAGCCCCGCGATATGCGCGAGAAGGAAGAGAACCGACGCGGCAAGGCACGCGACCCAGTTCCAATAGAAGGCGTCGAAGTCGTAATAGAGGATCTCCGCGTTGAGGATCTTCTGACGGGGATAACAAGTCTTGGCGAGATACGCGTTCGCGGCGTCGCGGTCGGGGGAGCGTTCGGCAAGTTCCGCGCGGAGCGGTTCGACGCGGTCGAAAATCGCGCGAACTTCATAGGCGAACCTCGCGAGCGCCGCGTTGAAGTTTTGAACGCGCTCGGGCGCCTGCGCGTCGCGGAACGCATCGACCGCGTCGATGAAGGCGTCGACCTCTGGACGCGACGTTCGCTGCGCTTCTCGCGCCTTTTTAAGCGCGTCGATCGTCAGCTCAAAGGGGGATATTTCGCCCGCGCGAAGGGACGGCTCATCCGCCTCTTCGTCTATATTCGCCGTCGGATCGACAAAACGCGCGTAGAGTTCGTCCGCGCTCCACAAATGCGTCTGCCACGAGACCCACGGTGCGGTCGCCGCTTCCCCCGTCCTCATGGCGCGTTCGCTTACGAGGGGCGTAATATTGAGGCTCTTAGGCTCGTCCGTCGTGAGCGCGAGGCTTGCGTCTTCGAGCGCGTCGACGATTTCGCCGAGCGCCGAGACGGCGCGTTCGAGTTCCTGACGGTACTCGAGGGAGAAGGTTTCTTCGCGCATGATTGCGTCGCGGTGGTCGCGCAGTTCCTTGAGCGCGTCGCTCGCCTGAACGAGAAGTTCGTTAAAGAGACGCCCTCCCGTCGCAAGGGGATATCTCTTGTAAACGTCCCCGAGAAGCGCGACTTTTCGCGCGAGCGCCAGCGTGTCTTGATCGGGATTGTTGGCGAGTTCGACGCGTTTTCGCAGGAGATGATCCTTGTCGTTGAGGGGAGACGTCTTACGCAACGCGCGTTTTTCACGCGAAAGGAGCGCTTCGAGAGTCGACGCCGCGTTTTCCAAACGACTCATCGGACTGGACGTCATGCTCTGCATTCCGACGCCCATGTGTCCGGAAGGCATGCTTCCGTAGAGAATGGAGTTGAGGCGCATCGTCGGGCGCGACGAGCGGCTTTGCGTCGGGACGAAGACGAAGGAGCGCCATGCGTCGACGTCGCGCCGCGCCTTTTCAAGCGCTTTCACGACTTTAGCGTCGGCATGCGGATTCGCAAGGTAAATCTCGGCGCGGGTCTTCTCCGTGCCGGGCATGAGTTCGTCGATATCGGTCGGGGAGAGTCGGCGATTCGCCATGAGGATCGCGCCCTCGTCGCGTTTGAGGACTTCGCGCGCGACGAGTCCGTCCTTATCCGCAATGAAGGGAACGTATTCCCAGAGCTCCGGTTCGGCGAGCTGCATAAAGAGGAGGGAGGACGGATCCGCCTTCATTATCCCGCCGGGGAAGAGGACGCGCAGACGCGCGGCGAGTTCTTTTTGACGCGCGACCGCTTCCGCGCTGACCGTCGCGTACCATTCCTTTTGACGTTCAAGCGTTTTTTCATCGGCGTTCGCGCCTTCCCCGACGTCGGCGAGGAATTCCTCAAGGCTCGGGAAGTTGTAGGGCGCGTCGGATTCAAGTTGATCGACGATCGTCGAGGGAAGTGCGAGAACCGGGTTGAAATCGCCCGTCAAATCGTTGACAAAGACGCGCGCGTAACCGTAAAGGGGAAGACGTCGTCCGCCGTCGTAGACGGGGAGACTCTTCCACGGGGTCCAGTCGATCTTGTCGGCGGGAACGTCGATCGTTTGCGACGTCTTGAAGCGCTCGTAGTTTCCGGACGCGTCGCCGTAATTTGCGGTGAGTCGGATCGACGCGAAGACGAGCGCAAACGCGACCAGGAAGAAGAGAAGAACGCGACGGTACGCGACTCTTGGGGTGCGACTTTGAGGAACTTGGGGCGTTTTTTCTTCGCGCATAGATTCGGCTGTTCGGTCGTTGGCGGCGTCGACGGGCGTTTCATCCGCAGGGGAATCGCGCCGCGCTTTGCGTTTTTTGTAGATGAGGAGCGCCGTTCCCCAGACGAGGAGGAGCGAAGCGAGGTATTTGAGTCCGCGACCGGGGTCGTCGTTGAGGGAGAGGATCGTGTAATAGATCGCGTCGCGCGGCGCGTCTTCGCCGGGAAGAATTTTTCCTTGGACGACGGAGTCGAACTCCTTGTCGCCGGGCTTATAGGGGCCGCGGAAGGAGTCTTGATAGGCCCAGAAGACGCGATTGGAGCCGGGCGCTTTGAGAACGCCGGGGCGATTCATTTGGATGAGCGCGTCGCGTTCGGGATTCTCCGCGACGGCTTGCGCCTGTTCTTCGGGAGAGAGGCCGACGGAAAGGATTCGCGTGAGGCTCGAGAAGGACGCGGGCGTCGAGGAGCCCGGTTCGTAGACGGGCGTAAACTTCTTGACGTAGATCGCGACTCCGAGATCGATCTCCTTGTCGGAGAGTCGGATTTGGGCGCGGCGTTTCGACGAGGAGAGCGTCTTGACGAGAGTGGAGATTTGCTCCTTGTCGACGCTTTCGAGAGGAATCGTTTGGAGCCAGAAGGTTTCGCTCGCGTCGTCGAGGGTGACGCGCAGTTTCAGACGTCCGTAAAATTCGTTTGCCTTCTCCTTATCGAAGAGGGTGGGAAGGAGACGCGCCCCGAGAACGTCTTGAAGGGGGCAGACGTCGAGTTTGAAGGAGACGGGGAACGCGCCGACGCTCGAAGTTGCGGCGGGAAGCTGAACCGCGTTCGCGGCGAGCAAGTCGGAGTTCTCCGCGCTTGGCGTCGTTTGCAGTTCGCCCGTCGCGTAGACGCGCGTTCCGGAGGAATAGCGATACGCGACGCGTCCCGAAGGAGACTGCATGACGTCGAGGCGCGCGCCGTTGAGGTTGGCGTTCCACTTTCGTCCGTAAATCGTCTCTTCGTTGACGTCAACCTCGCGCCAAAGCGAAGCGAAAACGCGCCCGGATTCTGGGTAGCGATTGCGTTCGGGAAGCTCCGTATAAACGAAGGTTTCGAGAGATTCGCCTTGCGGCGTCTCGAGCAAGACGCGCGCAGACCATCCGTAGAGTTCGTCGACGCCCTGCGCTTGAGTCGGAACGGTTTCGTAGTTGAGGACGCGCCATCCGGAGTCGCCGAGGCTTAATTTGTCGCGAAGGGATTGAATCTGCTCTTCGCGTCGCGTCGTGTCGTCGAGCATCTTTTCGAGAACTTCGCAGAACTGCGCCGAAGTGGGGATCGTCGTTTCGAGTTGACTCCACGTCGTCGCGAGGTAGTTCTGCGTTCTCTTTTTCGAATAAGCTTCCGACGCCTTCTTGTATTCGTCGTGACCGGAGAAAGGCTTCGCGTTCGGATCCGTCGCGGCGTCCGCGCGTTTCACGAGCTCTTCGCTGAGCGCGGCAAGTTCGTCGTTGAGCGCAACGAGGGTTTCGCGCGCGACCGTTTGGCACGGCTTGAGGAGTTTCGCCTTCGCGTCGAGCGCGTTTTCTTGGGAATACGATACGTCGATCGCGCTAACGCTTAACGAGACGGGCGCGGCGGCTTCTTCGGTCGGCTCTTCTTGAGCGGGCGCGGCGGCTTCTTCGGTAGACTCTTCCTGAGCAGGCGCGGCGGCTTCTTCGGACGTCTCTTCCTGAACGGGCGCGGCGGCTTCTTCGGTCGGCTCTTCTTGAGCAGGCGCGGCGGCTTCTTCGGACGTCTCTTCCTGAACGGGCGCGGCGGCTTCTTCGGGCGTCTCTTCTTGAGCAGGCGCGGCGGCTTCTTCGGACGTCTCTTCCTGAACGGGCGCGGCGGCTTCTTCGGACGTCTCTTCCTGAACGGGCGCGGCGGCTTCTTCGGGCGTCTCTTCCTGAACGGGCGCGATTGGTTCGGGGGCGTTTTGTATATATTCGCGTTCGGTCGCTAGTCGTCGTTCGATCTCTTCGCGCTGGGTTTGCAGCGTGAGGAGTTGGCCTTCGAGATCGCCGTATTGGGAGAGGAGTTCGAGGGATTCGACGGGGAGGGAG
>CAKVCP010000069.1 GCA_934725735.1 uncultured Thermoguttaceae bacterium
CATATGACGCGATGAAGAAATACGTCGACTACATGACGTCTCGACGCCATGACGACGGCCTTCTTTACCACGGCTTGGGCGATTGGGTTCCCGTGAAAACCGTAACCCCCGTCGAGGCGGTCGTGACGGGCTTCTACTATGTTGACGCGAACGTTGTGTCGCAAACGGCGAAACTCCTTGGAAAAACGGAAGACGCGGAGAAATACGCCGCGCTTGCGTCCAAGATTCGCGACGATTATAACGCGGTTCTATATAAGGGAGACGGCGTTTATACCAATGGCGGTCAGACCGCTCAGAGTTGTCCGATTCACCAGGGTTTCACTCGCGCGCTCTCTCAAGAGGATCAGCAAGCGGTCGTTGCTCGACTTGTTGAAAGCGTCGAAAAGGAGAATAATCATTTCGACGTCGGGATCCTCGGCATGAAGTACGTCCTTCGTTCGCTCGCGGAAAATGGACGCAACGATCTTGCGCTCGCTATGATGCTTCAGGAAGATCGTCCGGCGGTCTCCGATTGGATTAAGCGCGGCGCCGGCACCCTTTGGGAAGACTGGGGCGAAGGCTCCTCGCGCAATCATATCATGTTCGGCGACTTTAGCGCGTGGTACTATCAGTCGTTAGCAGGTCTCAAGCTTGCGGGCGCTCCGGACGTCGTGGTCGCTGAAACGGATCCGAGCGCCGTTGCGTTCAAACATTTTGTCGTCGAGCCTAAGACGCGCAAGAATGAACGACCCGCTCCCGGTCGCGAATCGTTGAAGCGAGTTGCCGCGTCGATCGTCACGCCTTACGGCAAAGCGTCTTCTTCATGGCGCGTTGACGAAAACGCCGATTCGATTCGCTATGAAATCGAAGTTCCCTTCAACACGACGGCTACCGTGATCCTTCCTTGCGAGGCTGGATATGAGTGCCAAGCGCTTGATGGAAGCGAATCGGCGAAGAGAGCGTCGAGCGAGGACGGCGACGTCGCGGTCTTTGAAGTCGGTTCCGGCGTATGGAGCTTCGCTGTGACGAAGAAATAAGGCGATCCGCAAAGGGTTGTCAACAGGGACGCCGCGTCGAAAGGCTCGGCGTTTCTTTCCGTTTAAAGACCGCTGTGTTTGGAGACGGCGGTCTCTTCTTCCTTCCCAATAATGACAACGGGGTTCAAACAGATGGCTCCTTCTCTTCATGCAGTCGATTATCTGGTCTTGGCCGTTTTTTTTCTTTCGACCGTCTACATCGGTTGGCGGACGATGCGCAAAGCCGGAAAAGATTCTTCTGAATTTTTCCTTTCAGGCCGCTCAACACCCTGGTGGCTCCTCGGTTTTTCACTTGTGGCCACCACTTTTTCCGCCGATACGCCGAACCTTGTGACGGATATCGTTCGACAGAACGGGGTAGCAGGCAACTGGGTTTGGTGGGCGTTTCTTCCCGCCGGTTTAACGACCGTTTTTATCTATGCCAAATTATGGCGTAAACTTGGCGTGATGACCGACATCGAGTTCTACGAGATTCGCTACAGCGGGAAATCAGGCGCTTTTGTACGAGGATTCCGGACTCTTTATTTAGGCTTTTGCGTCAATACGTTGATAATGGCGTCCGTGACCCTGGCGATCGTCAAAATATTCGGCGTTATGCTCGGTTTTTCCCAGCTAACGACGATTCTTGTCGCGGGTAGTGCGACCGTCTTCTTCACGACGATCGGCGGCTTTTCCGCAGTTCTTTGGGCCGACTTCGTTTTGTTTATTATCGCGATGGCCGGTAGCATTATCGCCGCAATCGTTGCGGTCAACCTTCCCGCAGTAGGGGGATTGCACGAGCTTTTGACGAATGAGCAAGTTGCGGAGAAGCTTTCTTTTTTCCCCGATTTTAACGATACGATGGCGGTAGTAACCCTCCTCGTGACGCCCCTTGCCATCCAGTGGTGGAGCTCGTGGTATCCTGGGGCGGAACCTGGCGGCGGTAGTTATACCGCGCAGCGAATGCTTGCCGCGAAAACTCCCGGTCACGCCGTCGGCGCCACGCTCTTCTTTAATATCTGCCACTACGCGGTGCGTCCGTGGCCGTGGATTCTCGTCGCCTTAGCGTCTATCGTTGTTTTCCCCGACCTCGACTCGCTTCATGAAGCGTTTCCAAACGTGAAACAAGTTGGTCACGATATGGCGTATCCCGCGATGATGACGCTTCTTCCACACGGAATTTTCGGACTTGTCGTCGCGTCTCTCTTCGCCGCCTATATGTCGACCATCGCGACTCATCTCAACCTGGGTTCGTCCTATATGGTGAACGATTTCTACAAGCGATTTATCAATCCTTCGGCGCCGGAAAAGAAACTTGTTTTCATTGGCCGAGTCTGGACCGTTCTTTTTATGGCGCTCGCTTGCGGTATGGCGTTCTTCCTACAAAGCGCCCTCGACGCTTTCATGATCCTCCTCTCCGTTGGCGCAGGGACAGGGCTCCTCTTCTTGATTCGCTGGTTCTGGTGGCGGTTAAACGCGTATAGCGAAATCGCGGCGATGTGTTTCGCATTTCCGCTCGCGTGCTTCTTCCAGTTTTATGATTTCAAATCCGAGCTATTGAATAATTCCAGCATCCAGTTGATCCTCAGCGTGGCGATTACTACGTGCGGCTGGCTTCTCGTGACCTTCTTGACTCCTCCAGACGATAAAGAAACGCTGCGCGAATTTGTCCGAAGAACGCGCGCGGGCGGCCCCGGATGGCGCAAGGTCTATGAGGAAGCGGAGAAAGAGGGCGTTTCCCTTGAGGGCGCCCATGATAAATGGCCGGTTCCCTTCGGTATATTGTGCAGCGTTTTGGGATGCGCTGCAATTTATGCGGCTCTTTTTGGCGTCGGAGCGATCATCTACGGCAACGTTTGTTCCGGTTCCATTTTGCTCGTTTGTTCGTTGATTACGGGCGTTCTCCTCTTCTACGCGTGGCGAAAGCTTGAAGCGATTTCGAAGGAAAACGAAGAGGCGCCTCCGTTACGACGACTGCGGAGAACTGATTGCCATTTGCTGATGAAAAAGAAAAACGGACGCGGTTGAATGCGTCCGTTTTTTTGTTGGAGTTTCTCATTCGGCGACGAGCGGAATGTCTGCGACGCCGATTTGTTGGAAGAGGAGGCCGCCGCTCGTTTCGTAAAAGATTCCGAGATTTCCTTCGTCCATCTTAACGAGACATGAGTATCCAAGGGAGCCGGGACAGTATATTGTCAGTTCATGCGTCCACGTTTTTCCTTCGTCTTCGCTCAGTCGCACGGTCAGATTGACGCGCCCCTTTTGGGATTTCGGGTTGGCAAAGGCTAACAAGTCGGAATCGTCCCCCTCAGCGGTTGATTTTACAAGGAGAAGACTTCCTTGGCACACTGGTTCGATAAGCGTATTGCCAGAGGTCGAATGTTCTTGCCATGTTTCGCCTAAATCGCGAGTGACGGCGACCGCGCGGAACTTGTCGGATAGATGGCGCATATTGAGCATTAGCGAATCGTCTTTGAGTTGAACAACTTGCGCTTCGCAGGTTTTCGGATGGGCGCCTTTACCGACGTTCCAGGTTACGCCATGGTCTTTGCTCCAGAGTAACGTAGAGTAGAAAACGCCTTGGCTATCGATGAATTGAGCAGGGAAGACGAGTGTTCCGTCGCGAAGGACGATTCCGTTTCCGGGCCCTTGGAAAACGAGTTTCCAATCCTTGTTGGGAGCGGCGGCGTCCGTGATATCGAGAGGTTCGCTCCATGTTTCTCCTTCGTCGTCGCTATAGGCGAGAACGAGTCTGGGAGACGAACCGCTCTTGAGTCCAGGCTCCGAGTTCCAAAGTCCTTTCCCTTCATGAGCCCAAAGGGCGGCAACCCACAGGCGTCCATTTGCAGGATCGACAAGGATGGAAGGATCGCCCGCGCCCTCTTTCGCGGGATCTTCGCCGTCAAAATCGACGACGGGTTTCATTTCCGTCCATGTTTTTCCGTTGTCGAAACTGCGACTACACATAACGTCTATGTCGGCGGGTAGGTCAGGGAAGCCTCTCCATCGAGCGTCGTAAACGGCGACTAGGGTTCCCTTGGGCGTTTTTACTATTCCAGGAATGCGATATTGAGCGACGTTATCCCATCCCGAGTCTCTCACCAGAGTTGCGAAACGGTATTCTAAAGGCGCGTCCTGACAGTAGATTTTTTTCTCTTCGAAGGAGACGCTTTGTATTCCAAAGTCAATTTTGACGTCAGGAGCGGCGTTTTTCGAAGGGAAGCCCCAGATTGACAATTCGCCCCCGGCGTTGGAATCTGATTCTATAAAGAGAGGTATTTGAGTAGGATTCGTCGGACGATTGCTATCGCTGTCGAAGACTCCGGCAGCGTCAAATGAGGCGACGACTTTCCCATTGAGGCGCGCCTCGAGTCGCGATAAGTATTTTGGTTCGGAAACCGTCGCAACAATTGAAGAAGGAGTTGCGTCTACGTCAAATTTCTGAAGTAGCGTCGCGCGTTCTTCGCCTTGCGAGGTTTGAACAATAGGGGTTTGTGGGGCCTTTAACTTGAGCGATATTTTTTCGACGTCTTGGGCGGAGAGGTGTGGAAGAATCGCGAACGACGCGAGAAGAGAAAAGAGGCGAAATCCGCGCGCGACGACTCTTGGATAGTTTATAAGCCGCATGAGAAACTCCTTTCTGGAAATGATAAGAGCGTTCTGAAAAGCGTATGTGTTCATTCTATAGAGAAAAAAGCCCGACGGCAAGGATGCGCTAGAGAGTGATTCATATAAAAAAACTTCCAACTCAATTCATGAAAAAATTTAGCTGGAAGTTTATAATTACGCTCGGATCAATCTATGGGGATTAGATCGAAAGAATCATTCGTTGAAGAATCTCTTGAGGAGACCAACGAAACCGCAACCGTGGCGAGCTTCGTCTTTAGCCATTTCATGAACGGTGTCATGGATGGCGTCATAACCAAGTTTCTTGGCGCGAGCGGCGAGTTCGAACTTGCCAGCGCAAGCGCCCGCTTCAGCTTCAGCGCGCATCTTGAGGTTGGTTTTGGTGTCGGCAGTGACGACTTCGCCGAGGAGTTCAGCGAACTTGGAGGCATGTTCAGCTTCTTCGAAAGCGTAACGTTTGTAGGCTTCCGCGATTTCCGGATAGCCTTCGCGGTCAGCCTGACGGCTCATCGCAAGGTACATACCAACTTCGGTGCACTCAGCGGTAAAGTTTTCGCGGAGACCTTCAACGACTTCAGCGTCTTCAACTTTGCCGTCGCCGATCGCGTGAACGGTGGCGTAACCGGTCGCGGCGGTTGCAGCTTGTTCTTGGAATTTGGAAGCGGGAGCTCCACACTGCGGACACTTAGCCGGAGCGGCGTCGCCTTCATAAACGTAACCACAAACTTTGCAGATGAACTTTTTCTTCGTAGACATGTTTCAGGCCTTTCTCACAAAAAGGAACGCTATAGGCGCCCGATTATAACGCGACGTTCACCGTCTCCAAACGCCGCGTTTGTTTTACGAATCGTCAACGTTTGTCGGAATAGTCCGCTCCAAACGCTAAACGTTACTATACAAATAGCTCCAATGATGGACTTATTTTCAACGATTATACCACAAATTCTTTTTTAGATGGTAGTCCAAGTTAAAAATAACGCCCATGAAAGAGAGATTTTTTGCCATTGTTGTCATTGAACACTTTGATTTTATGTATTATTTAGTACATTGCAATAGTAAAAATTAAAATTTTTGTCGTTCCGCGATCTTTAATTGTCTCTCAATTCGACATAAGGATCGGCGGTTTTTGACCTGCGTTGCAAGTTCTGATATAATCGAGGAAATTGACAAGTCAATACAAATAGTCGTCAAAGGAGGCGGTATGAATAGGAATGAACCCACCAATCTTTCCCACCCGACGAGGCGGAATTTTTTGAAGGTCGCCCTTTGCGCGTCGACGTCATTCTTGATTGGCGACGCCATAACGAGCGTGGCGTATTCCGCTGAAAAGAACTTCCATAATCCTATTTTTCCCGCAATTGCCGCTGATCCCGAGGTTTTATTTTCGCAAAAAAACGGTCGAGTTTACATTTATCCTACCGGAAACCTTCCTGGGGCGAAAGAGCCGGGCTTTACCGTCTGGTCAAGCGATAATCTTGTCGATTGGAAATGCGAGGGCTATGTCCTGCGCAAATCTGATATTCACTGGGAGGATTGTAAATTTTGGGCGCCCTCCATTCTCGAGAGAAAAGGGGACGACGGCGTCTATCGATATTATTTTTACTACTGCGCCAATGAGAAAATCGGCGTAGCCGTTGGCGAAGACCCCGTCGGCCCCTTTGTCGACGTCGGGGAAATCATCGGACATGACCTTCGCCCTCAAGGGCGCGGAGGCGTCGAGATCGATCCGTTCGTCTTTGCCGATCCCGCGTCGGGTAAAACGTACCTCTATTGGGGCAATTCCTACTTGTGCGTCGCTGAGCTAGACGACTCTTTAACCGCGATCAAAAAGGAGACGATTCGAGATATTACTCCTGAGAATTTTTTTGAAGGAACGTACGTCTTCTACCGCAATGGTCTGTATTATCTGACCTGGTCCAAAAATCCAACGTGGGATCCAAACTATGAAGTCTGGTGCGCGACTTCCAATTCTCCTCTAGGCCCCTTCAAAAGCCAGGAGAAGAACCCCGTGATCCTTTCGAAACGCCCCGAAAAGGATATCCTGGGCCCCGGTCATCATTCCTTTTTGTTTCTTCCCAACGGCGAAAACTATATTTTTTATCACCGCCTAGTCGTTCCCCACAAAAGTCAGAGTTATTCGCGTCAAGTTTGCCTTGATCGCTTCGAATTTGCCCCCGACGGTTCGATTTTGCCAATCGAACCAACGCATGAAGGCGTATCCAAGCCAGTTGATTTGAAAAGTTTGGCGTCATCGCGTCAATAGTTGAATATTTGCTCGAGAATTAGCGTCGTAGTGGAGTAGGTTATGAATCGTATGTTGCAAATCGCGTTTTGCGCGACGTTTCTCCTTGCGTCTTTAAGCGCTTGTTTGCAAGGAGCGGAGGAAACGACGCCTCTGACGGACGCAGTCGTTTTCCTAAATTTTGCCGCCGACGAGGAGGTTATTTCTCAAGGCGATTTTCATTGCGGCGAGGCGCTCGAAGGAATCGATCGCGACGAGTCTCTACTGCGCGGTGGGGACGGCGTAGTCGCGTCTGTTACGCAAGGAGGATTTGCGACTGTCACAGACGCGTTAAACGCGAATTTACACGCTATCAACGGGCGGGAAATAACCTTTGGCGTTCGGGTGAAATGCTCTAGCGAAACGTGGCGCAACGCTCCTCTGTTATCTTGTCATGGGGGCCACGCGGCGCTGAGTTTTAACCTCTTTTGTCTTGACGGCGCGATTGGCGCGGAGGTCGGAACGACGGGAAACACAAGCTTGCTACAGATGCGCGCGCGTCTAGACGAAACCCCTGATCCGAGCGTCGCCGAGACTCAGTGGCACGACGTGTATTGTCGCGTGAACGGCGCCAAATCCGAGCTCTTTTTGGACGGACGTTGTTACGACGAAGACTTCATGTTGGGCGATTTGAGAACGAACGACGTTCCGCTTGTAATTGGCGGCCAATATGACTCGACCGATCTCAAGGCTGAGCCGCGCCCTGGCTTCGAAGGACAGATCGACTTTCTGGCCGTATGGGATCGCGCTCTAACCGACGAGGAACTTCGCCAACTGGCTGGCGGCGACGCGCGTTGCGACGCTCGAAGTCGTACGGAACGAAGGCTGGGAGAGTCTCCGCAGTATTGGACTCCGCCGAATAATTACGGGGTCGGCGACTGTATGCCTTTTTATGCGGACGGCGTTTTTCACTTTATTTATCTTCTTGATAAGAATCGTCACGGCGCCAAGAATGGATTTGGCGCGCATCAGTGGATTCAGGCGACGTCGCGCGACCTCAAAACCTGGAAGCATGAGCCTTTTCTCCTTGCGATAGACGATCAAAATGAAGGTTCGATTTGCACCGGATCACTCTTTTACGAAAATGGAAAGTATTACGCGTTTTATGCGAATCGCACGGTTGAACATACAACTCCCGACGGCGTGAAACATCGAGCGTTTGGCCTTTTAGCGAGCGCTGTTAGCGACGACGGGGTTCACTTCGCTAAAATCGATCCAGTCCCCCTTTTGACGCTCCCCGAGGGGTATGCAACCGGAACGCGCGATCCGATCGTTTTTGTCTCTCCCGACGACGGAAAGTACCATATGTATGCGACGACAAGTTACTTAGGAAAGGGATGCTGGGCGCACGCCGTTTCCGACGACTTGGAAACATGGCGGCTTCAAGACCCGATCTATACCCATTTGCCTGGAGAGCCGGAGTGTCCCGATTGGTTTAAGTGGGGGGATTATTACTACGTGATAGCCAATCATGTGAACGGCTACTACAAGCGCTCGCGCAATCCCCTTGGACCTTGGGAGCTTCCCCCCGCGCCGAATACGCTCATGACCGGTCTCGTGAACGTCCCCAAGAGCGCGCCTTTTGGCGACGATCGACGGATTATTTGCGGATGGACGCGCGAACGCGGTTTTGGCGGCGCCGCCGTGTTTCATGAGTTGATCCGCTTTGAAGACGGAACGCTTGGGGAACGCTTCGTCCCTGAACTCGCGCCTAAGACCGAGTCCGAACCGAGCGTATTTCTTGAAAACAGGCGCGATCGAGAGATTCGCGTCGATTCGATTCCAGAGCAATTTCGGCTTGTCGCGCGCCTTTCATACTCCCCTGAAAAGTTGGATTCGCTGCGTGATTTCACGATTTGCTACGCTCCTAATCGCCAGATACGCGTTTCTTTTTGCGAACGCGCCGTCTATCTCAACGACGTGAAACTTGAGCGCGTCGACTTATCGTCCGGACGTCTTGAACTCGACTGTTACGCGACGAACGTCGTCGTCGACCTATGCGTCAACGGATCGCGAACCGCGACCTATGCTTCGCGGGAGAAAGAAGCGCGCAAAGTTTCCGTTGTTAATGAATCCGCCGAGATGCTCGAACTAGAAACTCTTGATATTTACCCTCTGCAACTGGAGGAGAATAAATGACTTCCATCTCGAAACGCCTTTTTCTTCTCGCTTCCGCGCTTGTTGTTGGAGCTAGCTTCAACGCCGCTTTTGCGCAGCTTCCTCCGACTATCAACCGTATTAGCGCAAAGGATTCAGCCGTCGACGTGTATGATCCGACCGACCAGTCTTTCGTTGTCGACTCTTTTTCTCAGGAATTAGGAAAGGCGATCGCCCCGCGGAGTAATTCGATAGTTTTTCCAAGCGACGCGCGTCTTTCAATTTCTTCGCGTCCGTTTACTGTTGAACTTTGGGCGCGGGTCGATTCGTCGGACGCGTTTCAAATTCTTCTCGCTAACGAAGAGAAAAGTTCGCCGCGACATTGGGAATTATACGCCTTCCAAGGAACAGGCGCGCTGTCGTTATATGTTCCCGGCAATCGCGCAGGGAACGTCTTGAGCGCGGAAACGTCTCTTGTCGACGGACGCGCGCATTATTTAGGACTTGTTTTTGATCACGATGAGGCGCGAATGTATGTCGACGGAAATCTCGCCGGTCGCGTTCCTATCGATTACGAAGATAGCGCGACTCCGGAATCCGCGCGTTTCGCGATAGGTTCCCTCGTCGAAAAGGGGCTTTTCTGCAATGGAATCGTCGACGAGTTGCGCATTTCGCAGGGAGTCAAAGAATTTTCCCCTGAATCGGTTCCTCATTTGCCCTTAGAAGCGGACGAAACGACGCTTTTCCTCTGTCACTTTGAAGAAGAGAAGGGGAACGCCGATCTTGCCGAGGAAAAACGTATTTTCCAATTACTTGAAGAAAGCGTTCCAGACGACGCCCCTCTTAAAGTGGAACGCTTTGCGTCGACTCCGAAATATTTGCAATCGTCGCGCCGAGACGCCGACGTTGAAGAGAGCCTTTCGTACGCGCAGATCGAAAAAGATCTTGAGATTCAAGAGGTCGCTTTTCCCATCGAAGGAGCGCTGGCGGAGAAGCTCGAAAAACGCGTTACAGCTTTTCGTTTGAACTCTCTAGATTTTCTCTTCCCCTCCGGCGCTCTTGAAATAGACGTTCAACCTGGAGAGAAGCCCGCTAAAAATATTCCCGTCCAGGAAGTCGACGCGTCGCGATTCAACGCTAGGGCTCAATCCCTTTCGCTCAGCAGTGTGAACGCGGATAATTACCGCGCCGGCGTCTTTTCCGCATGGGGGGAACGATTCCTCGAAATAGAGCGCGAATTAAGCGGGGAACGCGTCTTGCCTCGCGGGGCGGCAGATCAAGTCTATGACGAAAACGCGCTTGTTTTTCCGGATCGTGAAAAACTGCCCGTTCAGGTCGTTCTCCGTCGGACTCGCGCTCTTCTTGACGGAGGAAACTTCGAAGAGGATGAGCGCTTCCAGAACCTTGAACAGGATTTTGAACGGTTCGAAGCGGTCGTTTCCGACTCGTTGAAAGACGATTCGTACGTTTCGGATCATGCGCAAACGTCGACCGACTACTTTATCGCGTGCGCCTTGCGACGACAAATAATGTTTGCTCAGACAGAGGCGGTCGATCTTGATCGTATTATGTTTCTAGCGCGCGGATGCTATGCAGGTTCTCGATTAACCAACATGAGCAATACGGATCGCATGGGTGGCCATATGTCGACTCAAGTCTATGGTTTCAATACGATCCATGGCGGAGGAATCTTTGCGCTTGAAGGATGGAAGGAAAAGACGCCGCGCGCCGTCGACCTAATTTCCGGTAAAAAAGTCGTTGAAACGGCGACGCATAAACGACTTGCCGGGCGTGAACTGACGGGTGGATCTTTCTATAAGCCGGAGCTGAGTTACGATGGGAAAACGATCTATTTTTCATGGTGTAATTCTCAGGAACATCGGTGGATATGGACGCCTGATACGACGTGGAAGATTTTTAAGACGTCGATAGAGGGAGAAACAATCGAACAATTAACGGACGGTTCTTACAATGATTTCGACGTTTGCGAACTTCCGTCCGGTCGGCTTGTTTTCTGTTCTGAACGTCGCGGCGGTTTTATTCGATGTTTTGGAGAAAGCGCGGCGTTACGCGTTACTACCGCCGTCATGCATTCGATGAAGAACGACGGAACCGATATATATCCCATTAGTTATTTTGAAACGAGCGAGTGGCGTCCGGCAGTCGATAACAACGGGGCGCTGGTCTTCTCTAGATGGGATTATACAGATCGCGAAAACTGTCTTGGTTCGACGTTTTGGACCTGCGCGCCCGACGGTCGCAATCCGCGTTCCCCTCAGGGAAATTATCCGTATCCTTGGGACACGTTTGAAGACTGCGAACACGGGGATCATCGATTTGGTCAATGCGCGGACGCTCCTTCCGGTTTGCCGATGACTCAAATGCAGTTTCGTCCAATCCCCGGTTCTCACCGTTACGTCTTTACAGCCGCCCCCCATCACGGCGAGTCGTTTGGATCGCTCTGTATTCTTGATC
>CAKVCP010000070.1 GCA_934725735.1 uncultured Thermoguttaceae bacterium
GGAAGGCGTATTGGAAAGAATGGACTGCGTCGGTTTCTGAGGTTCGTTTTCCTCTATACGTTTTTTCGTAAAGCTTGGAATCAAAACAATGTTATTGGAGTAATATTCCTTTTCTGACCACAAGTATAGAAGGGATAAACAGAGAAAGGTGAGCGCCACATATATGGGGAGCGAAACAACAAAGATGGGCAAGCGCTGAAAGACGCATCCTACGGCCACTTCAGTCAACGAGATGAAGAGGATCTGGTAGCATTTCCTTGAGTTCTTCTCTTGAAAAAAGAGGACGGCTTGAATCGAGGCCAGGATATTGGCAATGGTGAAGGCCATAAAGTCCTGACGCGATTTCAAAAGGGTTCCCATTTGAAGCGCCACAACCAGCAGAACCAAGAAATTGCAAACGCCTTTAGAAATAGAAAATTTCTTTTTGTAATCGACAAAGACGACGGCAAAAAGAATCGCAAAGAAGGAGCCTAGTGCGATCAGAGACGTGCTACCGGTCGTACTATCGTCGCAGAGTTGGAGCATGAAGGTCGCTAGAATCGAAGACGCGGCAAGCACAATTGAAATAACGAGATTCATTTAGGCCTCCATTCATTTCCGGGTAAAAGAAACTCCACTACGCTTGTTTAAACGAAGTGGAGTCATGAATGTGTCGCTAAAAATTCAAAATTAGGAAAAAAGAGCTTCAACGTAGGCGTCAGGATCGAAAGGCGCGAGATCGTTTTCCGTTTCGCCTAGGCCGATGTAACGCACCGGCAACCCCACCTGCTGACGAATCGCGACGGCTACGCCGCCCTTCGCCGTCCCGTCAAGCTTGGTTAAGACGACGCCTGAACAATTCACCGCTTCGGTAAACTTTTGAGCTTGATTTAATCCGTTTTGGCCCGTCGTGGCATCGATGACGAGAAAGGTTTCGTGCGGAGCGTCTGGAATCAGTTTGCCGACGACCCTTTTGATTTTGATCAACTCGTTCATCAAGTTCTTCTGCGTGTGTAGACGACCGGCGCAGTCGATAAGACATAAATCCGCGTTCGTTTCAATCGCTCTCGAAACCGCTTTATGCGCCACGCTGGCCGGGTCGCTATGCGGAGCGCCCGCGACACATTCAACGCCAAGGCGTTTCGCCCAGATTTGCAATTGTTCGACCGCCGCCGCCCTAAAAGTGTCTCCCGCCCCCAAGACCACCGTATTTCCTAGGGAAATAGCGGACTTGGCGACTTTAGCAATGCTCGTCGTTTTACCCGAACCGTTGACTCCGACGAAGAGAATAATCGTCGGTCCGGATTGGGCGAAACGAATCGCGGGGCCTTCTTGGGCCATCAACGCTTTAAGATTCGACTTTACCACGTTCAAGATCTCGTCTTTGACGACGACTCGACCTCTGAACTTGTCTTTGGTCTCGTCAACGGCGCTTTGCGCGGCTTGCACTCCCATATCCGTACGAACCAACAATTCGAAGAGCTCGTTCAGGAACTCGGCGTCAACCAAACGTCCGTCCGTTTTGAAGAGATCGCGGACGTCCGTTTGAAGGAGCTGAACCGTACGATTTAATCCTAACTTAACTTTGTCAAGAAAACTCATGCCAACTATCTCGAATGGGGATATGACGTCCCGCGTTGAATGGGTTAGGAAATTGCGATTTTAGTCGATTCGGAGGGCTAATCTAATTGATGTGATCAAGGACGCCGTTTAGAAAAGCGCGCGACCCCGTGTCTCCAAAGCGATAACCAAGCTCCATTGCCTGAGAAATGACAACGGGCTTAGGCGTCTTGACGAAGGACATTTCATAGGTCGCCAGCCTCAGAATACATCGATCGATCGGATCCGTGTTAGCGACGGTTCTATTCGTATTAAACGCCGCGTTGATTTTTCCGTCGATCTCTTCTTTTCTATCTATCACGCCGTCAAACAAAAGTCTAGCAAAATCAATCGCCGCCTTGGATTCGGAGGGAGATAGTTTAGCAAGCTGTTCGTTGTCGAAATCTTCATTTTCCCAGTTGGGAACCTGAGAGGTTGGATTTAGTTCCAACTGAAAGAGGGCTTGGAGCGCATAAGCGCGTCCAAGCTCGCGTGACTTAAATACCCCGGAGGTGTTCTCTTTACTCATTGAATTTTTGATCGATATGATTAAAGGAGAGGAATAATAGACGGATCTATTTTGGTTGAAGGAGAGCTAAAGAGCGCGTTACTTATTGCGATTTGGCTTTTTGAAGCCGCCTTTTTTAAAGCCCCTGTCGCCCCCGGCAAAATGAGATCCCCCTTTGCCGTTTTTGTCAAATTTCTTTGATTTGTTGAACCCGCCTTCTTGGTGGCGCTTCTGAGGGGCCAGGGCGTTCTCTGCGCGACCTTCGCCATGTCGACGAGAGCCCTCGCCGCCGTGAACGAACCAACTTTGATCCTCATCGTCCTCGTCGTCGAGGTCGACCAAATCTTCCGGACGGACGTCGACTTCTTCGAAATCTCCGCGAAGATATCGGCTGGAATTCTTACCTAAGGATTGAAACTCCATTTCCTCTTCTTCGTCTCCCTCTTCGATTTCGGGAAGCTTGCTCAGAAGATCGAGCATCTCGAGCGCGACTTCGGCTGCCTCGGCGCCTTTATTTCCAGGCTGTTCCCCTAAGACCTTGTCTTTCGCAATTTCAGCCTTACCCGAGCGCGCCAACGCCTGCTCGACCGTGTCGCAAGTCAGAAGCCCGAAAACGACCGGAAGACAGTACTTCGTTCCGATTTGAGCGATTTGCTGGCTGACGGCGGAGTTGATATATTCGTTATGAGGCGTTTCGCCCTTAATAACGCACCCCAAGCAAATGATCGCCGCAACGTCTTCATCCCAAGCAAGGCGTTCCGCAATGGTAGGAATTTCAAAAGCGCCAGGAGTTCGAACGACCATTATCTGATCTTCCGCGACTAGATGCTCGCGCAATTTAGCGAGCGCGCCTTCAAGGAGCCCTTCCGTAACGGTTTTATTAAAGCGGGAGACGACAATCGCAATTTTCCCAACGTCGCCTGGCGCACAGACGTATCCTTCGTATTCTGTCATTCTAAACTCTCTGAAAACACAAACTAGGCGTTTCTTGACGCTCTATGATAATACTCAACACGCTCAAAATATTCTAGCTTAACCCCCGTCTCTTGCAAGTGGAGGCGACGTTGAAGATTGGAAACTCGTCGTCTTCCGTCCGCTTATATCAAAAACAAGTTTACCGAGTTTCTTGGAAAAGCGTCGCAACGATCTTGGCAACTTGTTCTTTGACGTCGCTGGAACTGGAAGAAGAATCCACGCAAAAGTCCGCTCGTTCTTTCTTTTCGCATAAGGGGAGCTGCCGGGCTTCACGGCGGATAATCTCGCCCGGATCCCACCCTCGTTCGGCGGCGCGTTTTTGTCTTACGTCGAAGTCCGCGTCAACGAAGACCAGATAATCGATTAAGGAATCCATCCCCGCTTCTAAGAGTAACGGCGCGTCTAAGATAACTAGCCGCGCGTCCTTGCGCTTTTTTAACCACGTGATGAAAGCTCCGTTCAAAATAGGGTGGAGAAGCGCGTTTAGCTCATTCAACTCGCGCGCCCCTTGCTCTGTTGGAGAAAAGACAATTTGAGCAAGGCGCGATTTGTCGACGACATTCTTCGAATCGACAACAGTCGGCCATCTTTTCTTAATTTCACTAACGACGGACGGAAGATTGTACAACTCCTTCGCTTCCTTATCCGCGTCAAAATGTTCGGCGCCTTGGGCGATGAACTCCTTGGTCACGAAACTTTTCCCCGCCGCAATTCCGCCGACAATCCCAATTACCACTGGAAAGACGCTTTTTTTTGATTGCTTGTTCATAGTCGTATGCTTTCCATAAAGAGGGAGAAAGTGAAATTGCTTGAAATAAAAAGGAACTCTTTTGAAGGAGATTGACGCTGATTTTAAACGTCTTGTCGGTCATTGTGACAGTTAAAATATTCAGTATAATGCGTTTGCTCGCGGACGACTAGCGGGTGGAAATGATAACAAAGAAGAATAGCGAGGAACTTTATGGGGCTATATGATCGAGATTATTTTCGAGACGAGTCTGGCGATAATCGCAAAAGACGCGGTCTTGGAGGGTTCTCTGCCGTTACGATTCTTTTGACTTTAAATATTGTTCTGTGCTTGCTGGTCTTGGTCACCAATGGCGCGGCGGCTCAATTCCTTGGTTTGACGGGCTCTACGGCGGGGGATCCGCTGCAATGGTATCGCTTTTTGACGTATGGATTCGTTCATAGTCCTAACAACTTTCTGCACTTGTTGTGCAATATGTTGGTTCTTTTCTTCTTTGGAATCAACCTGGAACGACTGTATGGGAAATTAGAATTCCTCCTCTTCTATACCTTCTCGTCGCTCTTTGCCGGCGTCGTCTGGGGACTGTTGTTTTCCGGTCGTCCAATATTGGTTCTTGGCGCGACGAGTCCAGTCGCCGCGTTGGTTATTCTCTTCGCGATGAATTTCCCTCATGCCCGCATCTTGCTATGGGGAATCATTCCCATGCCCGCGTGGGTAACAGGCGTGCTCTTTGTCGTTTTCGATATGTATGGGTCTCTACAGGGAGGCGGAACGACTCAGGTGTTGAATATCGTCGGGGCGGTATTCGCCGCTTTCTATTTCATGACGAAAATACGCTTTTCGAATCATTGGACGCGTCTCTTTAATAGGAAGAAACTTTCGCGACGTTCGAGCGTTTCCTATGAACGCAAGGCGCCAAGTCCTTTTAGCGCGCGCGAAGACGTCGATTTTGCGGCTCTAGAAAAGAGAGTGGACGACATTCTCGATAAAATTTCTCGCAGCGGTGAAGAAAGTCTTACCGAGCAAGAGCGGGAAACCCTTCGTTTTGCAAGTCAGGAATATCAGAAACGAAAACCGAAGAATTGATCTGGGGTTCACTAACGGTTCAGCGTGTTAGGGCGTAGTCGTCGGTACTGCGCCCTTTTTTATGCAACGCTATTTGCGGAGCGTTTGCGCCTCTTGAAAAACGTCTGTGCGTTTGCTAAACTTGATTGAAATTTTGCGCAATTGCATGAGCGAGACGTTCCGTGAAAACGTGTCCTTATGTCAGTTCCGCACGGGTAAAATTCATTTATTAGAGGGACGAGATGGAAGCTAAGAAATCTTATTTGGCGATAGACATGGGTGCGTCGAGCGGACGTTTAGTCGTTGGGCATTTCGATGGAACCAAAATCGAATTAGAGGAGTTGTATCGCTATGAAAATGGTCCCGTAGAAATGAATGGATCTCTTTTCTGGGATCTCCCCGGCTTGTGGAAGAGCGTGCAGACGGGGCTTTACGCGGCTGGAGCGAAATATGGCGAGCATATTTCAAGCGTAGGCGTCGATACGTGGGGCGTCGATTTTGCTTTCATGGGACGCGGCGGAGTTCTTTTAGGGAACCCGTATTGCTATCGCGATCCGCGAACCGAGGGGGCGATGGAACGCGCGTTTGAAATCGTGCCGAGGTCTGAAATTTTTGCGCAGACGGGCCTTCAGTTCATGAATTTCAACACGCTCTACCAATTGATGGTGATGAAGGAACAAAATTCGCCGTTATTTGACGTCGCCGAACGTTTGCTTCAAATTCCAGATCTTTTCCACTGGCTCCTTTCTGGCGTTGAAAGCAATGAATTCACTAACGCGACGACGACGCAGTGCTACAATCCGAAGACGCGCTCCTGGGCGTTCTCTCTTTTGAAGAAGTTTGGTATTCCCACCAATTTCTTCCCGCCAACGACGGAGCCGGGAACCACCCTCGGTTGGTTGCGTCCCAATCTTGCGAAAGAGACGGGCTTGCTTTCCGCCAAAGTAGTCCTTCCAGGCACGCACGATACCGCCAGCGCGGTTTTTGCAGTTCCCACGACAAGCTCTCTTGGAGAGACGAATTGGGCTTATATCAGTTTAGGAACTTGGGCGCTCATGGGTATTGAATCGCCTCGTCCCGTCGTCAACGACGTCGTGTCGAAGTTTAATTTTACAAACGAAGGCGGCGTCTGCGGCACGACGCGTATTCTCAAGAATATCTGCGGCATGTGGCTCCTTCAGGAATGTCGTAGAAACTGGCGACAAGCGGGTAAAACGAACGCTGTCGGCGAACCGATCGATTGGGAAGATATGAATGTCTTAACCTCAAATGCGAAAGCCTTTGAGACCTTCATTGATCCTGACGCCCCCAAGTTTGCGCGTCCGGCCAATATTCCCGGACTTATTCGCGAATACGCGAGACGTACGAATCAAACGGTTCCCGAATCCGACGGAGCCGTTCTTCGCGCGATTGTCGAAAGTCTGGCTCTTAAGTTCCGATACGTGTTAAACATGTGTGAAGAAATCGGCGGAACGAAGATCGAAACGATCCATGTCGTGGGCGGAGGAATCAAAAACAAGTTGCTCATGCAAGCAACCGCCGATTCAACGGGGCGTCGCGTGGTTTGCGGTCCTATCGAAGGGACGGGGGTTGGAAACATCCTCATGCAAGCGATTGGGGCGGGAGACGTCGCGAATGTGGACGAAGCTCGAGAGGTCGTGCGCAATAGTTTCGATTTGGTAGAATATGAGCCTAATTCGCAAAGCGTCGCTCTGTGGAACGAAGCCTATGGACGCTTCCTTCAGGTTATCAAGTAGTCGTTAGAACTAATCTGTCGAGTTGAGTGAATAAAAACGCCGCTTCTGTTTCTGAACGCGGCGTTTTTTATGCGATTAACGTCGTCTAAAACGTTATTGTCGACAGACGCCGCAGGAACGTCGCATAACTTGTCGGCGATTCGTTTTGAGGTATACTCAAAGGCGATTTCATTGAGAGGATGAGATTGAAAGTATGACCTTCCGCACATCTTTATCAGAGTCGTTTCACCACGTTGAGTAGAATATTTAAGGAATAGTCGTCCATGGAAAGTCCGAAGGAAGATTTAAAAGAAACAAGCAACGGTACAAAAGCGCCCCTCTTGAAGATACTTTGCGTTCCCTTTACTCCATGCGCGCGTTTTATACGCTTCTTGTACGACTGGGTGCTCTCTTGGGCACATTCAAAATTCGGGACGATTGCGTTGGCCGCTCTCTCCTTCATGGAAAGTTCATTTTTCCCGATTCCTCCGGACGTTCTCCAACTCGCTTTGTCCGTTGAACGCCCCCGAAGGTCTTTCTACTATGCCTTCGTAAGCGCGATAGCGTCCGTTTGCGGAGCCGCGTTGGGTTGGTATATTGGTTATGCGCTTTGGGAGTCTTTGGAACACGTGTTCGTGCCTTCGATTATCTCAGAGGGCGCAATGAACCAAGTGGACAAGTTTTTTGACGAGTGGGGGATGCTTGCGCTCTTTGGCGCCGCTTTCACACCTATTCCTTTTAAAGCATTCACGATATCCTCGGGAATCGGGGGAATGTCGTTGCCTCTTGTGCTCCTTTCGTCCCTCGTCGGGAGAAGTCTGCGCTTCTTCCTCATGGCCGCTTTGGTTTTTTTCCTCGGACCTCGTGTGAAAACATGGATAGATAAATATTTCGGTTGGTTGACCTTCGCTCTGTTGGCGTTGTTGGTCGGCGGTTTTGCTTGTTTGAAGTTTTTGGTGTAGTCGAAATTTCTCGCAATTTTACGAGAAGTTCATTCAAAGTTTAAGATAGTCGTAATGGTGTGAGAATGGCGACAGAGGCAAATGATCTTTTTGGCAGCAGTGATTCAGTTCGTTCAGGAAAGCCTTTGGCTTTTGTAAAGACAGCCGTTTTTCCGGGTCCAATAAAGCTTTCGACTGGCGGCGTTCTTCCAGAGGTTCGAGTAGCCTATGAGACTTATGGAGAGCTATCGCCGCAAAAGGACAACGCTGTGTTGATATTCCACGCGCTTTCTGGGGATTCTCACGTCGCGGCGCATAACGCCGAAGACGATCCCGGTTGGTGGGACGTTCTTGTCGGTCCTGGGAAATATGTCGATACGAACCGCTATTTCGTCATTTGCGCGAATGTTTTAGGCGGTTGCCGAGGAACGACCGGCCCTGAAAGCATTAATCCTGAGACGGGGAAACGCTACGGCATGAGTTTCCCGCCAATCAACGTCGCCGATATTGTCGACGTTCAGCGTATGCTTGTGGAGTCTTTGGGTATCGATCGCCTTTTAGCGATTATTGGCGGATCGCTGGGAGGACTCATGGCGATGGACTGGGGAATTCGGTATCCTGATAGCGTCGCGGGGATCGCCGCGATAGCGACAGGGCCGCGTATGACGACTCAGGCTCTTGCGTTTGACGTCGTCGCGCGTAACGCAATTATGAGCGATCCGAATTTTAAAGGCGGCGAATACTACGACCAGGACGAAGGCCCCGTGACGGGGCTCGCTATTGCGAGAATGTTAGGGCATATCACTTACCTCTCGTTGGAATCGATGAATAAAAAATTCAACGCCGATCGGAACGTCGGGAGGAAGATCGACACTTCTTTTGAAACGAAGTTTTCCGTTGGTTCGTATCTCGCCTACCAGGGAAATAAGTTTGTCGAACGCTTTGACGCCAATAGCTATCTGGCGCTGACGCTTGCGCTTGACGCGTTTGACTTGGGATCGAATCGTGAAAATTTGATTGCCGCGATGCATCGTTCAATGTGCCGATGGCTGTTCGTTAGTTTCAGCTCCGACTGGCTCTTTCCTGAATTTCAAGCGCGAGAACTTGTCGACGCCGCCATCGCTTCCGATCGTCGGGTAAGTTATTGCGCGATTCGGAGCGACTGCGGTCACGACGCCTTCCTTTTGGAAAACGAGTCTCCCGTCTACGGAGGTCTCACTGGTTCCTTCCTACACAATCTTTCCTTGGAATTGCGCCCCGGCGCTACCGCCGACGACGAGGGGGCAACGGAAAAGATTGGGAGTCAGAAGACGCCGCCCAAGGAACGCGTCGATTATGACAGTATCCTGTCGCTGATCCCTCCTAAGACGCGGATTTTAGATCTTGGTTGCGGTAAAGGCGATCTTTTACTTCGCCTTAAAGAACGTGGTCACGATCGGGTGATGGGCGTCGAATTTGAGGAATCTCTGGTTCTGCGATGCGTTGAAAAGGGGTTAGACGTCGTTATGAGCGATCTTAACGAAGGACTCAAGTCGTTTACCGATCATCAGTTCGATTTCGTCGTTCTCTCTAAAACCCTCCAACGAATTCGCAATGTCGAAATTGTTATCGAGGAAATGCTGCGAATTGGAACCCGCGCAATTGTAAGTTTCCCTAATCTTGGGTACAAGAAATATCGATCTCAGCTACATGAGGGGTATGCGCCTCAAACCGATCCCAAACCGGGGAAGAAGTGGTATAACACGAAAGACGTTCGCTATTTGACGATTGCAGATTTCGAAGAATTTTGCAGAGAAAAGGGATATCGCGTGTTTCGTAAAGTGGCTCTCAATTCTGAATCCCGTCAGATTGTTTGCGCTAGGGAGAATGAAAACGCCGACGTCGTTATCATGGTGATCGGGAGATAACCGTCTTTAGTCGTCAAGGCGCAAGCTAACGAGGCATACGGGCGATATGCGCGGTTTTGGTCACATTTTTAGGGCTTTTCTGTCTTATAGCCTTGACGAAAACCGCTTTTATCGCTTATATTAGTGGGATATATTAGAGAACTGGGACGCCGTATGTTATGGCGTGAGCTATTAAAGGATAGACGAATGAAAAAGGCGAAAAAAGCGGATGAAAAGAACAGTCTTGAACAACTTCTCCTTCGTTGGAAGGGTTCCTACGAAGCCAACAAGACAAAGACTCACCAGTTTGTTCTGGTTTTTCTCTGCGTCGTGATTGTTGTTTTACTTTTCCGTTCAGGAGTTTTCCGCGGTTCTAACAAGGGCGATCTTCTTGATTCGACCTATTACGGAGCGACTCAAGCTTCTTTTGCCGGAGCGGGTATGCCTGACGCGAACCAGTTTGCGACGGTTGCGACCGCGTATTCCAACACAACCTCCGGAGCCGTTCTTCATGCGGACGCGGGCGAAGCTTTCGTGAGATGCGGTTTTAACGAGATCGCGCGTAAGCAGCGTTATAGCGCTGGCGCCAAGTTGGCCGAAGGCGAAACGTTAGCGGATCCGAAGGTTAGCTTCAATTCCGCCGTCGAAGAATTCTCCAAAGCCGCGTCTTGCGAAGATGCGTCCGTTGTTTCTCGCGCGTATTACGGTATCGGCGTCGCGAAGGAAGCTTTAGCGTCCGTCGCCGACGATGAAGCCGCCGTGGCTCAGGCTCTTGAAGAGGCCAAAACCAATTATGAAAAAGCGGTCGACGCTTCTAAAAATTCCCCGTACGTCAAACTTGCCGAGCAACGAATCAACGCTCTGTCGAAGCCTTTGACAACGAATTACTACAAGAACGCCGCGAATACTTTCGTTAATCTTCCCAATCCGGAAGATACCGCTTCAATCTTGAGCGGCGACGAATCCCTGGAGGCCGGTTCGTCGGTCAAGGTTGACAGCGAATTCAATCTTGACGAAGAGTCGACAGACGCCGCGCAGTACGCCGAAGAGACTCAAACGAGCGAAGAAAGCAAAGAAGAATGATTTGCCCCTCGACATAAGAGCGGATGAGATTGAAGGAACGCCCGTCGCGAGCGTTCCTTTTTTATTTGTCGTTTCCAGAACGAGGATGATTTCGCTTGTAGATTTCAGCCAATCGGGTCATATCTACATGCGTGTAAATTTGGGTAGTGGCAATACTTTCGTGTCCCAACATCGCCTGAACTTGCCTTAAATCCGCGCCCCCTTGGAGCAGGTGCGTCGCAAAACTATGTCGTAGGGTGTGTGGACTGACGTTTTGAGGCGCACCAATTCTAATTGCATATTTTTTCACAATTTCCCACAGCGCTTCTCTTCGCAGTCTTTGGCCCGTTCTACTCAGAAAAACGTATGAGTTCGGTTTATAAGAAGCGTTTCGCGCGAGAGGGGAGGAAGGGACGTTAGATCGACGTCGGCGTTCGCTCATCCTTGAGACGACCTCAGGACGTCCGACTTCGATCCAGAGCTTGTAGGCTTTTAAGGCTGATTCGCCCAGGAGTAAAATTTGTTCTTTGGAGCCTTTCCCTAATCGCCGACAGCAGGCCCTTTCAAGATAAACGTCTTCGAGGCGCAAATTGACTAATTCTGACGCTCTAAACCCTGCGGCATAGCAGAATTCCAAAATAGCGCGATCCCTGATCCAGAACTGGTCTACCCCTTCTCGCGGTTCAACGAGCAATCTGTCCATTTGTCCAGGGGTGAGAACGGATGGCAAACGATCCCATTTTTTCGGGGAAATCAATAAATCGGCGACGTTTCTATCTATTTTTCCTTCGCCGAGAAGAAATCGGAAAAAGACCCTTAACG
>CAKVCP010000071.1 GCA_934725735.1 uncultured Thermoguttaceae bacterium
GGCATAAGGTCATTCCGAGCCGATTCTTTAACGCGATGGTCAGCAACCTTACGGGCGTAAAACTGCACGACCATAATTGCGGGATGAAGTGTTATCGTCGTGAGATTTTCGACGAGGTGACGCTTTACGGAGAGCTGCATCGATTCGTGCCGGCGCTCGCGGGGGCGCGCGGATTTAAGGTGGGAGAGAAGGTGGTGAATCACCGGGCGCGAAAGTTCGGGTCGTCGAAGTACGGGTTCAACCGCTTCATTAAGGGCTTTTTGGATCTGCTGTCGGTGAAGTTCGTGACGACTTACGGGGCGCGTCCGCAGCACCTTTTGGGAACGATCGGGCTCTGTTCTTTCGGCGTCGGGGCGTTGACGATGGTCTGGATGGCGGCGCGATGGGTTTTGGCGCGGATTCCGGCGCTGGGGTTGGAAGAGTACATGCTCTCGGGGCGTCCGGCGGTCGTCTATTCCGCGGCGCTCGCGCTCTTTGGGGCGCAGCTGCTCTCGATGGGATTCCTCTCGGAACTCCTTGTCGCGGAGACGAACCGACGCGCGCGCGAATATTCAATTAAGGAAGAAATCAAGGCGCCGCAAGAGGACGCGAAAGAGTGACGCGGCGCAAATTGGCGTAAAAAAAGACCGTCGATGAACAGGACAACTCGAAGTTCGCCGACGGTCTTTTTGTTGACGCGGAATCCGCGAAAAAGGGTTACGCGTTCGTAGACGGGAATTGACTCATATACAACTGATAGTAAAAACCTTTGGCGGCTAAAAGTTCTTCGTGAGTTCCTTGCTCGACGACTTTGCCGTCTTTCATCGCGAGGATGACGTCGGCGCTGCGAATCGTGGAAAGACGATGCGCGACGACGAAGCTCGTGCGCCCCGACATGAGGCGATTGAACGCGTCTTGAATCTTCAGTTCGGTGCGCGTGTCGATCGACGACGTCGCCTCGTCGAGAATGAGGAGATCGGGACGCCGCGCCATGACTCGCGCGATGCACAGGAGCTGGCGTTCCCCTTGCGAGAATTCCCCGCCGTTGGGGGTTACGCGCGTGTCGAAGCCTTGCGGGAGGCGGCTCACGAACGCGTCGAGGTGGCACGCGCGCGCGATTTGTTCAAGCTCCGCGTCCGAGAGATCTTCGCGATCCATCACGATATTCTCGCGAACCGTACCCGCGCGAAGCCACGTCTCCTGAAGCACCATTCCGAACCCACAACGCAGCGACCCGCGCGTCATCGATCGCGTCTCGAGACCGTCGAGACGAATCGCGCCCCCTTGCGCGTCGTAGAAGCGCATCAGAAGATTGACAAGCGTCGTTTTACCGCACCCCGTGGGCCCGACTATCGCTATCTTCGAGCCGGGAGGCGCAGTGAGCGAAAAATTCTCGATCAAGGGACGATCCGGACGATACGAAAAGCTCACGCGATCGAATTCCACGCGTCCGACGAAACGCTCTGGGGACGCCGCGTCGACCGCGTCGGGAGTCTCCTCCTCCGCGTCGATGAGCTCGAAGAGACGCGCCCCGCACGCGAGAGAATTCTGGAGCTCCGTCAAGACCCCAGAGATTTCGTTGAACGGTTTCGTGTATTGGTCCGCGTAGCTTAAAAACGTCGTCAGATTGCCGACGCTCAGCGTTCCGTGCAAGACCGCAAGCCCCCCGCAAACGCCGACCCCCGCGTAGACAAGGCTGTTCACAAAGCGCGTCGCCGGGTTCGTCAGCGACGAAAAGAAGACCGCCAAGAGGGAGACGCGCGTCAGACGTTCGTCAATCTCCTCGAATTCGCGGCTCGACGCCTCCCCGCGATCGAACGCCTGCAAAGTCCGCGCCCCGCTCGTCGCCTCCATCACGTACCCCGTCTCTTCCCCGCGCAGACTCGACTGGCGGTGGAAATAGACGAACGACTTTTTCGAGATGAACCACGCCGCCACGAGAGAAAGGGGCGTGAGCGCCACGACCACGCACGTGATCGGAAGACTCAGCGACGCCATGAAGCACAGAACCCCGACGATCGCCACTATCCCCGTGAAGAATTGCGAAAATCCCGTCAAAAGCCCGTCCGAAAAGAGATCCGCGTCCGTCACGATTCGGCTCGACGTCTCCCCGTACGGCTTCCCGTCGAGATACCCAAGCGGCAACTTCTGCAACCGTCGGAACGCGTCGACGCGAATATCTCGCGCCACCCCGAACGCGACCCGATTATTCAAACACGTCATAACGAACTGCGCGACCCCCGCGACGAACGCGCATGTCGCGAGCGCGAGACAGTCCGCCCTGAGCCCGATGAAGTCGACCTCGCCGGGCCCGACCATCCTGTCGACGGCGCGTCCTATCACTCGCGGCGCGTAGAGCGTCGCAAACGTCGCGACCGTCGCCGACGCGAGCGCTCCGACCAGCTGAAGACGGTAGCCCCGAAGGTACCGCAACGTCCTTTTGAGCGTCTTAATTTGAAGCTCTCTCTTTTCCTTTTTATCCGGTTTCATCGTCGCGCCTCCTCGACCTTCGACGTCGCGTCCTCTGAAAATTGCGATGCGTAAATCTCGCGATACGTCGGACAATCGCGCAGGAGTTCTTCATGCCGTCCCTTTCCGACGAGACGACCCTGATCGAGAACCAAGATCTGATCGGCGTCGAGTACCGACGCGGCGCGTTGCGCGACGATGAAGGTCGCGCGGCGCGATTTCGTCGACGAAAGCGCTTGACGAAGACGCGCGTCCGTCGCGTAGTCGAGCGCCGAGCACGAGTCGTCCAAGATCAAAATCGGCGCGTCCTTAACGAGAGCCCGCGCTATCGTAAGGCGTTGACGCTGACCTCCAGAGAGGTTGCGACCCCCTTGTTCGAGAAGCGTCCCGAGCTTCTCGGGCTTCGCCTCGACGAATTCCCGCGCCTGCGCCGTCTCAAGCGCCGCGTAAAGCGACGACTCCGACGCCTTCGGATCACCCCAACGAAGATTCGCTTCGATCGTTCCCGAAAAGAGCTCCGCCTTCTGCGGAACGACCCCGACGCTCGCGCGAAGGGACGCCAAACGATACTCCCGAACGTCACGCCCGAAGACGCGAACCGCGCCCCCCGACGCGTCGTAAAAACGCCCGATCAGATTCACAAGCGTCGTCTTACCGCTACCCGTCCCCCCGATCACGCCGATCGTTTCGCCGATCCGCGCTGTAAAGCTTACCGTATCGAGCGCGCGACCCGCGCTTGCCCCGTACGATGCGCTCGCCCCTTCGAACTCGACCGCGACCGCGCCAGCCTCGCGCGTCGCGCAAAGCTCCGCGTCACCTTCCGTCATTCCGTCGGGAAGCTCGAGAATCTCCGCGACGCGTTTCGCGCACGCCGCCCCTTTGTTCACCTGGAAGAGAAGATTCGCGAGCTTCACGAGTTCGACGAGAATCTGCGACATATAGTTCAAAAGCGCGATCGCCTCCCCTTGCGTCGACGTCCCGATATGAACTTGCGCCGCCCCCGACGCCAGCAGCGCGACGATCGCAAGGTTCGCCAAAAGGTACGTGATCGGATTCATCAACCCCGCGACGAGCCCCGCGCGTTCCTGAATCGCCAGCAAACGCGACGCGATCGCGTTGAAACGCTTCGTCTCGCGCGGCTCCATATTGAACGCGCGAAGGACGCGCGCTCCGACGAGATTTTCCGTCGTCGAGAGGGAAACGTCGTCGAGCGCCGCGCGTTGACGCGTATACAGCGGAAGGGAGAGGAAGAGGATCGAGAAAACCGCCGTCGCGAGCGCCGGGAGCGCGACGATGAAAACGAAAGCCCCGCGCGGATTGACGACGAGCGCCATGATCGTCGCGCCAAGAACGATGATCGGGGAGCGAAGGAAGAGACGCAGCAGAAGGTTGACGGCGGTTTGCGTCTGCGCGGCGTCGCTAGTCATGCGCGTGGCGAGGGAATCCGCGCCGTAGCGGTCGAGCTGCGCGAAAGAGAGACGCCCGATCTTAGCGAAGAGCGCGCGTCGAATCGCCGCGGCAAATCGCGTCGCCGCCTTCGCCGCAAAGTACTGCGCCGCGCCCGCCATCGCGAGCCCCGCGACGCTCAATCCAACGAGAATCGCGAGCGCGCGCCAAATAATCGACGCGTCCCCTTGCGCGAGTCCGCGGTCGATCATCCACGCCACGACGAGCGGCACGAGAAGGTCGAAACACGCTTCGAGAAGTTTGAAAAAGGGCGCCAATACCGCCTCTTTTTTGTACGGTAAAAGGTATGGTAATAACGTCTTCATGAAACTTTGTCCTCGCGGCAAAACGCGTTTCTCTGCAATTTCGTCGCATTATATCGCCCTTTCACGTTTTGACGACCGCTATAAACTATTTCGAAAAACGCTAATAATCCGAATAATAACGACTAAGGCGCTTTTTTTTTTGAAAGCGACTCGGTATAATCGAACGAAATTTGCGTTCTAACCAATGTGTTAAGACGCCGCGTCGCGGCGCGGCGTTCTTTCAAATTCTTCAATTATATAAGGAAACACCAAAGATGCGTAAATCCTTCTGCATTGCCGCCGCCTTCCTCGCGGCTTTCGCGTGCTTCGCGTCGGCTCCTTCATTCGCCGACGACACCGAAGAGGGCTTCGTCTCTCTCTTCGACGGAAAAACTCTTAACGGCTGGGCCGTCCATAGCGGCGCCGCTAAGTACAAGGTGGAAGACGGCGCCATCGTCGGCGAATGCGTCCCCGGTACCCCAAACAACACCTTCCTCTGCTATGAAAAGCCCTTCGGAAACTTCATTCTGAAGCTCGATTTCAAAGCCGTCGTTCCCGGAAACTCCGGCGTTCAGTTCCGCAGCGCGATCGAAGAAGGTTCCGACCGCGTCTACGGATATCAGTGCGAAATCGCTCCCGACGATAAAGTCACCGCACGAATCTACGACGAAGGACGCCGCGGATTCGCTCACGGCCGCATCTTCCTTGACAACACCGCCGACGAAACTCTCGAAGCCGGTCTCGCCGCCTACAAATCCGGCGACTGGAACTCCCTCGAAATCCAAGCGATCGGTCCTTCTCTCCGCACTTGGATCAACGGCGTTCCCGTGACCAACATGTACGACTACAAAGACTTCTCCGGAATCATCGGCCTTCAGATTCACGCCGGCAGCCAGGGAACGATCGCGTGGAAAAATATCCGCATTAAGGATCTTGGCGTTTCCGAATGGAAAGACTTCTTCGTCCAGAAGGACGGCGAATGGAAAGTCGAAGACGCCTATCTCTTCGTTCCCGAATGTTGGAGCTTCAACGAAGAGGGCGTCCTCGTCGGTCAGCATGACGATACCGAAAAGCGCGACGGCCTCGTCGTCTCCAACGACGAATACGACGACTTTGTCGCCAAAGTCGATTACGTCTTCCGCGGCGGCGTGAACTCCGCGCTCTACTTCCGCGCTCACGAAGTCGACACCCCTTGGCTCCTGCGCGGATGCCAGGACGAAATCTGCGGTTACAGCAAAGAAGCCGCTATTTGGCACACCGCCGGTAAGACCGAACCCGGTCGCGGATGGCTCGCCTCCGACGACGAATTCGTCGAAAAAGTCCGCAATAAGGGCGAAAACGACTGGAACGAAATCGCCGTCGCGGCTTGCGGCGACCGCGTTGTCACCTTCCTCAACGGCTTCCGCGTCGTCGATATCACCGACCCTCTCATCGAAAAGTCCGGTAAGGTTGGACTCCAGCTCCACGGCGGTTCTCAGGGACAGATGTGGTTCAAGAACTGGAAGGTTATGCCCATCACCAAGGAACAGCGCGCTCTTATCGAACGCTAATTCTTCTTCCTTCGTTTAAATTCGTCCCCGGCGTTCCTCCGCGTCGGGGGCGTCTTGTCATATTCCCCCCACCCATTTTACAGGACTCTTCGCAATGAAAAAATTCTTCGGCGCTCTCGCCGTCATCGCCTTCGCTTCCGCCGCCGCTTTCGGCCAAGAATTCACCAACGTCGACCAGATCGTAAAAGACGGTCAGTATCTCGACGCCTTCCAGATCCAGGGCGAATACCTCTGGCCCGATAAGAACCGCGCGTTCCAAGTCATCGCTCGCGGCGACAAGAATTTCGACGTCGTAGGATATCAGGACGGCCTTCCCGGCGCGGGATGGGATCGCTCCAAGGCTCGTTTCTTCGGCAAGGGCGAACTCCAGGACGGAAAACTCGTCGTCACCGGCGAAAGAATGGATATTCCGCGTAAGGGCGACGATCGCAACATCGTCTTCAACGACGAACAGAAGGCGACGAAACTTGTCGCTTTCAAAGAAGGCGACAAAATCATCCTCGACTTCAAAGGCCAGAGCGAGCTTCAGCGCGTTGAACGCAAGAGCGAAACCCTTGGCATGAAGGCTCCGGAAGGCGCCATCGTCCTCTTCGACGGCTCCAACACCGACGCTTTCGCTTCCGACGTCCACCTCAGCGACGCTCAGGAAAACGCCATCTGGTCCGAAACCCTCCTCAAGCCCTTCGAAAAGGATCGTCCTTTCACCCTGCACCTGGAATTCATGCTCTCCTTCATGCCCAACGCTCAGGGTCAGGGCCGCTCCAACTCCGGCGTCTACCTCCAGGAAGAATATGAATGTCAAGTCCTCGACTCCTTCGGACTTGAAGGCGAAAACAACGAATGCGCCGGCTTCTATCAGCAGCTCAAGCCGATCGTCAACGCCTGCTTGCCTCCTCTTACCTGGCAGACCTACGACTTCGACGTGACCCCCGCCAAGTTCAATGAAAAGGGCGAAAAGGTCGCCAACGCCGTCATCACCGTCAAGCACAACGGTATTCTCGTCCACGACAACGCGGTTCTCGAACACGAGACCCCCGGCGGCAAGACCGAAAAGACCGAAGCGGGCGAAGCGCGCGGCGTCTTCCTTCAGGGACACGGCAACAAGGTTCAGTACCGCAACATCTGGATCAAGTACAACGACTGATCGCGGATGAAGCGAACGCGATTCGAGTTGCGTAAAAAAAACGCCCGATCCGGCGCTCGATTCGGATCGGGCTCTTTTTACAATGAGGATTGAAACGAAATAACCAACGCGGCGCCGCGAGAGAAGAGAGAAGAGAGAAGAGAGAAGAGAGAAGAGAGAAGAGAAAGGGAAAAGAGATGCGAATCGTCGGAATCGGAGTCGACGCGACGGAGATCGAACGCGTGAAGGAGATGTGCGAGAAACACCCTGAGAGCTTTTTAGAGCGCGTCTACACGCCGCTGGAGCGCGAATATTGCGTCGCGCGAAAAAAAGGAATGGCGGAGTCGCTCGCCGCAAGATGGGCCGCGAAAGAGGCGGTCATGAAGGCGCTCGGAGTTGGATGGTCTCACGGAGTGAAATGGACCGATATCGAGGTGCAAACGAACTTCTCGGGGGCGCCGTCGCTAAACGTAAAGGGCAGAGCGCAAGAGATCGCGCGGGAGCTCGGGATCCGGGACTGGAAGATCAGCCTCACGCACTCGCGCACTGAAGCGATCGCCTTCGTCGTCGCGTCTGGGGACGAGTAAAACAAAGCTAAAAGAAGGAAGCGTTATGACGTATGACGATCTGATTTTTAAAATCCCGGTAGAATCCCCTTCCTATTACGACGATTCCTCTTTTGTCATTCGACAAATACGCAACGTTTTGGACGAGAGGAGAACGTCAAAGCGCCCTTGCCGCGTCTTTCGCCAAGATTAGAACGACCAATTTTCTTTCCGTCAAGCAAGGTTTATTCGAAGCCAAATTCTCAAACGCAATGAACGACGGTATTTTAGAAATTGTCGATTACGTCGGATTTCACCGCCGAACGACATGGGAGAGGCGTCAACTCCTCGATTCAATGTATCTAAATAGCTCCAAAAGAAGCTTTGACGATTTTTACCGAGAGGCGAAGAGAAACGAATGGATCAAGAACTAACGCTGATTTGCGGCGACGCCGTAGAGGAAATGCGAAAATTTCCCGACGAAAGCGCGACCCTCGTCGTCGCCGATCCTCCTTACAATCTCAACAAAGATTACGGAAATAACCAGGACAAATTGGCGTTCGACGAATACCTTGATTTCTCAAGGCGCTGGCTCGCCGAGGCTAAGAGAATACTCAAGCCCGACGGCACGATCTACGTCTTTATGGGAATGAGATACGTCTCGTTCGTCTACGCGATTCTCGAACAAGAACTCAAGATGAACTTCAACTCATGGATCACCTGGTATTACACGCAGGGAATCGGCAAAACGAAGGGGTTTTCCCCGCGCCACGACGACGTTCTTATGTTCACGAAGGATCCGAAGCGTTTCGTCTTTAACCTCGACGCCATCCGCGTTCCTCAAAAGTATTATCGATCGATAAACAATATGCGCGGCGCCAATCCCGGCAACGTCTGGGAGTTCTCCCATATGCATTATTGCAATAAGAATCGTCGAAAGCATCCGACGCAGAAGCCCGAGGCGCTCTATGAGAGGATGATTTTGGCTTCGTCCAACGAGGGGGATTTGGTTCTTGATCCATTCGTCGGGAGCGGAACACTCTTGCGCGTTTGTCAACAGACAAAGCGCCGCGGAGTCGGAATCGAGATTAACCCCGCGTACGCGGACGCGGCGAGAGCAAGGCTGGCGGAACCTTTCTGCGGCTTCGACAGCGTCGACGCGAGGATGAAACGCGTCCCGAACGATCTCAACGATCCCGAGACGCGCGTCGCGTACGCGCGCAATCATATCGAGTGGTTTTTGAAGAATCATCCCGTCGCGGTCGAAGAATTCCTCAACGACGTGGAGACGAAATACGCGTCGAAGCTTGCGGACGCGGAAGTTTGGGAGTTGGCGGCGCTTCGTGAAAAAGCGATTCTCGCGAAAAAGGGCGCCGAAATTTCTTGCAATTCTCTCGTCGACTTGATAAACTAAACGGAAACGCCGTGAATTGCGAACCAACGCGGGACGCGCGGCGTTTTTTTCTGAACAAACGAGAGGTACTTCGATGAAAAAGGCTTTCTTACTCGTCGCGGCGGTCGCGTTCGCCGCGTTCATGACGACCAATCTCTTCGCGCAAGAAAAGGACGCGCCAAAGGGCGTCAACCACGTGATCTGGATCGGAGCAGACGGCTTCGGCGCGCATTACACGAAATGGGAAGAGCTGCCCAATCTTGCCAAAATGAAAGAAAACGGTTCCTGGACTCTCCATATGCGCTCCGTCTTGCCCTCCGTTAGCGCCATCAACTGGGAGACGATGCTCGTCGGCGCCCCGTCGGAAATGCACGGATTCCGCACTTGGGGGAGCAAAGAGCCTGATCTTCAGCCGATCTATAAGGGCGAAAACGGTCGATATCCCGATATCTTCAGCGTCTTGAAGGCGCAAAAGCCCGACGCGAAAACCGCCGCTGCATACGATTGGGACGGAATCGGATACCTCTTCGATAAAAACGCCGTCGACGACAACCGGTGCGTCAAAGACACGGAAGCGGTTCTCGCGACCTTCCTCAAACAGCTCGAAGCCAAGCCGACTTACGCGTTCGCCTATTTCGGAGAACCCGACCACATCGGTCACAATATCGGCTGGGGAACCCCCGAATATCAGGCGTCCCTCGTGAACGTCGACCGTTGCGTCGGAATTATCCTCGATAAGCTCGAAGAATTGGGAATGAAAGACGATACGATCGTCTATTTCACCTCCGATCACGGCGGAAGCGAAAAGGGTCACGGGGAAGCGCGTATGGATCATATGGAAGTTCCGTTCGTGGTTTGCGGGCCCGGAATTGCGGTAGGAGAAATTACGGACGTCGTGGCGAACTTCGACTGCGCGGCGACTGCGGCGTGGCTTTTGGGTCTGCAACGTCCTCAAGCGTGGCGCGGACTCCCGACCTATTCGATCGCGAAGTAATTAAAAACTGCGCTTAAACTCAAGACGACAAGGCGTTTTCATCTCTCTTTGAAAACGCCTTGTTTAAGCTGGAACGCGACTTAACAGAGATCGTTTTGCAAAATCCCTGCTCCTTCCCCGGTACTCTTTCTCTTCAGTAGAAATTCCCCCCCAAAAATGAAACTGCTCTTTCAGTAATGAGTCGCTTATATTTATCCGCGACTGGGGGTTGCATAATATTCTGACTCTTCTCAATTATTCGTTCATCCTGATCTTCTAACCAAGCAGACGTTTAAACCAGGAAAGGTTATCTATACTATTTATACCCCCGTCAGAAAAAATTCTCATAAATTCCCCCTTTTATTAAAAATTCTTTTGTATATAATTCCCTTCAATATAGGAATAAACACCCGAAGAATATGAACGCCTAGGGAACGTTCCTCCCGTTGAGCGCATGATCAGCGTTCAATACGGAAGCGTCGCGAGGTCGAGTTGAGAGTCGTTGCGGTGGTTTTGCAGATTCTCGGGTTCTCGATCGCGCGCGTATGCGTTCAAACATAGCGTCTTAGGGCGGCTCAAAGAAATGTGGATCCTTATGATTTCCTCGAGCCTGCGGCGTTATGTTGGAAATAATCGCGGAATCAGTTCGAGCCATGTCCTCGTTCTATAGAAACGAGCGTCGAATGTCTTGGGTTTTCAAGGGGGATATTCTAGTGTATTTGTTAAAAGAGAGTATTTAAAAACCTCGTCTTGGAGCCGCCGGACCAACGATTTCAGCACCGCCCTTCTTTTGGTCGGCGTTTGAATCGTGCGGCTTAGATTGCGCCATAAACGTACTCTACCCTTCCCTCGTCCGAGACGAGGCCTTTGAATACTCTCGGATATTATCAGTTCAATTTAATCGCGACGGATATAACCTCCTCGACCACGAAAGCAGAAAATGGATCGATATCGACGGCGATGAGTGCGTTTCGTAAGACGCGTCCGCCGACGTCGAATCTGCTTCGAAGAAAGACGTCATAGCGCGTTCAGTTGGGGCGTTTCTCGCGCAGTATGCCTAAAGAACCGACGCGGAGCTCCTTGTTTGCGCGCCGCGTCGGTTCCTTTTTCAATTAGCCGGTATAGCGTCGTTCTCTGTGGTTTCTTTCTATCTTTATGACGACGATAAAGGAATCAGCGTTATACCGGCTTTTTTCTCATAAAACGCCGCTCTTTAAACGCGGTCGGACAAGCTTCTCAAATACCAAAAGCGTCACAGACCAACGTCATAGCGGCGCGTTCAATGAAAAGCTTACCGCTATCGACTAGACCTTTTGAAATCGTCGGTAGGACGTCTGCGCGCCCCGTTCCGCCTTGTCTTTTCTTTATAAAACGATACGGAGAATAACGTTATCGCGATCATTTAACATTAATGCGGAGTCTCCTTCCAACTCATTGTTCTAGACAAGCGCCGCATCTGGCTTACGTTTCGTTCTCCCTCCCGTTCTAGCCCTAAAAAATAGGGACGATACATATAAACTG
>CAKVCP010000072.1 GCA_934725735.1 uncultured Thermoguttaceae bacterium
CGTCATGCCCTGCATGTTGTTCATGTCGTTCGTACCAAAGCCGCCCGTCATGCCCTGCATGTTGTTCATGTCGTTCGTACCAAAGCCGCCCGTCATGCCCTGCATGTTGTTCATGTCGTTCGCGCCAAAGCCGCCCGTCATGCCCTGCATGTTGTTCATGTCGTTCGCGCCAAAATCGCCCGTCATGCCCTGCATGTTGTTCGCGCCCTGCATGCCGTTATTCGTAGCGTTCATGCCGTTGTTGGCGTTCGCATTCATAAGAACATTCGAGCTTGGCTGGGGATTCGGATTGGAAAGATTCGCCAGAATATACAGGCCTTCTTCCTGAGTCGGATATCGTCCAAAATCCATGAAGAACATTTCGAGAGCGTCGTTAAACTTACTCTCGATCTGGACGGTAGCCGTTCGAATCAACGCTTTACGGTAGTTGCTCCACACAGTCGTCCCCAACAAACCGATGACGACGATCAAAATCGCCATAACGATGAGGAGTTCGAGGAGTGTAAAACCTGCTCTTTTTAAGGATATTCCAGCAACGCGTTTCATATAAAGAACGCTCCTTATTAATACTGTCCAGGGGGGGAAAAGAATAAGTCGGCGCGCTTTCGCGCGTTATGGTTCCGTCCATCCGTTATTCAATAGGGCTACAACGCCCATTTAGGGCAGATTATAGCGTATTCAATATCAAAAGAAAAGACTATTTTGTACGCTTTTAGGAATTTATAGAAAATATATGATAAATACCCCGATAGAAATAATCAAAAAAACCGGCGCGTCCAGTCGTCTTTCGACGCGACTCGCCGGTTATTCCTTGCCTACTCATCCTTCGCCGCGCTGACCAGAACGCTCTCGGGAGTCGACGTTTTCGATCGCGAAACGTCCCATCCGCGCGGACGCGTGTCGAAGCATTTGGGGCCAACCTCCGCGTCGACATATGGGTCGCCCCCGTCGGGAAAGGTCTTTGCGCGCGCTTCACGTTCCTCTTTTGAGGGGGGCAAAAGGGTTGGGAACCAGCACCATTTATTGTTTGGATCCTCGTTTAGAGTCTTGCAACCAGCGATAATAGGGGCCAGCGTCGCGCACGTCGCCGCAAAAAACGCGCGACGGCTCATCGCTTTTCGTCCTGTTATGTCTCTACTATTCACCTGTCTTGTCCTTTATTATCAACGCGAATCAAACGCTCGCCCTGTATCCGACGCTCGATTCCAACGCCTGCGCTGTCGGCGCGTCAAAAAATTCTCGTCATTATATTCAATATTCCGGGCGTCTAGCCATACCAACATCGAAGTTCGTTTCAAAAAATGTCCAAAAAACAACCTTCTGCGACGCTGGCGCTGCGTGAATCGTATCGTCTGGCGGCAATTTCTCGCTTAAACAAAAACGCCGTCGGAGACTCGACAATCTTTTTAACGGACTGATTTAAAGGATTATTCAGGCTATATGCGCCTAAATGATAAAAAGGGTCGACAAGTCGTCGGCCCTTTAATATTGATAACGATACACGGGCGTTCGTCATTCTTCAGAGGTCTCGGAAGAAAAATGAATCGGCTCCGAGGTCGTGTAACCAAGCTTAAAAGATATAGTTTCCCCCTCCTCGTCGATCATCCGCTCAACCGTTAGATCGGCGGCTTCAGACTCCGATAAAGCGTCGCGCGCAACAGCAACGCACGCGTCGGGCGCGGCGTTCACGTTCTCTTCCGCATAGGAAATCGCCGCGTTGTACGCCAATGTCGCGGGATCCTCTTTCGGGAAGGAATAAGGCGCTTGGGTCAGGTCGGTTACTTGATACGGTTGAGCCTTGGTCGTCGTCAACGCGGCGCGGCAAATATCCGCGTATTCAGTCGGCGTCGCGCCGATCGCGGGGGATTTCAACGCTCCAAAGGGTACGCAACTATCGAGGGCGGCGTCTCCATAGAAGTAACGCGTTGCGTAGTCTAGAATGATCGTCGATTGCAAGAATCGGCCCATATAATAAGACGAGTGGATGGCGTCGCGTCTCAGACGAGGAAAGACGTCGTCGCGATTTTTTGAATCGTCATAGGTCACGTTTCCTAGGTAGGTCGTCGCGACGTTTTCAAGAATCGTCGCGCCTGGAACGAAGAAATCGACCAAATTCCAATTCTCAATATCGCGTCGGCGTTCCAGCATATCCTTATACATGGAATCGAGACTTCCCTTCCAGGACGAATTTTCGTTGTGCGCGGGGGGCATATAGAAGGCTAATTTAACGCCGGGCTGCAACTCGGTAAGGTAGTTGCGCAGGTACGTCAAATTATCTTGAATACATTCCTTAGCCGCCGACGCTTTAAAAGTTGTTTTCGGATTGATAGCGTCGTACTCCTCGCCAAAGAAATCACAATAGAAGCCTTGTAGAACGACGAGATCCCATTTATTTTGATTCATCGCGTATTCGATCGTCTTTTCGCCAAGATTATCGGCGTTTTTCTCGCAGACCCACGCGCGTTTCGTTTTGTCCCACTTCCAATACTCGCAGAAGTTGAAATAAGGATTGCCGTATCCATTGTCGACGACGCCAAATTTTTCCTTTAGCTCTGCGGTGAAAAGATTCGGTTTACTACGCTCCGTCGCATTCGTGAATAAGTAGTATCTCAGATTAAACTCCGATTCTCCTTTTTCAACTCTCGCGCAGTTCGCGAAATATCCGAGGGAACGTCCTCCTTGATAGAGAGAGCCAAATTCAACGTCGGCGTCGGCAAGGAACGGAACGAGCGCAACGGCGTCGGGAAGCTTCATTCTCGCGTCTTGCGACAAACTATTACCGATGAAAAGAATCTTCAACGTCTTCTTTTCCGTGACGTCGTCGTAAATAAACCAACTCACGCTATCCGGGGAGATCGTGTAATTTCCTCGATCCGCGCCCGTCAAACCGGTCACGGAAGCCGTATAAGAACCGGGAGCGCGTTCACTCGCGCCGATAAATTCAGGCCCGACGTCGTCCCCGAGAACCGCGTTGACGAGAGTCGGAATAACGGAATGTACAAGCCCGTCGTACGCAAAGCGAGTTTCGGACGGCCACGACACGCTCACTTTTCGCGGCGTGATTTCGACAGTCGCCTTACGAACCGTCGATTTATACCCCGATTGTTCCGCCTTGACCCAAATGGTCAACGAGCCCTCGGAGACGGTGCGAACCGTCGGGATCTCCGACGTACAGTTATTTCCGTCAACGCTGTAACTCAACGCAGCGGCGCTCGCCCCCTCGACCGTCACTGTGTGCCCCGCTCCGTCGTAGACGAAAGAACCGCCCGTTACCTTGAAGTCAAGTTCAGAGAGTTCAGGCTCGTCGGCGCATAAAACGCCGCACCCCTTTTATTGTATCCACAAACGCTACCAATAGTAGTAGGGTAACAAATGAGAGCTATAGATATGAAGAAAAATGCAAGAAATAAAAAGACCGAGCCGTCTTTTCTAAGACCAACTCGGTTATACTCGTCAGTGCGGGTGAGAGGACTCGAACCTCCACGGGATAAACTCCCATCAGGCCCTCAACCTGACGCGTCTGCCAATTCCGCCACACCCGCAAGCAGTAATAAGAGTATACACGACTCAACGCGTTTATCAAGAGGCAAGTTTTAAAAAACAACAAAAAAAACGGCGGCTATTCCAAGTTGTAAAGAAGAGCGACGACGTTCCAACTTTTCCCCATCAATCGTCTTCCTCCTCAAGATTCCTACGTCTACTCAATCGCAAGACAAAGGCTCTCGATTTCAACAGACAACAAAAAAACCGAGCCGTCTTCTCTAAGACCAACTCGGTTTTACTCGTCAGTGCGGGTGAGAGGACTCGAACCTCCACGGGATAAACTCCCATCAGGCCCTCAACCTGACGCGTCTGCCAATTCCGCCACACCCGCAAGCAGTAATAAGAATATACACGACTTAACGCGTTTATCAAGAGGCGAGTTTTAAAATATCTCAAGAATTTCTCATCGTACTGCCATCAAAGCGTTCAGACAATTGTTTTCCTTCCTTTTCGCGACGCTTGTCGCACTTTTTATCCTCGCTCGTCTTTCCTTTGAATAACGACAAAAATTGGCGTACGTAACGCCGTCGTTAGTGTTTTTGTTATTTCTCAAAAAAAACAACAAATCTCAATGAAATCTCAAAATTTACTTGACGCCAACCCTATTTTTTGAACAATTAAAAGCGCGCGTCGTATGAAAACGGACGCGCGTTCTTTCCGTTTTTTGAATAGGTACAAGCACAAATGACGAAAACGCGAGTAGGTTGGATCGGCGCGGGCGTTATCGGCGGCTCTTGCGCGGCGCGTCTTCTCGACGCGCAGTATCCGTTAGTCGTTTCCACGCGGACGCGTTCCAAAGCGGAGCCGCTCCTTCAAAAGGGCGCGCAGTGGGCGGATTCCCCAGCCGACGTTGCAAAACGCTCCGACGTCGTTTTCTCATGCGTCGGTTATCCCCGCGACGTTCGCGAAGTCTTCTTCGGAGAACGCGGCGTTTTAGCCGGTTGGTCGGACGTTCCTCAAAACGAACGTTGCGACAAGATTTACGTCGACATGACGACGAGCGCCCCCGACCTGGCGGAAGAAATTTACCGCGCCGCACGCGATCATGGTTTCGCGGCCCTTGACGCGCCTGTCTCCGGCGGCGACGTCGGCGCTAAAAATGGAACCCTCTCCATCATGATCGGCGGAGACGAAAACGTTCGCGAAAGGATCGCCCCGATCCTTCAAGTCTTAGGGACAAATATTCGTCAGGCGGGCCCCGCTGGCGCCGGTCAACGCACCAAAATGTCGAATCAGATTTTGATTGCCGGAACAATGATCGGCGTTTGCGAAGCGTTGCTCTACGCCTACAAGGCGGGACTTGATCTCGAAAACGTTCTCGCGTCAGTCTCGACCGGCGCGGCGGGAAGCTGGTCCCTTTCCATTTATGGGCCGCGAATCTTGAAGGGAGATTACGCGCCGGGCTTTTACGTCGAACACTTTATCAAAGATATGGGCCTGGCGCTCGCGGACGCCGAGGCGCTGGGACTTTCACTTCCAGGATTGGCCCTTGTGCGGCAACTGTACGTGGCCTTGGCCGCTCAAGGCGGTTCGCGTAAAGGTACGCAAGCTCTCGTCCAAGCGCTCGCCGCTCTGTCCAACGTCGACGCTTTTCAAAACTAGCAATTATTCTACGGTCGTCCCTTCGAGTCTTTTATAGACGCGGCGCGTCTTCCGTTTTTGATAGGAAAATCATGGAGTCTTCCCCTTCCCAACCTCGCAAAAATATTTGGAACGTTCCTAATATTCTCACGATCTCGAGAATACTTTTTTCGCTCCTTGTTTTCCTCCTCTTTCCCTTCCGCTTTTATCTGACTTGCTTCGTCCTCTTCATCGTCGGAGCAATTACAGATTTTCTCGACGGTTGGTGGGCGCGAAAGTTTCACCTTGTCACCCAATTCGGACGGATCGTCGACTCATTCGCCGACAAGACCCTTGTCTGCGGCTCCTATGTTTATCTTGTCGCCAATCCGGATTTGCATAACCTTTTTCCCACCTGCGAAACTTCCTCCTGTCCCTTCGCCAGCGTTCCTTTAGGACTGGCGACATGGACGGTTGTCGTCGTTATTTTGCGCGAACTACTCGTAACGATGCTTCGATCCTTGATTGAAGCGGGGGGCGGCGACTTCTCCGCCAAGTGGATTGGAAAGTGGAAGGCGACTTTTCAGTTCATCAATATTCCGATGGGTATCCTCATTTTGCGTTATCTCCATCAGACGGGCGCGGCGCCCTGCTGGCTCAAAGTTGGTTTTTTGATAACGCTCTACGCGGTCGTTTTTCTTACCCTCTACTCAGGTTGGGTTTATATCAAAGCGGCGACGAAGCTTCTCAAATCCCAAAACAAAGACTGAATTTCAACTCTTTATCACGGTCCGGCGCAGCTAACGTCGGACCTTTTCAGTAGATATATGACTTCTCCCTTTCCTTACGCGCCTTCGAAGGGCGTTCCGTGGTCCTTGACTACCGCCCTATCTCTTTTACTCTTTAGTATTCTGATCGCCCCCTATATTTCAAGCGCGACGCTCTATCTAGTGAAAGACTACATAGCGCCAAACTTCGAAACGGTCTCCTCCGCCGAGACGGACGCCTCCATTCAAGACGCGATCCCCGACGTCTCTTCAGAAACAAACGACGCGGTGCAATCGAAACCGGAGCAAGACGCCGAGAAATCAGAGAATGAACTCACGCCTAAGAAAATCTCTCAACAGCATCAGCTCGCGCGGCTTCTGATTCGCTCGTATCATACGCCTGCGTTTGCCGTCGTTCTCATAGTTTTCTTCGTCAGCGTCGTCTTCCTCGCGCCAATCACAGAAGAATTCCTCTTTCGCGTCGTCCTACAAAGCGCTTTTGAAAAACAACTCGAAGTCTATCCGGAAGAGACGCCGCCCCCCCATGCTTTTGGCGCAAGCGCCCCTCCTCAATTGACTCAAGACGAAAAGGAACGTCTCGAAACGGCGAAGCGAAAGAACGAAACAGCCCGACGCCTTCGTCTTGCGGTCGCAGTCGTCATTCCCGCGCTGATCTTCGCTTCTCTTCACATCGCGTCGCCTGACAACGTCAACGCGCCCGAAGATATAAAAGTCGTCTACAACCTAGCGCTTGCGCACGCGCTCTCCAATATTTTAACGCTCTGCGTCGGTTTCGTCGCGCTCGTAAAAATAGCAGGCGCTACCTTTGCGGATCTAGGATTCGACATTTCCTTTTCAGATCTCGTTCGAACGCCGCTGAACTCCCTAGGAAAGCTCATGAAGAGCTGGAGTCTAGGAATTCTTATCATGTGCGTCGTTTATCCGATCGTCATCTCCGTCAACTACGCCTTTCAGAAGCTATTTCCAGATTCGATCGTCGCGCCGATTCCGATCTTTATCTTTGCGCTCTTTGCGGGGAACGTTTACTATCGATCGCGCCATTTCATGACGACGCTCGGCATGCACATGACGCTGAACTTCACTAGCTTCATTCTTCTCTTGATCCTTATTTACCAATCCGCCTAAACCCTGAAACCAAAACAAGAGTTTTGTAGCTCCGCCATTCAAAAAAAAAAAGCGATGTTTCACATGAAACATCGCTTTTAAAATAGACCGTCTTGACGTTCAGATGGAAGCGCCAAAGATCAGTTGCGTCAAATCCGTTATCGATCGTCGTCTCTTGATCGGACAAACAAATCCGCAGTTGTCCAGGAAGTTCATCGTTTCAACCTTAGCGCGCGTGGGCTTCTCCGAAGATGCGGCAATCGAAACGAACTCGCAAGCAGCCAGATCGGCAAGCTTCATAAGGCGATCGTTCAACATGCTCTTGGCTTCGTCGCGATACCCAACGATATAGATCTTAGCGCCCTTGGACGTCTCCTTGATGTGAGAAATGAGAGCAAGGAATTTCTCGTCAAAATTCTCAGAGGAATCCGCCGCGCCGATCTGAAGCAATACCGCGCTCGGTTTCAACGCGGCAACCGTTTCGTCATATAAGACTGAAGCGTCGTCCAATGTCATCCCAGAAAAGCTTCGGTTGTAAACGCGCTCGCTCAAGTTGAACGCGTCCTTAATTTCTCCCAAAGAAATCTCGTGAGATTCGGAGCCTCCGAAGATCACGACTCCTTTAGGGCTGACATACTGATTCAACGATAAGTATTTCTGAATCTCATTATCAAATTGCGTCGCTTTTTTTTGCATGGTAAACTCCGTAAAATCTTTCAACTCTGGTTTCTTTCACGACGACAGGCGCGGTTCGGCGTTTATCCAACGCTGCGTTGCGGAAAAACACCAGAACATTTAAAAGGACAATCGCAAGATTTAACAAATAGGCGATCAAGACGTAATTGAGTTGATGCGTCAGAATCTTCGCCGATATTCCTGCGACATATCCGGCTATAATCAAAAGGATAAAGGGAAGACTCATTCCTTTGGCCGTCCTTGCTCGATACGCTTTCAACACGTTGAGAGGCCAGGAAAAACCAAAGCACGCCAACATAATCGTTTCTAAAATCGCACTCACGATCAACCTCCGTTTCTTTCTTGATCTGCCAATGAGTTTACCGCGTCGTACAAAAGAAAAAGTCTGTTTTTTCTCCAAGGCGATTTATATAACTTAGAAAAAAGAAAAAGACAAACCCGCGATTTTTTTTACTTTTTAAAGAGACTTTAAAAAGTAAAAAACCTTGAATAGACGCTCTTCTAGGCAATAATTGGTTCAGACATATCTCTCATTGCATAGGATTGGAGATTAAAAATGCGTCTTTTTTCACCTCCTTCAATGAAACCGCGTTCGACGTCAGTCAAAACGATTCAGGGGGAATTCTTTCGTTCTCAGTTGCTCCTCATTTTTCTCTTGGCCGTCTTTCTAGGATTTTTTGGCGCGCTCATGAACGTGAAGTACGAAAACACCAAAAGAGACGTCAATATTCGCAACGTCGCCAAAACGATCGCTCAAACGCCGATTGTTAGAAAAATCAAGACGAATACGCCGGAAGAAAATCGTCAGCTTTGCGTCTACTTAGACTCGCTTGTCTCCTCGCTAGAAGAAATCAACGTCGCGTCGATCGTCAACGAAGATTTTATTCGCGTTTATCATTCCAAACCGGAGCTCATTGGAACGACGTACGCCTCCAACCTTCCCAAATACGATCCCTCGCGAGAAACATATTCAATCACCGCGACGGGACCGACTGGACGACAACGCCGAGCGTATGCGCCGATCTATGACGAAAAGGGCGAATACGTCGGATTCGTCATCGTTCTCATCCTGATGAGGAATATCCATATTGAGATTCTTCAGGTTCTTTCGATCTTTCTCCTGGCGACCCTAATCGCCGTTCTGGTAGAGCTCATGATTTCATCCCGCCTCTCCAAGAAACTCAAACGCAGCTTAATGGGATACGAACCCGACGTCTTCACCGCGATGTATCGCATGAGGGATAATATTCTCGAAGCATTGGAAGAGGGCGTCTTGGCGGTGAATCAGGACGGTAAAATTCTCTTCATGAATAAAACGGCGCTCCGTATGTTCAATCTTCAAGGTATAAATGAAGTCGAAGGGAAAGACGTCGCGGAACTTCACGCGCCAATTCTCGCAAAAACGATCCAAAAGGGGGTCAAAGAGACGAACGTTCATCTAAACGAAGTCGACGTCGTCCTCGACTCTCTTCCCATAACGGAGGACGGTATGCAAGTCGGAAGCGTGGCGATCCTTCACGATCGCGCGGAATACACGAAACTCATGGAAGATCTTTCCGGCGTTCGTTACCTTGTCGATTCAATGCGCGCCAACAACCACGACTTCACCAATAAACTCCATGTGATTCTCGGACTCATTCAAATGGGGATGTGCGACCAAGCGATTTCGTATATTCAAAACGTCACGATCGTTCAACGAGAAACGATCAGTCAAATCATCCAAAAAGTCCACGAACCCTCCGTCGCAGCGCTCCTATTAGGAAAAATCGCAAGAGCTTCAGAATTGAATATCCGGTTCAAACTTCGAGAAAATAGCGAATACAATCCGACAGACGTCAACGTGCCGACGGGGGCGCTCGTCACTATCGTCGGGAATCTCCTCGACAACGCTTTCGACGCGATGAATTCCAATTCGTCAAAGGAAAAGGAGTTGCTCTTTGGCATATATTCTAGTCCTGGAGCGCTTTTAATTTCCGTCGACGACACGGGGCCAGGAATTAGCGTCGTTCCAGTAGAAAAGATTTTCGAAAACGGATATTCGACCAAAGGCGCTGGAAGGGGAATTGGCCTTTTCCACGTCAAAAATCTCATCGACGCGTTAGGGGGAAAGATTAGCGTCGATTCCCAAGAAGGGGTCGGAACGTCTTTTACAGTCAGCGTCAAAAAGGGCTAACGAGATGTATAACGTTTTAATAGTCGAAGACGACCCGATGGTCGCAATGATTAACGAACAGTATGTGGCGCGCAATCCTAACTTTCACGTGTTAGCGCCGTGCAACGACGGGCAGAAGGCGCTAGAGCTACTGAAAAATACAAAGGTCGATCTCGTCGTTATGGACGTTTATATGCCGGTCGTCAACGGTCTCGAAGCAATGCGCGCGCTACGCAATAAGAAGATCGACTCCGACTTCATCATGGTCACGGCGGCAAACGACCGCGAAACGCTGGAAGAAGCGCTGAGACTCGGGGTGATCGATTATCTTGTCAAACCTTTCACTTTTGACCGCTTTCAAAAAGCGCTAGAAAAATTTTTGCTCCAACGTCAAGCACTCCATGAAGCCGACTCTCTTAATCAAAAGACAATCGATTCAATTATCTCAACGCAACGACATACGGAGACGCCCCCTAAAGGGGTTCAAGTAAAAACAATGAATCTTTTATATGAAACCCTGAAAAGTAAAAGAGGCGTCTGGCTCACTGGAGACGAGATCGCTCAAATTAGCGGACTCACGAGCGTCACGGTGCGCAGGTATATGAACTATCTTGCCGAGACGGGGAAAATCGACTGTGAAGTCAACTATGAAACAGGAGGGCGTCCTTGTATGAAATACAAGAGCAAAGAATAGAGCGTTGGTAAAACCAAATGTTTCACGTGAAACATAGCCAAAACGTCTACGAGTACTGTTTCACGTGAAACAAAAAAAGCGTCCCCTGTTATAAGAGGACGCTTTTTTAAAGCGTCGATTTTCAAAAAAGGATTGTCGCTAACGTCTGACTCGGGAAAAGGGATAACGCGCCGACAAAGGTATGCTCCTTACCGAGAGTCGCGTTCATATTCAGATTATACGTCGCGCCGTACGCGGAAGGAAATTCGCTCCCCGTTAAAGGGGCGACGCCTTGCGCCTGAGAAGTCCCCGAAACAAACGGATAAAAATGCAACGCTCCGTCGTTCGGATTATACATATTCAAAAC
>CAKVCP010000073.1 GCA_934725735.1 uncultured Thermoguttaceae bacterium
GCGTCGTATGGACGCTGGTTTGGAGAAGAAGAAATATGGCTCGTATTAAAAGAGTGTTGGTTGCCGGCGGCGCCGGTTTTTTAGGCTCGCATCTGTGCGAACTCTTGATCAATCGCGGTCACGACGTGATTTGTTTGGACAATTTCTTTACAAGTCAAAAATCGAACGTCGAAAACCTTCTTTCTAAACCTAACTTCGAGCTAATTCGTCACGACGTTACCGTTCCTATCAAGCTCGAAGTCGACGAAATCTATAATCTCGCGTGTCCAGCCGCTCCGGGACACTATCAATACAATCCAATCAAAACCATGAAGACGTCGCTCTTGGGCGCGATCAACCTTCTTGAACTTGCGCGAGAATGTCGCGCGACGATTCTCCAGGCGTCGACGAGCGAAGTCTACGGGGATCCCGAGATCCATCCCCAACGCGAAGATTACCGCGGCGCCGTCAACACCCTCGGGCCCCGCGCTTGTTACGACGAAGGGAAACGCGCCGCGGAAACCCTTTTTATGGACTCCGCGCGAATGTACGGCGTGAAAATTCGCATTGCGCGAATCTTCAACACTTACGGCCCGAAAATGCATCCTTTCGACGGTCGCGTCGTTTCAAATTTCATTCGACAAGCGCTTCGAGACGAACCTATCACGATCTTTGGCGACGGCTCGCAAACCCGATCGTTCTGTTACTATTCCGATCTCCTCGAAGGACTCGTGAGACTTATGGAAAACGATAAGGAATTTGTCGGCCCCGTCAATTTGGGAAATCCCGGCGAATTCACGATTCTCGAGCTCGCGAATCTCGTCTGGAAAATTCTCGGTAAAGAACCAAAGTTTATCTTCAAACCGCTCCCCGTCGACGATCCGTGCCGTCGACAGCCAGATATTTCCTTAGCGAAAAAAGTCTTGGACTGGGAGCCAAAAATTCAATTGCTCGAAGGGTTGACGCGTTCCGTCGAATGGTTCCGTCAGATCGACCTCGACGATTTTAGAGCACCGACTCCTAACTACTAAATGATCCGTCTATACGGTTTTTGATATTTGTAGGAGGACGATATGAAAAGATACTTTTCCAATATCCTAGTCTTGGGGATACTATGCGCCGTTGCGCTAGCGACGCCGCAAGCAAGAGGAGAGGAGAAGATTCTTTCAAATCCGAACCTAGCGTATCAAGCGCGCGTGGAAGCCGACTCTGTTTACGACCAGAGCTACGGGGCGCAAGGCGCGATCGACGGACGCGTCGCCGAGCCGAAAAGCGGGGACGTCGGCGCCGCTTGGGCGGTGCGAGGAGACAAGACGGGAGAAGCCGCCGAATTCTTCATGGAGTGGGAGACCCCGCAAAAGATTTCAACCCTTGTCTATTACGGACGCACCGGCTCTCAACTGATCGAAGAATGTTTTCGCGACTACGAAATTTACGCTTGCGGCGACGCGCCGATCGCTAAGGGAACTTTCGAGATGCGCCACGGCGCTCAGGTCGTCGAGTTCCCTTCGATCGAAACGACGGAACTGACGATCCGTTTCCTCTCCGGTTACGAGGGGGGAAAGAACTGGGGCGCGTCGGAAATCGCCGTCTTTGAAACGCGGCCGACCGCCGAAGAGTTGGCGGAACGTGTTTCTCTCGAAGCCGCCGCGCTAGCCTTTAATCTTCAAGAACAGCTGGAGGAAACCGCCGAAGAGGAAGGCTTCGAAGAAATTATCTTTTGCTTGAGGAAGCCCGCGAGCGATCCGCACTGGTACGCCAACTACGGTTACTATGCCGACAACGCGTGTCGTTATCCTTTTCCTCTAGGAACGGGCGGCGGTATTTACGCCTATAATCTGAAAACGGGGGCTATCCGCGCGATTATCGAGGACTCGGAAGGAAACTTCCGCGATCCGCAAGTTCATTACGATGGAAAAACGATCCTCTTTTCATGGTTGCCCAAGGGAAAATATCATTACAGTCTCTACTCGATTCAGTCGGACGGAACGGGCCTGACGCGTCTCACGGGGGAAGGTGAGGACGCCCCCGCGCCATTGCCGGAAGGGTCGAATCCTTCGACGTCAAGCGCGAAGAGAGTTTCCGCGGCCCCTTTAGGTTCCGAACGCGACTTTGCTCCTCCTGGGTGGGACGACTATGAAGCGACCTGGTTGCCCGACGATTCGATAATTTTCTGCTCAACGCGCGCCAAACGCTATGTTCAATGTTGGTTGACGCAGGTAGGAACCCTCTATAAACGTTTTCCAGACGGAACGTTGCGCGAGTTGTCGTGCAATATCGAGCAGGACAACACGCCGTGGCCCCTTCCGAACGGCCAGATAATCTACATGCGATGGGAATATGTCGATCGTTCTCAGACGCACTATCACCATCTCTGGACGATGGGACAGGACGGAACGCGACAAATGGTCTTCTACGGGAACCAGACTCCCGGCGTCGCGATGTTGGGGCCCAAGCCGATTCCGAATTCCGAAGGGGGAAAGATTGTCTGCACTTTTTCTCCGGGGCACGGGTATCCGGAGCATTACGGTTACGTGACGGTCGTTGATCCGCGAATGGGTCCCGACGCGCCGGAGGCGACGAAAACGATTTCGAGATCGCGTCATTATTCCGATCCATGGGCGTTTAGCGAAGAGCTCTTCATCGCGGCTGCGTACGATCGCCTGGCGATCCTTGACGACCGCAGGCACGAGACGAACCTCTTTACGCTCCCGAAGGAGTGGAAAGACGCCGGTTTCTGGATCAACGAGCCGCGTCCTCTCGCGCCGAGAGACCGCGAACCAATTCTCGTCGACTCGATTAATCCGCAAGAAACGACGGGAACGATCGCGCTAGCGAACGTGTATCATGGACGAAAAATGGGAACCGTTGAACCGGGGTCGATCAAGGAACTCTTGGTTTACGAAACCCTTCCGAAGCCGATTCATTATTCCGACGGCATGGACATGATGAGCTTCTACGGCGCTTTCACCTTGGAACGCTTGCTCGGTTCCGTTCCCGTCAACGAAGACGGTTCGGCGTACTTCCGAGCCCCCGCCAATCGCCCGATTTTCTTCGTCGCGATGGATCATGAAGGGCGCGCCGTCAAGAGGATGCATTCTTTCACCTCCGTCATGCCCGGCGAAAAGCTGTCTTGCGTCGGATGTCACGAAGAGCGTACCGAAACCGCCGGCGCCGACGAGAAGAATCGACTCCTTAGACTCATGGAAAAGCCCCCCGTCGATATTCAACCGGTCGAAGGCGTTCCGCAAATCTACGCGTTTACGCGCGACGTTCAGCCGATTCTCGACAAGTACTGCCTTGAATGTCACAATCCCGATCGGGAAGAAGGAAATTTCAATATTTCCGGACACTGGGCGCCGCTCTATACGATCGGTTACGCTCAGATGTCGTGGTTGCGCCTCTTTGGAGACAATCGAAACCAAGCCAAGAGCAATTTTGAGCCGTACGAAATCGGATCGGGATCGAGTCGACTCCTCAAGATGATCGACGAGAAGCACGGGGGCGTTGAAATGACCCCCGAGAATCGCAAGATCATTAGCTTCTGGATCGACGCGGGCGCCAACTACATCGGAACCTACGCAGCGGAATTTTCCGGCGGAATCGGGTATTATCTCGAAAACGAGCCCGTCCATAACGAGCAAGCGTGGCCTGAAACGAAAGCGATGAGCGACGCGATCGTTCGACGCTGCGACGGGTGTCACACTCCGCTGGATCCAAAACGCGGATTCGGAGATTACTCGATCTACAACGACAACTATACGCCGCGAAATCCGCGGGAAGCGAAGGATTCGTTTATTCCGCACGATTTGTCGCAGGCCTACGGACGTTATAGCCGGTTTGAGATTTTCGACCTATCCTATCCAGAGCTTTCCAAAGCGGTGCGCGCACCGTTAAGTCGCGCCGCAGGCGGACTAGGCGTTTGCGAAGAGAAATCGGGAAAGCCCGTCTTTACGAGCGTTGAAGACGAAGATTATCTCGCGATTCTAAACGCTATCAAGCGCGGAAGACAGTATATTCTCGAAGAGGACAATCGTCCGGAAATGCTCGTTCCAAGCGAGAATAACGGAAAGGATTGCCCGCAGAGGTATGTACCGCGTTGGCCTTATCTTCGCGAGATGATTCGATACGGTTTATTGCCATACGACGCGGATCCGAACGCGAGCTACAATCCGTATGAACTCGACGAGATTTATTGGGAATCGTTGCATTATAAAGTTCCGCAGAGCGCGGAAAAGTAACGTTGTTTGAAAAGAATCGCGCGGCGGAAGAGTCGTCGCGCGGTATTCCATTTATTAGAGCGGGAGAAGAGAAATGGCAAAGATAGTGGTAGTGGGCAGCGCGAACGCGGACATGACGATACGATCAGAAAAGATTCCGGCGCCGGGAGAAACGGTCGTTGGGGGCGTCTTTGCGACCGCGCCTGGGGGCAAGGGGGCGAATCAAGCCGTCGCGGCCGCTCGCGCGGGGGGCGACGTCGTCTTCGTCGCCAGTTTGGGCGCCGATTCGATCGGCGACGAGGCGCTTGCCGGTTATAAGCGCGAGGGGATCGACGTGAGTTACGTTAAGCGCGATCCCGAGAACGCGACGGGAGTGGCGCTAATCTTGGTGGACGCGCGCGGTCAGAATTTGATTTCCGTCGCGTCGGGCGCGAACTTTACGCTCTCTCCCGCAGACGTCGACGCCGCGTCGGACGCGATTCGCTCCGCCGACGTTGTCGTCGCGCAGCTTGAAACGCCCCTTGAAACGATCGAGTACGCCGCGAAAATGGCGCATGACGCGGGCGTTCCCTTCATATTGGATCCCGCGCCGGCGCCGAAAGAGCCTCTGCCCGCGTCGTTGCTGCAATATGTCTCGGTCGTTAAGCCGAACGAACATGAAGCGGCGGCGCTTGTCGGAGTTCCCGTCGAGGATGAAGAGAGCGCGTTCAAAGCGGCGGAAAAGCTCCTTGAAACGGGCGTGAAGATCGCCGTCGTGACCCTTGGAGAAAAGGGCGGCGTCATCTTGTCGCAGGACGGTTCTCGTCTCTTTGTCGAGTCGCGTCGCGTGCAAGCGGTCGACGCGACCGCCGCAGGAGACGCGTGGACCGGCGCGTTCGCCGTCGCGCTTGCCGAAGGAAAGACGACGAAAGAGGCGGCGGAATTTGCCACCAAAGCCGCAGCTATCAGCGTGACGCGACCCGGCGCCCAACCCTCCTTGGCGACTCGGTCTGAAATCGACGCTTTCTAAGCCTCGCGGCTCCGTCTTGATTTTTCCGCGCGACGTCTGTATACTCCCCTATTATGGACGTCGCGTCGCTATTGGAAGGCGCGCTGAAATACGAGGAACGGACGGGTATGAAAAGAGCGATCATTTCTTTTCTCATTTTGTTGGCGGCGACGCCTATTTGGCTACGCTTATTCCCCGAGACGAGGGAAGACGAAGCGCAGGTTAAGAGCGTCCGTTCCGAAGCGCGTTCTTGGGGCGAAGCGCCCGAAGACGAATTGCAAAAGCGCGTCGAAGAGTATCTCGACGTCGACAGACTCTTTCCCGATCCGAACGATTGGCGGCGACAGGATCCTATCTTCATCGCCTATGAAGGAACCTATTTCCTCTTTCTGAAAAACTGGCCGCAATATGATCCGCGGCGCAACGACGTCCCGATCGAGATATGCTCCTTCGTATGGCTCCCACCCGCGACTCCCGACGAATTGGAACTCGATAAAGAAGATATCGTCGCCGCGCGGTCGCGACGCGCGATCGTTCTCGAAATGAAAGACGTCGTTATCGCGTTCAATCGCAATATTGGGAATTTTCTTACGAGCAACAAACGCGGCGGGGCTGTTTTTGAGCCAGCGGCGTTTAAGACTGCGCAAGTCAACGGGGAGTTCGTCGTGCGCGGCGGCGACGAAACGGATGAAAAGAACCTGAATTTTTCGTTCCGAACGCGCGGCGTCCTTTTGTCGCCGAAACAACTGCGCTCGAACTCGAAGTTTACGTTTCAGATCGGTCAGCATTACGGAACGGGGCAGGGGCTGTCGATCTCCTTCACCGTTCCGATCGATTTGAAGGACTATATCGCGAAAAGTCAACGTCACGAGATCGAGGAAGCGAAAACCGATGAAGAACGGGAGACGGCGTTCCTCAACGAAACGTTCCGCGACGGAAATCTAAGCTCGGGAGTCTCCATCGAAAGCGTCGAACTTAGCAACATTGATTTGATCCATCTTTTCCCGCGCGCGTTTCGGTTTGACCCCGGCGGAAAGCGATCCTCCGCAAGCGTCGACGAACTTGAAGTTGGGTGCCAGAAAGGGGTGCATTTTGAACGTTCCGCCCTCCCTGGGGAATGGGTCATACGCTTTAACGGCGACGTCGACGCGATTCTCAAAAGCAATATGGAACGCGTTTGCCGATTGAAGGGAGACTCTTTCCAACTCTATTTTCAAGATCATGAAATGCAAAAGTTGGCGGAGTCGAGTTTCCCTTCCGTACGTAATCGAACGCTTCGCACCAAGCCTTCCGGAAAACTGGCGCGTCTTCAGACGACCAAACTCCTTGTCAAAGGGGAAGACGCGCCGTTGACGTTCGTCTATGTTCCAGCTTCGACAGATTCTTCGAAATCGCGTTCCGTTAAAGTCCAGGCGATGCGCGCTTATTACAACGTCGAGAAGAGAGAGTTTAAGCTTCTGAACACCCTTGACGGGCCCGGCGCGGGCGCGCCCGATCCGCAGGGAGCTCCTCTGGCGAATATTGCGCCCGTGATCGTGACCGTAACGGAAGAAACGCGCGGCGGCCCTTCTTACGTCTCCTCTTTGAAATCGCCGATGATCGTCGCCAACTTCGACGAAAATTCGGAGCTGGCAAGTCTTAACGCCGTTGAAGAAGGCTCGATAACGACGAAGCTTACTAGCGTGAAAAATGAAACGTTTAACGTCGAATCGAGCTGGGAAAAAGGCTTGTTGATCTGTCCCGTGAAGGGGGACGACGGCTTTTCGGACGGCACGTATCGAATGGTGACGTCGGGAACGACGCGTTGCGTCGCGGAAGGGATTGGGGCCTTTGAGGCGAAAGAGGCGAATTTCTGGTTCCGATTGGAGCAGTCGGAGGCCGCGTCGTCAAACGTTGCGAATCTTTACGGAAGAGGGGACTCTTCGTCGTCTCGTTTCAGCATGACGCCGATTTGCGCCATCTTTTCGGATTCCGTGAAGTTGGAGACGGAACGCGGATCGTTGCGCGTTAAGGAGCTGGCGCGGATTCGTTTTAGCGATCAAAGCGGTCGGCAAGGGAGCGGTTCGCTTGTCGCGTCGAATTCGGAGACGCCGACGATGGACGGACTCGCCGAATCGTTTAGCGGCGGCGCTAACGGATCGGCTCCGACGGGAACCTTCGAGGTGGAAGGCGACCACTTGGATCTGGACTGCGAGCTCTTTTTCCCCGCGTCTGGACGCGGAACGTTGCGGCTTATTCGGTCGACCCTTGCGGGCAACGTGCGTTTTCGAGGAGAAAATGCGCTCGGGGAAGTCGTCGCGTCTTTCGATTCCGATTGCGTGACGGCGTCGAATCCGTTGACTCCGGAGATGAAATTTCTTGTTTGGTCGCAGTCTAAAAACGCGGTTCTTAACCTCAACGGCATGAATCTTGAAGGTAAGAAGACGTATGTCGACGCGGCGCGGAATATGATTCAGATCTACGGGCCGGGCAAGGTCGCGTTACAACCGTCGACGCCGAAAAAGAAAGGCGGGAATTCGAAGTCGACTGCTCTCGATTCGTTGAGCTCCGAATCATTCATTGTCGAATGGACGGGCGGCGTGGCGTTCGACGGCAATTACTTGCGATTTCTTTCGAATTCGACGTTCGCAGCGGAGGCGTCGACGAAGGAGGCCGCCGCCCTTGCCGCCGCGGTTGAGGAATTGGTGCGCGGGATCGACCCGATCGTCGCGGGAGAGTTTGCCGTAACGCTCGCCGATTCTCCTTCGAACGACGAAGATGGCGTGCGACTGACGATGAGCGACGGATATATGGTCTGCGACGAAACGCGCGTCACGCCGAAGGAGCATATTGACTTACTAAACTTTAAGACGGACGGCGACTCGCTCCCCGAGATCGATTCCGTCGAATGTCTCTCCCATTCGACGGAGCGGCCCGTCGTGATGCATTATCAGACGCGTTCTCTCGAAGCAAACGCGGCGGATACGTTTAACGGGTACTATAATCTGCAATGTTCCGGAATTCACGTCGATTGGAACAACGAAAGTTTTACGGTTGACCGAGGCGGTTATCTTGAAGCGACGCTTCTTTCGAACGACGGCGGCGTCTCGTCCCTTGACGCGGGCGTCGTCGATAAGGAGGGGTTCGCTAAAGAGAAGAACGCCCATGTGGAAGAGCGACGTCAGTGGGTGCGCATTAGCGCGGAATTCGGCTTAGCGACAGGTCTTCTCAAGGATAACTCAGTGAAAGTGACGGAAGGCGTTCACGCGCTTCTTTGCGACGTATCGGGGCCTAACGTTCGCGCTACGCTTTTCGATTCCTCGTCGTGGCCGAATCAATCGATCGTGTTCAATAGCTCGGAGGCGACCTATCGTTCCGTGGCGACGAGTCCTGAGAGCAAGGGAAACGTGGAGGCGGACGCCCGCGGCAACGTGACTTTTCGGTTAGGAGAGTATACGGGCGCTTGCGAGAGTTTAAGCTACTCGTCGACGAAGAAACTAGTGACGTTGACGGGCTCTGGGAACGCGAAGGCGCGAATAGTTCAGCAGGCGTATTCTGGGGCTCCGCGAACGACCCTCGCCGAATTCATGACGGGAAGGATTCGTTTGGGCTCGGATATGAAGTTAGAAGTGGAGGGGGGCGAAATCAAGCTTAATAACGAGACGCTTAGCGGGCTGAAACGCAAGGAGAAGTAGCGAATTCTTTTTTACGAATAAAACAAAACTTGAATAAAAAACGCTTGCGTTCTGAAAAAACTCTGCTAGAATACGTTGAAACACGGGATATAAGTCCTTAAAACGTTAGAATTTTGCGTCCGTAGTGTAGCGGTAACACGGTAGCTTCCCAAGCTCCAGTTGTGGGTTCGACTCCCATCGGACGCTCTCCTTGGTTAGATGGTTCCTTTGAGTTCCGTTCAAGGTTGGTTGTCATGTAGAAACGTCGTTGCCTTTTTGCACGACGTTTTTTTATTCGTTCTTCTCCGTCGCGTTTTTCCTGTTATGACTGGAAAAGGATCGCGAGATCGTTGAGGTTGGCGCCGACAACCTTGGCGATGAACGGACATTTTACTTTAAAGAGGAACGCGATTTCTTTCGCCTTAAAGCGCGGATCCCCTTCCCATAGCGTTTCAAAGTTTGCGAGCCCTTTGGCGACGACAAGATCGGCGGCGACGAAGCGTTCTTTGAATTCGTCGCTGGTGAAGTCGAAAATCACGCCGAGTCCGTCTCCGCCGTTTGACATGACGGGAACGACGGCGTCGAGACCAACTTCATGAGCGTCTTCGAGAAGCGCGTCGTTGATGATGGGGGCCCCGCGGGTTACGACGACAACTTCTTTCTTGAATTGATCGGAGACGAGCGTCTCGATAAGGAGACGATCGTAGACGATTTCGCCCGCGTTGTCTGTGAGGTAGAGAATTGATTTAGCGCGATGAAAGGCGTCGCGAAGTTTCTCAATTGAGCCGTGCAAAGGTTGCGAGGTCGCCGCTCCGATCATCTCGTTGACGCGTTCTTCCGTGATCGATTCCATGGCGAAGTCAATCGAGTTGCCGGCGATCGCTAGACGAACCGTCGTTTCAAAGGGATCGGCGGATTCGCGGATCCAGCGTTGCAGGACGTCCCACCGTTCTAGCGCCGAGCGGTTGAAGAATTTCTTCTTTTCGTAATAAGGATCGGGATTGTTGGTGATTTCTCGAACGGCGCGATGGACAAGCGCGCCAAGATAGGGAGAGGGGGCCGTCAATCCTTCCTCGAGTTGGATACGCATCGTTCTTTCAAGGACGCGCTCGTGAATCTTCGGGTCTTGTGAAACAAAGCGCGCCGCCTCAAGTGCTTGACGTTGAATACATACGACGCAGTCAAGAGCGTGAAACATGAGGACGTCCTTTCTTTTGAGGGGAAGAGAATTCAAAACTAAACAAATGATATGAAGAAGAAATAGTGGAACAAGGGAGAAAAGGAAAACTGAGTAGACGGAGTTTTTTTGAGGAAAGTTGGATTTATTGGAAAAATTGTAAAATGTGTTAGTAAAGAAATAATTAAGAAAAGGTGCGTAAGAGGTATTGAAACAAAAAAATAGAAAGTTTTTCAATGAAATTTGACCGCTATTCTTACTCTAATTTACCCGTTTTGATATAATAACGGAGTCTGGGGACTTGACCTTGTTTCAAAGCCTAACGAGATTTAGGGTAGGCTTCTTCGTATTAAAGGGATACGTTTTATCAAAGACGACCCCGACAAAGATTCATGTTGTAAACGCGACGTTTTCATGCGCCAAACAAAGAAGAGCGTTTCACTCCAGATAATAGGGGTAGAGACGGCGAGGTTTGGTTCTTTTATCAACTTTAGCGGCGTCTTTGATTTTCATTGAAGAATGGCGAAGTCGATAGCCGATAAAGAGCGAAGAGATAAAAAGACGTGGTTTTCCTCAGACTGCATGTGCGAACGAAACGCCGCAGTTAGCCGCGTCCG
>CAKVCP010000074.1 GCA_934725735.1 uncultured Thermoguttaceae bacterium
ATGCTACTTCGACGAATCCGACGCCCGACGCGCCGAACAGACGGAAGCGTTCCTCCGACAGTGGTTCGTCGCGTATCCGAACGCGACACGCTCGATCGACGATCGTCCCCTCCTCTTCTCCCGCGACACGAGCCTCTGGGGCGAAGCGCTCGACGGTTGGGTCGTCCCCGCTCATGCGGCGTACGAAGCGCGGCGCGTCGTCGGTAAGGACGCGCTCGTGGGCGTCGGCGTCTCCAATCGCGACGACGTTCTCGCCGCGATCGAAGCGTGGAACGCCGGACTGATCGACTTTATTGAAGTCGGACCCGTCTTCAACGGGCGCGAGGGAGCCAAAGGCTACGAGTTCCTCCGCGCGTTCCTCAACGTCTTCGAAGACGCGCCCCCCATGCCGATCATCGCGTACGGCGGAATCGACGAGCAGAACTGTCACGCCGTCTTCGACGCGGGGATCGAACGCATCGCCGTCTCCGATCCGATCCTGACGGCGCCCGACAAGCCCGCCGCCGTCGCCGGATTCCGCTCCTACTTCGAAGAATAATCGCGCCTCTTTTCACGCGCCGCGCTCCTCCAAACGCGGCGCGTTTCTTTTTTTACCCTCCTATCCGCTCATAAGACAACTGATTTCTTCAACTATTGACCTTGTTATTTTTTATGAAAATGATTATCCCTATGCAAATAGGCGCTTTGCGCTTGGAAAGTTCGGCCTTCGCCGCGCTCTTCGGCTACGGATAGCCGAAACAAAACGACAGGACGTCAAAAGGTTACACGATGGATAGTCATCAACGATCAGCAAAAAGACCGCGAGCGACGATGATTTTGAGCGTCGCGGCGCTCGCGCTAGCCGCAATTCCCACGCCCATCTTCGGCTACGGTTACGAATCGTCTGACATTCTCTATTCTTCTCAAGCAGTCGATCAACAAAATTCCTCCTCCGTCTACGCGACGGGGGACGACGATATTCCCGATTTCAATTCCCCGAACTCTCTCGTTTCCGACGGTGACGAATTCGGTTACTTTTCCGCGCCTTCCTCCCCGGAGTTCGGCTCCGACGCGTGGCTCGACCGACATTACGCCGCCGTTACGCAAAACGACGCCAGACTCCTCGTCGAAGAGAACGGCGCGGCGTCCGCGGTAGGTTCCGCGCCTAAAAAGCGCCAGTCGCGCGACATTTTCGGGTTTCCCGTCGAAACGAACGCCAAGGACGGCGACACGTTCTACGAACGCTGGATCGAATCAGACACGCCTCCAGACTCCTGGGAAGCCCAAGTTCTTCCCGTCGGACTCATGTACCCGTCGTACCTCGCCGGACGCAAAGAACCGCGTTTGCAGAGTATCATCACGTACGACGAAGATTACGGAACGCTCTGGGATATCACCCTCGGGGGTCGCGCTCCGATCTTCCGCTACGGCACGAAGAATATCACGAGCCCCGAAGGATGGGAGCTCGAACTCGAAGGCGCCGCGCTCCTAAGACTCGACTGGGAACGCAAGCGCAACCTCGCGGGGACCGACTATCGCGCCGGGGTTCCCCTTGTGTACGGTACGCAGCGGTGGCAGTTCAAGACGGGGTATTATCACGTCAGCTCGCATATCGGGGACAACTACCTATTAGACCATTTCCGTCAGCGGCGGCATTACGTTCGCGACTCAATTTTGTGCGGCCTCTCGTTGCGTCCGACGGAAGAAACGCGCCTTTACGCGGAGGTCGACTGGGCGTTTCATACGGGCGAAACGACCGATCCTCTCGAATTGCAGTTCGGCTTTGAGTACACGCCCCCCTTTGACCCCCGCGCGTCCACCTGGCAATTCCGTCCCTTCCTTGCGTCGCACGCGCATCTCTACGAAGAGCGCGACTTTGGAGGATACTGGGCGACTCAAACCGGCGTTCAGTGGCGCGGACCGACAAACTCGCTCCTGCGTCTCGGCGTCGAGTTCTACGTCGGCGGCGACGACCTATACCAGTTCCACACGACTTATCAGAAAAAGATCGGCGGCGGCATTTGGTACGACTTCTGATCTACCCCAGCCTCCCCTCGCTTAATATTCGCGTCACACGCGCTTTGGAATAGAAAAAGCTTTACGCTATGAAAAAAATTCTCATCTCGCTCGCAAACTCCTCCGTTTTATGGGGATTAGCGACGACCTTCGCCTATTACTACGCCATTAACTCCGGAACGATCGCCAACGAAACGATCGTTCGCTACAGCGTCGGGCACCCCGTGGAATACGCGACGATCGCGATGTTCTGGATCGGCGTCTGGGATCTTGGCTTAAAACTCTTCAAGTCGCGTAGCGAACGTCGCGCGCTCAAGAGAGGGCTCCTCTTCCCTCCGAAGTCGTCGGAGAAAGAGCCGATCTCTCGCGCGCCCGATTACGAAAAAGCGATCGCCAAAGCGCGCGAAATCCGCGGGGACTCCCCTTACCTGACGCGAATCGCGAACGCGCTCGACTTCCTCAAACTCGGCGGTTCCCCCGACGACCTCGACCTCGAACTGCGCCGACTTGCCGACGACGCGTACGACGAACGCGACTCCGAATACGGGATGACTCGCGCGTTCATCTGGGCGATCCCGATCCTCGGGTTCCTCGGCACCGTTTTGGGTATTACCGTCGCGCTCGGCAGCCTCGACTTAACGCAAATCGAATCGACGAGCGAAAAACTCGCAAGCGGGCTGAAAGTTGCGTTCGACACAACCGCGCTCGCCCTCTCCCTCGTCTTCGTCCTCTACTTCATGCAGTTCCTCTCGCGGCGCCAGGACGCCGTCGTCGCGCGCCTCGTCTCGAAGATGGCGGACGCGGAACTCAAAGGGCGCTTCTACGACGAACGCGTCGCGGAACGCGGCGCCGACGCGCTCGATCCGTCGTCGCGCGTTCTTCTTAACGCGCTCGCCGAAACCTTCGAGGAATACGCCGCGCGTCAGACGAACGCGATCGCGCAGTCGATGGAAGGCGTCGCCGCAAAGTTCGGGGACGCCCTCGACTCGCGACTCGTTCAAGGCGCCGGACAATGGTCGCAAACTCTCGCCGACGCTCAGCGACGATTCGTCGAAGACGCCGTACGCCCCGCGCTCGACGAAACGGCGCGACGCGCCAGCCGCTTCGACGCCCTCGAAGAGAAGGTCGGCCAGGAGATCGAAGCGCTCCGTCAAACGCTTCGCGCGTGCGCCGACGTCGCCGCCCTCGAAGACAGACTCGCCGCGTCTCTCGAAAAACTCGCGCAGGTCGCCGAGTTCGAAAAGACCCTTAGCAACCTTTCCGCGACGGTCTGCATGCTCAACTCCAAGATCGCAGACCTCAACGTCTCGCCGACCGTCTCGATCGACGAAGCACGACGCGCGTCCAAACGCTCCGACGCCCTCGCCGCGCTCCGCGTCCTCGACGACGTCGCCAAGACGCCCAACCCCGCGAAGAGCCCCGAGCCCGTCAAAGAGCCCGAGCCCGCCGCTGTCCTTCCCGTCGCCGACGAAGCGCCCCTCCAACTCGCCGAGCCGACGACCTATCCCCTCAAACCGTCGATCTTCGACGACGCCGACGAGTTGAATCTCCCCGAAGCGCCTGATCTCGAAGCGCTCCAGGCCGAGCGCGAATCTCAAGACGCTCCCGTCGACGCCCTCGCCGCCGACGCAGTCGACGAGCCCGACGAAACGGCGACGAAGAAACGCGCGCGCTCTGCGTCGACCTCCGCGCGTTCTCGCGCTCTCCTGGGGAAGAAAAAGCGCTCCGCTTAATCTCCGTTCCATTCTCCTTTTGCCTTTTACGCTCCGTCAATCTCCGGTTTAAGTTCGCCAATGTCCTCGTCCCGCTCGCGCGCCGCCTCTGAAGACGCCTTTTCGCTCTTCCCGTTCCTAGCCGTGCTCCTGTGCACGATGGGAACGCTTTCGCTCGTCTTCGTGCTCGTCGCGCGAAAAACGAGCGCCGAGCCGACTCCCGACGCCGACGACGAAGCCGCCGCTGTCGCCGTCGTGCCCTTCGACGGAAGCGCCGCGACCTTCGGACACGAAATCAGCGGAACGATCGTCGACGCCGACGCCCTCGCAAGCGCCCTCAACGGCGGACTCTCAACCAACGACGCTCCGTCCCTCTCCGAGTATGAACGCGCCCTCGAAAAGACGGGGAACGCCTCTCTCGAAGACGTGCGCGGAGAAACGGAAAATCTCGATTGGCTCCTCTCCGAACTCTCCAATATGCGCGAAACGGCGGAGAAGAACCTCGCCGAACAACGCGCGCGACTCGCCAACGCGGAAGCGGCGATCGCGCAACTTCGCGCGGAAGCGCAGGCCGCTGAGCAAAAATACGAAGCCCTCGTCAATAGCGGCGAAAACGAAGGGCTCGACGAACTCAAAGCGCGGCTCCAAAGCGTCGACTGCGAGATCGAAAAGCTTATGGAAGAGGCCGAGAAACTCCGCGAAGAGAACGCTGACGCCAAACATTCCTACGCAATCGTCCCCTATCAGGGCAAAAAGGGGACTTTCCGCCGCCCGATCTTCGTCGAATGTAACGCCGACGGCGTCTTCATCGAGCCTGAAGGCGTCAAATTTGACGAACGCGATTTTCTCCTCGCGCAGTATCCTGGGAATCCCTTCGACGCGGCGCTTCGCGCGGTCGCGCATCGCTATCTTGTCACGGGAGGTCAGAAAACGGCGTCGGGAGACGCGATCGAGCCGTATCCGCTCATAATCGTGCGTCCGAGCGGCGCGAAGCATTTCTACGCGGCGATCGCGGCGCTCGCGTCGTGGGGCGAGCTCTACGGGTACGAATTTGTCGAAGAAGATCAGGTTCTCGAATATCCTCAACCCGACCCGCTCTTAGCGCAAGCGGCGCAGGAGCAGGCGCAAATCGCGCGGGATCGTATGCAGGCGCAACTTGCGGCGGCGCTCTCGGCGCGCAACGCGCAGATCGTCGCGCTCGAACGGTCTCGACGCAACGCGAGCGCGTACGGCGGAAACACCTCCGCGCCTCAAACGGAACTGCAAGCGCGGCTTGGCTCGAACGTGCGCCTCGGCGTCGCGCGTCCCGATCTCACCGATCTGGCGATGCGCGGTTCGTCGAGCGCGGGGCTTCCCTTCGGCGAGGGGAGCGGTTTGACGCGGGGGGGCGCGAACGCGGCGACTCCTAGCGCGAGCGCTCCATTAGGCGCAGGGTTGGGCTCCGGGGCCAACGTCGCGGTCGCGGCGCAAGGACTTGGAAACGGAGGCGTAGGCGTAGGCGGCGGACTTGGCGCGGGAGGTAGTTTCTCCGGCGCGGCGACGGCGGCGGCGGAGTCAGGCGGCGCGAACGTCGGCTCGGGAATTGGAGGCGAAACGGCTCCCGTCGTACCCTATGTCGGCGCGTACGCGCAGAACGGCGCCTCAGGCGCTGGGAAAGCGTCGGGAACGGAAACGGGCGCAGGCTCGAACGCGCTCGGCGACGACGCTTCTCAAGGAGGCGTTCAAAGCCTCTACGTCGGCAACGCGGCGGCTAGCGGTCAAGAAAGCGCGCTCGCCAGCGCGGCGCACGACGAAAATACCGCGCCTCTCTACATGAGGAAATTCATCGACGCTCCGGACGCCGCCGACTCCTCCGTCGCGGCTAAGCAGGATCTCTCGAAGACGCTCGGCAACAGCGGAGTCGCGACGGGAGCGCAAGGGACGGAAACGGACGGCGACCGACTCGCGAGCTCGGCGAACGCCGCGCAGAACGGTCAGGGAATTCCGAACGTCTTCGACAAGACGGTCGATCTCTCCAAGGAAGACGAACCGAAACTTGAGCCGCGCGTCGACGACGCCCCGAAAGAGGCGTTCCTCGTGTCGCGCGAACTCACGCGCACGGCGACGCGCGGAAACGAACGCGCCGTCAGCGTCGTCTGCTCAAGCAAGGGGTTCCTCTTCCCGAAACAGCCAGGTCTGCGTAAAGAAGTCCTCGTCAAATACGACGCGGAAGATCGCGACGCGCAGCTCCTCGACGCCGTCGCCCTATGCGTCAAAGGATGGGGATTGGCGGGGCGCAACATGTATTGGGCGCCATACGTCAAGGCAAGCGGCGACAAAGGATTTGAGACGCGTCTTAACGACCTTCAGGCATTTTGTAAGGCACAAGGGCTAACATTAAAATAATCGCGCCATACGCGACGAATTACAAGACCCCGTCATTGGGAAGCTCCGTCAAAATATATATCTTAACTCAAACAGAAATCTTCCGAGTAATCCAAACAAACGATACGTCGTAAGCGGCTTTTTTCACAAAGAAGAAAGAAAAATCCCCGCCTGTCTGTTCATATCGCCATTTTCAAATTAAAATTGACTGAACTTGTTGTCTTTAGGTTTTGTATCCTGAGGACTTTTTGAAAGAGAACGGAAGAGAAGCGTAGTTATACTACCTGCCCATCCCCCCCCCCTGGGACTTCTTTTTTATGCGATCCTACGAGGTCGCGCGTCTCCTCTTTCGAAACCGGAACAATCTTGGACGCGGCTAAGCGTCTCGAGAGCGCTCTTGGTTTGTTTAATCGAGTGAAGTCGTTAAGACTTGCCTTTTTACTTCAGGTAGATTTATGGCGAATCACGAGGAAGACGTACAAAATCTTTGTAAAATCGGAGAACTCCGTAACCGTCTAGACGTTGCCACTAGACGTTTATGCGACGACGACGCCGGGGGGTTCCTCCCTGATATTGTCGAGAACAAATTTCACGGACAACCTTGGGAGCCCAAGAGAGAGATACAGTATCTTGAAGAAAGTTGCGTCTGGGAAGAAGCTCCGGAGAAAACCGTAGCCGAAATCCTTGGCGGACGGTTTACGATTATCAACTTGTCTGAGTCGAGCGACGCGGAAGTTAAGAGTTCCCTCAAAAAAATCCTACTTCTTCTAGGGGAGCACGGCGTCGAAATCGCTATCGAATGTGTCAAAGGACGCCATGCCGACGAGCGTTCCGGAGCTCCCGTTCTTTTCCTCCAAACCCATGAAATCTCTGATGGCGCGTACGAAGAAGACTCTTTCACCGCGATCAAAACCCAAATATCTTCTCCAGAAACACAGATCGCCGTCAAATTAAATTCGACGACCTTAAAGATTCTCTCCCCCGAAGAAATTCGCAAAATGTATTCGAAGATCATCAACGAAATTCTTCCCGCGCCGATGAAAGATATGAGCGAATTGCACAATCCCATCCAAACCTGGCTCGTCAATCTCGGGTTGTGAACAGTCTGCGGCGCCTTTGAGAGAAGAGCGCGCCTTCGGCCAAATAAAAAAACCGCCTCGCGAGTATCTCGTCGAGGCGGTTTCTCATTTTAGGAGTCTCTACAGTATAGTACGCGAAATGAAACGTTTTTGTTTCATAAATTTTCTAAAAATAAAAAATCTTTCGTATTTTACGCAGTTTTTTTTTACATCTCTTAACGCGTCGCGTTTTCTCGCACAACCCTCAGCCCGACGTCACGGAGCTTGAAGTAGTCGGGATACGCGCGATACGAAGAGCGCCGCGCGTTCTTCGCGGGAGTCGTCCACGACCCGCCGAACGCGACCTTTTTGGGCGTTTGCGTCGCGGTCAGAACCTCTCCCGACGCCGAGTCGTATTCTTCGCGCGTTTCAATTTCTTCCGCGCTCGTCCATTCCGCGACGTTCCCTTGCGCGTCGTATAGACCGAACGGGTTGGGACGATACGACGCGACGGGAACGCTCACGCGCGCGCGATCGTCGACCGTCCAGTCGCAGGGGCGCCACGCCGGAAGCGTCGCGACGCGCCCCGACCATCCGAAGGGAGAGATCCGCGCGTAGCTCGAATCCGCGAGATTTTCGAAGAGGGAGTAGTCGTCTCCAAGCTCGCCGAACCAGAATGGAGCGGACGCGCTCGCCGTCGCGAAATATTTCGCTTCTTCAAGGGTCGGGAGACGATAACGATCGCCAGTCTTCTCCGAAAGCCATTCGCAGAAAGCGTTCGCGTCCTTCCACGAGACGCGAACGACCGGTTGACGCGCCGTCGAAAGGAGCCAGCCGCGTTCGCCGGGGCTGAACTGAATGAAGTCCGCGTACTCGATTCCCGCGTCGAAATCAGGATCGAAGACGCGATATTGCTCGTTCGTGATCTCCGTCGTCCCGACGCTGAGATTCAGGCCGGGGATCGCGACGAGTTCGAGATCGATCGAGTCGTTCAACGCGACCTTTTCCACGACGCTTTTGGCGTCGGACGCCGCGCCTTCGTCAACGGCTAGAGGCGCCTCGGAACTTAGTTCGCGGGAGAAACGCGTTCGAATCGTCGTATCCGCCACAGGGGTCGGCAAGGCGTCCTTTTCGTCGAGGGTCGGCTTGTCGTCTTGCGGCGAATCAAGGGTCGCGTAAAGGGAACGCAGCTCTTCGCGGCGCCGCCACTGGGATTCGACGAGCGCGGGGTCGTCGACGCGGAGCGCGTCCCCCCAGTTGCCGACGTATGGGGCGTTGAGATCGATCCACGCGTAGAGGGTTCGCCATGAGTCGGGATCGAGTTCGACGCCGAAATGCCCCCGTTCGAGAAGTTGGACGAGAGGCTGAAGCTGGACGTTGAATTCGCATGGGAGATGCGGGGCCATCTGACTCTCTTTCGTCCACGTGTAGAGTTGGCGGCGCAACTGATAGTACGAGTTCGAAATCAACGATTTGACGGCGATGTAGTTTCCGTTTTCAAGGGGCGCGACGGGGGCGCTCTTCGTGAAGAAGGGAAGTCTGCCGATCTCGAAGACTTCGCCGGGACGCTTTTCTTTATCCCAAACCTTTTCGTCGACGACGCCGTCTTGCACGAGTTGTTTGACCGTCGGACTGTCGGCGCAATGGCACTCGACGCAATATCGATCGAGAATAGGTTGAATCTCGCGTTCAAAGGAGAATCCGCGCGTCTGGCCGCGGAAGGGTTCGATCGCGTTGGGAACCGTCTGCGACGCGAGAGAACGCGGGGCGACCGGGGACGTCGATCCTTGCGGTTCATGACATCCGACGCAAGAGACCGTTTCGCCGGGGAGCGCGGTGATCCAACTGCGCATGATCTGCATCGCGCGCCCTTCTTCGTCGAGGGGCTGGAGAGAAATCGGCGTGTACGCGGGGATCTTGAAGAACGCGGATCCGTCCTCGTTCACGGGGACTTCCCCCAGAATACGGCGCGGATCCCACGGGCCGTCGAGTCCGACGCTGTACGGCTCCGCGCCCATGCCTTGATAGGCGTAGGAATAACTGAAGATTCGGAGCGCTTTCACCTTGCCGCGCTCGATCCCCTTGAGTCCGACGCCTTCGTAAATATCCGCGATGAAGACGTCCGCGGTCTTAGACGTCGGATCGATTCGGTCGGGGATCGTCGCCGGACGCTCCGTTTCGCGGAGTGGGATCGGCTCGAAGCACGATTGCGGCGACTCGAAAAGGGGGACGATGTTGTCGTAAATATCGGCGACGCAAATCTTCCACGTCGCGTCGGGAGCGTCTTTGCACGAAACGAGGAAGGCGGTCTCGGAAATCGGATACGGATGCAGAAATCGCGGATAAGTCTGACCGACGGGAAGATCGCACGCGACGGGGGAAACCTCCTTGCCGTAGCCGGGGATTCGCTGAACGACGCCTTCCGCCTCTTTACGTCCCTTGCCGGGATCAAAGATTACCAACTCCCCTTCCCGACGCACGTCGTGATGTCCTGCGGCGATTCCGACGAATTTCGAAGTATCCCCAGGAAGAGGACGCGCGCAAAAGATCGCGTTGGGCCAGTATGATCCGCTTCCGTAAAGCTCCGACTGATTCGTTCCGTCGGGATTCATATGAAACATAATGCGCGAAAACGCGTGAGGAAGATCGACGTATTCCCAGCGCAAATACATCACGCGTCCGTTTTTAAGGGCGACGGGGTTCCAGTCGTCGTCTTGATCGACCGTCAATTGCCGAATCGTCCCGTCGGGCGCGTAACTATAAAGATTCGCGACGCGCCCCGCGCCGTTAATGCACGGCACCCCGGATTGGCACGCCGTGGAACAGAAGACGACGCGGTCGTCCCCTAAATAACAAGCGTCGAAGTTGTCGACGTCGGCGTCGTTAATCAGGGGGAGAATCGTCGGAGTCGCGCTCAACTGCGCGTCCGGATCGTCGAGAATCGGGAGCTCCCAAACGCGCCATCGGTAGTCGCACTCGGGGTCGGGCGCCGAAAAAAGGAGCTTCGACGCGTCAAAGTACAGCTCAAGATCCCCGATAAACTCTCCGTGCGTCGGCTTATACACAAGGGACGACGAACCGTCGCGAAGATTGAAGCGCCGCAGCTCGTCCTGATACCCATTCGCGGGAATGTACGAATTACTCGCAAAGTTGTCCGGCATACCGATCATCGACGGGTCGCGACTCACATAGAGGAAGGAATCGAAATCGATCTCAGGATTCGCTAAGATAGCGTCGCGCCGCAACGCGGCAAGGTCTTTCACAAGCGCGTCGACGTCGGCGTCGATAGCGTCGTCCGCGTTCTTCGCGCGTTCCGTCAGCAGCGCGGAGCGACTCTTCAACGCGTCGAGCCGTTCGCGAAATTCCGCTAAGCGCGGGTACTCTTCTTCGTCGAAATTTTCCTCGAAGGCGTCGAGCGCACGTTCAAGAGGCGCAAAATCAGGCGCGCGAAACCTCGGCGCCGTCGCCGCGTCTTGAGGAAGCTCATGAC
>CAKVCP010000075.1 GCA_934725735.1 uncultured Thermoguttaceae bacterium
GGGTTGGCTAAGAGAATGGAGTATGCCCGCGGTTTGTATATTGTGCTCATGACCCTCATTTATGAGGATCTGAACGCGGAATTATGCCATCCTTACTCCGAATATGACAGCGGAACTGGCAGTATGGTCGAAAGTAATCTGAAGAATTACTTTGAAGATTCTTTTGATTTGAGCGTCCTTCAGGATCAACTGGGGAAGGATAACCATAAAACGGAGCTTTTAGGCCGTGAGCTCATCGCTACGAGATTGGCGCAATGGTGCGTCAACGTTGTTGATTTCTCCGATCCCGACGCGACGATGACTCCTTTCTTCTTCGACCCGACGCCTTTCGACGGGTGGTGGGTCGACGGTTATGACTGGATCGACGGCGTTGGCGACGACGGTAATCATGCCGTGACGACAACGGGGGATAATCTTTGGAAATTAAATGGATGGTCTAATCTCGCTGATCCTCCAGTCAACTTTCTTTTCTCTGTTTCAAACGGTCTACCTTCAGAGCAGATGTGCGATTATTTCTGCGCCGCGTTTGACGAAGGTAAGGCGTATCAAAAAGGAGGTAAAGTCGACGAACTCCTCAACTGGATGAACCGAGATATTGAAAAACTCAGCGATCAGACAAAAGATCTTGGCTTCCGCCTGGTATGGGGGATGGAACGTCCTGACTTGGTTTTGACTGAAACGTTAAATTTTCATGATCTAGGAATTGCAGATACCAATATTGAATGGCATAAGACGAACGCCCCTTCCGACGAAGTAGGGTATGTTAAGGATGGCGACGATAATGATTTCGATCAAGTTCGTCGTCCAAAAGGTTCAAGCTATTTAGAGCTGTACTGCACCGCGAATCCTCACGTCCCTCAATCAAGCGAATTATACGTTGAGGACGGCGGGGTTTGGAAGTTGTGTCTTTCGAAAGAGCTTCCCGGTTATAAAGACGCTGGCACAGAGACAGACTCTCATACTGGGTCTGAATATAACTGGGATCGTGAGCTTGTGTTGCCTGTTTGGCGTGTGGCGATTAGCGAAAGTTCTGATCCGCTCTCATTAAACGATTATCCCGGTTCTGTGGATGAGCGGTTTAAGACCACGAATAGCCCATACCTTGTCAAAGCTGAAAATAGCGTGATTAATCGTTTGAGTCCCCAAAAGGTTGGTACTAAGTATTACAACGACTTCAGCCTCTTCTCGATGCAACCTCGTCAGTTTAGGAATACGCCTCTGCTGAAGACGAACGACGTTGGGAATATTTCTTATCTCGATCCCTTGCGGAAGATTGGAACCGATCTCAAGCCTGTGATTGGAAATCCTGAAGAGATTGCGGATCCCATTATGGTTCCTTCGTGGTTGAAGTATTACGACTTCTTCTCGGCCAATATTCTTGGATCGGCAGTCGCCAAGGCATATGACGACGATCGATTAAATAAAGCAGTATTGCCTCCAGCTTCTTCGCCGGATGAAAAGAAGAACGCGCGTCTTTTGGCCGCTCATCGTAGAGAGATTGACCTTGATCGAATCCTCTGGTTTGCCAATTTTTCAATAGGCGGCGATTCGACGTTGTCGGGCGCTAGTAATTTGCCTGACGGACTCAGGACATTTGTAAAAACGGATGCGTCAAGGACGTTGCTTGAACCCAATCACTACCTTGTTGTAGGTCCTGAGGTTCAACGAGAATTGGGATCGGCTGTTGCGGGCGCGACAACTGAAGAAGATCCAAATAGACAATACGGACAGAAGCACGGCGTCAAAGGGTTTACTATTGATTTGAACGATCTTAATTACGATCCAGACGCTCCTGGAACTCCCTCTCGCAAATACGAATACATGGTGGCGAGTTCTATTGTTGGGAACCAAGGGTTTAATATCTCTGAGCCGCTGTGGACGATTCCTGGAAAGGATCCTTACTATAACGATCAGGATAAAAAAATCAGCAATGCTGACGATTTCTATCCTGCTCAGCCGGTGGGTGGACCGTATCCGGAAACGGGGGTATATGACGTACCTTTCGACATGCCGATTTCCTGGGGAACTCGAGACCCTGAGACTGTTGATCGGTTAGGAACGGGGTATGACGACTTCTTGGAGAAGAAAGTTGCGAATTATCCCCTTGTCAAGGATGAGTTGTTTGGATTGGGAACGATTCCTGATTACAAAACAGCGTTCCTCCAAAGGGCGGCGGATCCTAATCGTCCTTACCATCCTCTCCTTAATCCGTACATTACCGTTGACTGGAACGTCATGGATTTGACCATATTCAACGGGGAGGTCGAGACTGCAACACTGGACACTGATATTAATGATCGTAACAAACGCTTGTTCTCCAGTGACGACGATTATCGTTGGAAGGATACAGAGAACCAGATCCAATTGCCTAAGAGTCTTCCCCTTGGTTTAGAGGACGACGATAACGAGCTGGCTTTAAAAGATGTTTTCAGCTCGCGAGCATGGGGTTCTGCTGAACAAAAGATGTTCTCTCCGAATTGGGCGAGCGGCGCTCGGCCCAATCCTTGGGCGAGAGCGTTTAAATCCTGCGATAAAAAAGCAGGATTGGAACATCCAGCTTACCCACCGGAACCGGAGAGCGGATCGACTGCGCGTACTACTGTAAAAGACGGAAAGTACGTTGCGGCAAGGTTTTTCCCAGCGCATACGCTTGGCGGGTATAATAATCGCGGCGCCTTTGAGACGATTGAGGGAACTAGCCAGAAGTGGTATAGCAACCTTAACAATCAAGTTGACTTCCAGAACAAATTCCAGTCGCCGAACAACTCGACGAATATTCCCGAAGATTACTACTACGCTCCGCACACGCCTTTCGAACATCTTGTTTGGAACGACGCGCCGTTCAGCAACCCGGTTGAACTCCTTCTTGTTCCCGCCAGTTCGCCTGGACGCTTTGGCTTAGAGTTTATCAAAGCTCAGAAAGAAGGATGGAATCTCGAGAAGCTTTACCATCTTGAATCGGATAAGCGCGGAGCTTTAGGTTCTTACGGTATTTACGGCTATGACGGTTGGTATAACAAGAAGAATGTTCCGGATGACGACGAGCGAAAGAAGCTTGACGACAAAGGAACAATGGGGCCGTACCTCAATTTCTTTGCAACTTCAAAGAAGCCGGGCGAAACGCTCCACTTGGTCAGCTTGCTTGATTTTGTCCGCGTTCCTTCTTTGGAAGTCGACGCGAAGAAAATGATGACAAATCCCGAAGGAGACACGATTCTTGACGAAGACCGCAACTACTTATGGCGTTCTACTCATCGAGAGTCCGCCAAGGTTAATCTGAACACGGTTACCGAGGCCGCCTGGAATGCGTTGTTGTCTCCTAAGAACCTAACGTCCAAGACGCCATGGGAGCGCTTCATCAACTGGCGCCGTCCGTTCACTATGGCGGACGACGACCAGGACGGTACCCCTGATAGGTTGGCGGAAATGGTACAAGCCTATTTCCAGCCGTCTTATACGACGTCCCTTTGGACTCAAATGGATCAATCGTCGGCGCCTGTTCCTGGTTTTTCGACGCTACTTGCAGGCTCCAACTGCTACGTAGACGACGACAACGCGTTGTTCAAGGGTCCGCTTTTTGACAATTATCAAAATGTGTTTGGCAGCGGTTCGTATGATTCAACTGATCCTGCCAATCCCCAGAATAAGCCTTTTACCGACCTAGGTAGTTATACTTATCGGTATCGTGTCGGCGACAAAGATTATTTTGGAACAACGGACGGCGGTTCAGCGTCTCTTTCGGGGCTTGGAATCACTCCTCCTGACAGCTTGAAGGCTATTTTGGATAGTTTAGCGCCTAAGGATGAGAATGGTAAGCCTAATGGGAACGGCGTTGTTAGCTTCCAGCCTTCGCAGAGTTACCAAACTCAGACACGAACGGTCGGCTTAGATATCGTCAACTTCGCGGATGGAACTTCCAACGATCTAGGGGATATCATTGACAACCTTGCGAAAGATAAGCCGGATGGAACTCCTGAAGACGGCGTCTCGTCGTATGAGCCGCTCAATAGCCGCGGCAACCTCTATGAAGCGACTGCGGAAATGCAACGACTTTCCAGTTTGACGACGAATCGTTCCAACGTTTTCGCCGCATGGGTGACGGTTGGGTATTTTGAGCTTGAACGTTGTAATCCTGGCGTTAATATGCCGGAGTACGATCCTGACGGCAATCAGTTAACGATCGCTAATCTTCAGGATCCCAACTACAAGTGGTATTATTACTACCAGGCGATCTATCCCGACGGATACACCTACGGAAAAGAACTAGGGTCGGACGATGGAGAAGTGAAGCGTCATCGCGGATTCTCGATCATTGATCGTTCGATTCCTATCGATTTCCGTCGAGGTAATTCCGTGAATTATCAAGACGCGATTATCATGAAACGAATTATCGACTGATTCGTTTTCTGAGACGATTTTAAAAGACCGGGCAGGGCGTTTCTTCTGCCCGGTTTTTCTTTTACGCCTGTTGCGTTCTCCCATCAACTGATAAAATGAACTCGAATAATACCCAATAAAGGAATTGAAAATGGAAAATAAGAAAGTTCTTGTGATATTGGCCCACCCCGACGCGAAAAATAGTTTCAATGGCGCCATTGCTCAGCGTACGATCGACGCTCTCTCCGCTCAGGGATACGAGCCTGTCTTTCGCGATCTCTACGCCGAAGGGTTTGATCCGATTATGACCTTGGCCGAAACGAAGGAACCTTCTTCCGCCGCGCCTCTTGCGATGCAAAAAGAGATGCAAGCGGTGAAAGAATGTGCCGGGATGGTTTTCATTCATCCGAATTGGTGGGGCGCTCCTCCTGCGATTCTCCTTGGATGGATTGATCGCGTATTACGCAACGGTTTTGCCTACGGTTTTACTGAATCGGGTCCGTGGCAAGGCCTTTCAGATAAAGTTGTGCAAGTCTTCACGACCTCCAACACGCCGAGAGATTATGAAATTAACGCGTACGGCGATCCCCTCGAGAAGTTTTGGGGAACGCTCGTCTTTGGCGTCGTCGGATCGAGCTCTTTTGAACGTCGAAATTTCGAACAGATCATCATGAGCGACGACGCGCAGCGCAAGGGATGGCTGAACGACGTTAAATCGATAATCCGTCGTCGTTTTATTTGATAGGCGTTGACGAAAGTATTTTCCTTGGGGAAAATTTGAAGTTTCTCCCTTGACCATACGGCTGAGCGCCATACAATTTTATTAAATCGTGCTCATGATGAGCGCGAGAGGGTAGGTAGCTCAGTTGGTAGAGCACAGGACTGAAAATCCTGGTGTCGGCGGTTCGATCCCGCCCCTGCCCATTAGGCTTTACGCCTTTGGGTTTGTTTTGGGTAGGTAGCTCAGTTGGTAGAGCACAGGACTGAAAATCCTGGTGTCGGCGGTTCGATCCCGCCCCTGCCCATTTTTTATTTCTTGTGCTTCGCGTATGACGGTCTGGTATTCTCCTTTTCTGAGACGACGTATAATAGAGGTTAAGATTTTACGGATCCCGCAAGGAGAGGAGTCTCGTTATGCGCGGGTTCGCATTTTAAACATTACTTAATTGTCAGGTTCTCATGAGTCGACTGTTTGTCAATCAAATAAAAGAAAACGACGCTATTTCAGATATATACCGCGTTCAAGATAAAGTCTTTCGCACCGATAAACGCGGCGCGTGTTACCTTCAGCTGGTTTTAGGCGATAAGACGGGCTCTCTAACCGCTTTCTTGTGGAATACGACGGAGGAAGAATCCAAGAAGTTTGACGAAGGGGACTTTGTGCGTTGCGAAGGACGCGGACAACTTTATCAAGGCAAGCTTCAAGCGCATCTGACTAAGATCAAAAAAGTCGAGACGAGCGAAGTCGTCGGCGAGGATTTCGTTCAGTCCCCGTGCCATGATCTTGACCGTCTAGACGCGCGTCTTCGAGAAATGCTCGACACGGTGACGTCGCGCGATCTTCGTCTCGTGGTCGACGCTTTTTTGAACGACCATGAACTCATGAAACGATTCAAGCGCGTCTTTGCAGGTCTGCGCATCCATCACGCAAATCTTGGCGGACTCCTCGAACATACCGTCGCTATGATGGAACTTTCCGAGTTTGTCGGACGTCAGTACAGTCAAATCGTCGATCGTGAACTCCTTCTCGTCGGGGCCTTTTTGCACGACATTGGCAAAACGGAAGAGCTTTCGGATGATCCCGTCGCTCCTGCGTACACTGACGGCGGACAGGCTCTCGGTCATCCATATTTGGGAGCCGAGCTTCTTGACCGTAAATTAATGGAGCTCAAGGCCGCTGGGGAGACGGTTGATCCGATTATTGCGTTGAAATTGAAACATATGATTCTTTCGCATCATGGGGTGATGGAATTTGGCGCGGTTAAGCTTCCGATGACGCGCGAGGCGATAGCGCTCCATCTTATCGACGCGCTTGACGCCAAATTAAATGAATTTCAGAAGTTTATTCAAGAAGACGTCAACCGCGATAAGACGTGGACCAGCTATAATCCCGCGTTAGAACGGAAACTTTTAAAGTAAGACACGTTATCTTCTTCTAAGCAAAACTCAATAGGACGAGATATGAAATCCAGAAGTACGACGATTTTAACAGTCCGTAGAGACGGTCGTGTGGCGATTGGCGGCGACGGTCAGGTCACGTTTGGCTCCACGATCATGAAATCGGATACGCGCAAGATCCGTAAGCTTCTTAACGGGGAGGTGATTACTGGGTTTGCGGGATCAACGGCGGACGCGTTTGCTTTGATGGAGCGCTTTGAAAATCGTTTGAAGGATTATCCAGGCAACATAACGCGCGCGGCGCTTGAACTTGCGAAGGAATGGCGAACCGATCGCGCGTTGCGTAAGCTTGAGGCGATGATGATTGTCGTTTCGAAGTCGGATACGCTCTTACTCACAGGGAACGGAGACGTCGTTCAACCTACGGACGGTATTGCGGCGATCGGTTCAGGGGGTAATTTTGCCATGTCGGCGGCAAAGGCGCTGTTAGCTCATTCCAATCTTTCCGCGCGAGAAATCGTCGCCGAATCGCTAAAGATAGCGTCAGAGATCGACGTGTACACGAATTCGAACATAATTGTAGAGGAGTTGTCATGACGGAGTTGACCCCACGACAGATCGTAGAAGAGCTTGACAAGCATATTGTCGGTCAACGAGAGGCGAAGAGAGCGATAGCCGTCGCGATTCGTAATCGCTGGCGTCGGCAGCGGGTCGACGAATCGATGCGCGACGAGATCGGTCCGAAGAACGTTATGATGATCGGTCCCACCGGAGTGGGAAAAACCGAGGTGGCGCGACGCCTTGCGGCTCTCACCGGCGCGCCTTTTATTAAAGTTGACGCTACGAAATACACGGAAGTCGGCTACCATGGCAGCGACGTCGAAAGCATGGTTCGCGAGCTCGTGGAGAATGCGCTTGGGATTGTGAGAGAAGAAGAGCGCCGTGTGAATCATGATAAAGCTACGCAGTTGGCTCAGGCGCGACTTCTAACCGCCTTAGTCTTGAAGTTCAGTCAATCAAATCAGACGCTGGAAGAGTATAAAGACGACTCGGAGAACCAGAAGGTCAAGGAACACAAGCTTACCTCTGAGGAACTTGATCTATACCTCAAGACGCGCGCGTCTAAAACGCCTACGCCCCGCATTTCGATTAGTTCGAAGAAACGAAGCGAAGCGAATAAGGGTGAAGCTTCGACAAAGCCAGGGCTCGATCCGTCGCTTCCTTTTCCTTTTCCTTCTCAAGAGGCGATGGAGTCGGCTCGTAAGAGCATCTTGGACGATCCAAATAGCCCCCCGTGGATGAAAGAGTTTGTCGGATCTCTTGGTTCGTTGGTTCAGTCCGCCGACGCGAGCAAAGCCGCTTCGGAAGAGAGCAAAACGTCGGAATCTGAGAGTCAAGTCGCGAAGTCGGAGTCCTTGAAGAAGGATGAAGAGGATAAGGGGAAGCGCCTTGAGGAAGCTGAACAACGCGAAACGGAAGCGCGACAGGAATTTTATCGCCTTTATTTGCGCACGAAAAAGGCTTTGGAGTCGGAAAGTCTCGAAGAGGAACTTCTAGACGTTAATGGTCGACGCGGTCGTCGCCCTCAGGTTGAGTTTCTTTTTGCCGACCCGCGTGAGATGGACTCCCCCTTTGATCTTGACGCGCTCCTTCGTTCGAAGTTTGGAGATCGTCACGCCGAAAGACGCGTAAATGTCGCCGAAGCGCGTAAATTCTTCTATGAGGAAGAATTGGATAAGCTCCTTGACGACGAGAAAATCACGAGCCGCGCCGTGGCTCTCGCTCAGGATATGGGCGTCATCTTCATCGACGAGATCGATAAGATTGTTGGAACAGAGTCGTCTCATGCGGACGTTTCTCGACAAGGCGTTCAACGCGATCTATTGCCGATTGTCGAAGGAACGACTGTTCGCACGCGTTATGGTCACGTTTCGACCAATCACGTTTTATTTATTGCGGCTGGCGCGTTTCACAAAGTCAAACCGAGCGATTTGACGCCAGAGTTGCAAGGTCGTTTTCCGATTCGCGTCGAGTTATCCGACTTAACGAAGGCGGATTTTGTCCGAATTTTAACGGAACCGGAAAATTCGTTGACCAAACAGTATACCGCCTTAATGAAGACTGAGAATATTGATCTCGTCTTTGAAGAGTCCGCAATAGAAGCGATTGCCGAGTATGCGGAACAGGCGAATCAAACAACGCAAAATATTGGCGCGCGACGTCTCTACACGATCATGGAGCGGCTTCTAGAGGATCTTAATTTTGAAGCGGCAAGTATGACGATTGGACGCGTTGTCATCAATGGCGCCTATGTTGAAGAGAAGATCGGTAAGATTGTCAAAGATGAAGACTTGAGTAAGTTTATTCTTTAAGCCTCTCTTTAATAAGAAAATAAAAACGAGTCTTTCCTCTATGGGAGAGACTCGTTTTTTTATTGCGCTACCGTATCATTCACAGGAGAGCTCTTCGGGGCCGATTAGATAGAGAATTTCCGACGAAATTTGGAGCGTTCCGTTCTTCTCCGGTTTCTTAACGTCATTTCCAAGGTAGTCAAAAGCCTGAGTAATCTTACCTTGATAGTTGAGTTTCACCGTTGGGGTATTCCAGGGACTCCATAAAGCCCAAGCTGTCTTACCATCCGGGCGCTTCCATCCGCTTACAATGACGTTTTCTCCCAACGTAAACGCTTTTTTAACAGAACCGGCGGGACGAGCTTTGGTTAAGGCTGAATATGCGTAATAAGCGGGCTTGGGCTTCAAAGTTTGCCCGACGATACCAAAGTGATGTTCCGGGTCGTAATCGTCTCTTTCCGGCGCCTGGAATTCGTACCAAAAGTATCGTTCGACGCCAAATTCAAAGGACAAGAGAAGGGCTTGAGGAAGGAAGAGGGCCTGATTGTAGACGGTGGATTGGTTCGTCTGAAATCCGTCGTTATCAAAGATTGACGAAACGACCACGGCGCCTTTGTAGTCGCTATTGAAATCGTAAATACATGCAGAGGAGGCCGTAAAGTTTTCGTCTTTACCATCAATGATGGAAATCATACGATCTCCAGGACGAAGCTCTTTGTCGTCAAAGACTCTTGTCGACTTGTTCTTTGTTTGGTAACCGTTAAGAGCGGTTTTCCCACTAGCCGCATAGAATTCTTGAGTTTCAGGCGCTACAACAGAACCGACTGTCTCGGGGACGTTTTCGCGCGTCCACCATGCAAACCACGAGATACGAAGTTCCTTGAGACGTTCCGCTCCTTTGGGATTATCTTGCTTCCTGACGATCCTGTTCTTTTTGGCGTCGTAGGAGCATGGATAGTAGTAGGGGACGCCGCCGGTGAGGACAAGCGTTCCGCCGTTCTTCACAAAGTTAGCGACGACGTCCACCGCGTCTTCAAGATAAGTTTCGCCCGGAGGCATAATCAACATATCGGCGTCTTGGGGTCGGAGGTTTTGGAGTTCGTCAAGATTCCAAAACGAGACAAGATCTTGTTGCTCAAGATATTCTGAAGGGAGGCGTCGAAGCATATCTGATTTGGGACGCGCCTCTGTTCCGTCGAAGCGATTGTCATAGAAAAAAGCTATACGAGGCTTTTCGTTAGGGTATAGGCGATCAATCGCGACGGCGATGACGCGACGATTCAATTCGCCCAACGTAGGAGGCGTCGCCCATCCCATTTCGGTGATCCAAAGCGGACGTTCAGGCAGGCCTCTCTTTTTGAGCGCTTCATTAAAGGCTGTAAGATCTTTTTTGAAAGTTTCGATTCTATCAGGAGTCGAGAGTCCCCCTCGATATGGATGAACGTTGAGCACGTCGAAATATTTAGCCGCGTCAGCGTCAAGGGAAGCCTCGAAATATTCGATTGGCGTTCCCGCTAGGCCGCCATAGACGACAATCAGTTGAGGATCGATTTCTTTAATAGCGTTGTAAGTTGCGGCCAGTAATTTGGCGTAATCCGCGCCATTGGGTTCGTCGCGCCAAAAACCGATGTTTTCTTCGTTCCACACTTCCCAGTAACGGATACGATCTTTGTAGCGAGAAACGACGTTTTTC
>CAKVCP010000076.1 GCA_934725735.1 uncultured Thermoguttaceae bacterium
CCGCGCGATTATCTTGAGATAACGCTTCGTCGCGACGTCGCGTCTCTCACGGACGATTCGGTGCAATCGATCGTCGGCGAGATCGAGTATTGGCAAACGCGCTATACGCGGCGCGGCCCCCTGACGAGTCTAACGGTGGACGCGCATGGAGATCGTATTGAGGCATTGTGGTTCAGCATGCCCTATATTTCGAACTCCTTTGCGGAGGGGCGCCCCTTGATCCTCACGGGAAAGCCGAAGAAGACGAACGGGCGTTGGCAATTTTCTCATCCGAAGCTTACGTATCTTGACGCGGGACTGGATCTTCCGACTCAAGGAGGAACGACTGATCCGGAGACGGGCGAGGAGAAATATGTTCTTCCGATCTACTCTCTCACGGAGGGCCTCTCCCAAGCGCAGCTCCAGCGGATCATTCGCAACGTCCTCGACACGCTTCCCGATCGCGTCCCCGAGGCGCTTCCCGAAGCGCTCCGTCTTCGTCGCAATATTGCGCCGATCGGCGAGGCGATTCGATTAATGCATTATCCGTCGACTCCGGAGGAATCTGAATACGGACGTCGACGGTTTGCGTATCAAGAACTTCTCGTATTACAGCTTGCGCTGGCGATTTGCCGAACGCGTCGCCGTGCGAATATGAAGGCTCCGCCGTTGCCGGGAACAGCGAAGACGGATTCGCGAATCCGGCGCCTTTTTCCTTTTGAATTTACGGCGGCGCAGAATCAGGCGATTCGCGAGATATCGATCGACATGGGGCGTCCTTCGCCGATGAATCGTCTTTTGCAAGGAGACGTCGGCTCGGGTAAGACTGCGGTGGCGATTTACGCGGCGCTCCAGGCGGCGGCGAACGGCGCGCAAACGGCGTTGATGACGCCGACTGAAACGCTTGCGCGTCAGCATTTTCGAACGTTGCAGGAACTTCTGACGGGGACGGCGACGCGGGTGGCGCCTTTTTTTGGCGGTCAAAGCGCTCGCGAACGGGCCGAGGTCGAAGAGGCTCTTGCGTCGGGGGCGGCGCATATTGTCGTCGGGACGCAAGCTCTTGTGTGCAACGAGCTTAAGTTTAAACGTCTCGGACTTGTCGTCATTGACGAGCAACATAAGTTTGGCGTGCGTCAACGCGCGCTTTTGAAGGGGGCGTCGGCGCTTGAGCCGCACTATCTTGTGATGACGGCGACGCCGATACCGCGCAGTATGACGATGACCTTTTTCGGAGACCTCGACGTATCGACGATGCGGAGCGGCCCCCCGAATCGTCGTCCGCCGACGACGTCGATCGTGACGCGAAAGACGCGAGCAAGCTGGCTTGAATTTGTCAAATCTCGAGTCGACGAGGGACGACAGGCGTACTTTGTCGTCCCGCGCGTTACGGAGGAGATAGTTGAAGACGGCGAGCGCGGAACGACTCTCGGATCGCGCGAATTAGACGCGTCGTTTGAAGAGGAGCTTGCGGAACCGGCGCGATGGACGCGATGGGAATCCCTTGAAAAAGAAGAGGGGGGCGACGCGCGTCAGAAGCGGAGCCAGACGCCTCTTCGCACCGTCGATTCCGTGTGCGAGGAACTTTCCTCGGGGCTTTTCAAAAATTATCGGATCGGGGCGCTGACCGGTCGCATGAAGGCGGCGCAGAAAGAGGAGATCATGCGTTCGTTCCGAAGCGGCGAATTGCAGATTCTCGTTGCGACGTCGGTAATCGAAGTCGGTATCGACGTCCCTAACGCGACGCTTATGACGATCGAAAACGCCGATCGGTTCGGACTTGCGCAGCTTCACCAGCTTCGCGGTCGAGTGACGCGAGGCGAGCTCCCAGGTTTTTGCGGAGTCGTGCCGACGAACGAGGAGCCGAACGCGGCGGAGGAGGATCGAAAAGCGCCGCGCCGTAAGAAGACGGATGGCGAGAAAAAGCGAGAGGAGTCGAGTCGAGCGGAAGCCCTCGAACGTCTGACGGCGTTTACCGAGTCGACCGACGGATTCGAGTTGGCGGAGAAAGATTTCGCGGCGCGCGGCCCAGGGGAACTTTTCGGTCAAAAGCAGCACGGTTCGGCGCAGCTCCGCGTTGCGAATCTCGCGAAGGATCGCGAACTGATCGAAGGGGCGCGAGAAGACGCAGTGGAGATCGTTCAACGCGATCCCGGCCTGTCGGAGTTTGAACACGAGGCGTTGCGTCGGCAAGTTTTGGCGCGATATGGGCAAACCCTCGATCTTGGCGACGTGGGGTAGTATTATGAATTCGTCGCCGCTACGAATAGCGCGTACGACGACGAATTCCTCTTGGAACGCAGAAGCCGCCTTAGATTTCTGTTAAAAACAAATTTTTTCATGTAAAAATTTATTGACAGAAACTTTTTATTTCTATAATACAGGTTGGAGGGTCTTTAATTTTTAAGAATATAGGATCGTCTCTTTTGATAATCGTTCACGGAAAAGACGCCGTTTGCGTTTACTGTTTCGTTCTTTAGACAAATCGGACTATGATCTTCGGTTGGAAGTTCTCGTCTTTGCTGGGAATTTCATGTCGCATCCCTATTAACGGAACGAATTTTTCATAAAAATCGGCAAAGTCAACGACTAGGCGAGTCGCTTTTGCGGTTTGACGCATGCTTGGCGTTCTGTTTTTATTTTGCTTTCGCGGCTCAATTTAAATAATTAAGACGCGGTAGGTAGAAGCCGTCTTGCATATAATCGTTTGTTTCCAGACGCTTGAAATATATCACACGGACAAGCGGATCCAAGGAAAGGAAAGCCCATTAGGGGAATAGAAGAGATATGAATGAAAATCGTAACCCACGCGGTAGGAAATTAGATCATAGGCGGGTTGGGTCCAAAAAAGAACATATGACGAATAACCAGCAATACCCTGGTTCTTGGGGAGACTCGTACGGCGGCGGTCAGCTTGGGCAATATCGTCGTGCCGCTTCTCCAAATAGGATGGGGGCGGGGATCAATAATCAGCGTCGTCCACAGAATTCGACGAGTCCTCTTTCTCCTAAAGAGACGGGACCGAACGCGAATCTTCCTCCGTATCCCGTCGAGTTCGACGAATACGGCAACTATCGCGCCAGCGGCGTTCTTGAAATGCACCCGAACGGTTTCGGCTTTCTCCGCGATCCTGAAGATAATTACGTTCGTCATAAGTACGATCCTTTTGTTTCGTGCGGCGCGATCTCTCGTCTTGGTTTGCGCGAAGGCGCGCGCGTCAAAGCGGACGTTCGACCGGGCGTCGGAAGCAACGGCCCTCGCGTTTGCGCGATCTACGACGTCGACGGAATGTCTCCTGAGGATTACGCTTCCGTTCCTCACTTTGACGATCTTACTCCCGTGACGCCTCACGACATGCTTCGTCTTGAATGGAACGGCGGTCCTCTTTCAACGCGGGTCATGGATATTCTCACTCCCCTTGGCAAAGGTCAGCGCGCGCTTCTCGTCGCCCCCCCTCGTTCTGGTAAGACGATGCTTCTTCAACAGATTTGCCAGGCCGTGTGCAAGAACTATCCGGACGTTCACGCGACGGTTCTCTTGATCGACGAACGTCCGGAAGAAGTCACCGACTTCAGGCGTTCGGTCAACGCGGAGGTCATATCGAGCAGTCTTGACTGCGAACTGGAAAGCCATATTCGCTTGGCGCAGTTTGTGATTACCCGTTGCAAGCGCCTTGCGGAAATGGGTAAGGACGTTTTCCTCCTTCTTGACTCGATCACACGTTTGGCGCGCGCGTTCAATAAATGGGTTGGCAACACCGGTCGAACGATGACGGGAGGCGTCGACATTAAAGCGATGGACGTTCCTAAAAAGATTTTCTCTTCGGCGCGTCAGCTTGAGGACGTCTACGACGAGTCCGGCAAGGTGATTCGCAAGGGGGGATCGTTGACGATTGTCGGAACTGCGTTGATCGATACGGGAAGCCGCATGGACGAATTGATCTTCCAAGAGTTCAAGGGGACGGGGAACATGGAGCTTGTCCTTGATCGCCGTCTTGCCGATCGCCGCATCTGGCCTGCGATCGACGTGACGCAATCTGGAACGCGTCGCGAGGAAATGCTTTTAAGCCCGGCGGAACTCCGCGTGGCGAGCTATATTCGACGCTCCCTATTACAGCGCGATCCGGTCGACGCGATGAGCCAGTTGACCGCGACCCTCTCTCGATTCCGATGCAACGCCGACATTGTTAATCAGCTTGTGCACTGATCTTGGGCTGGAGCGTTGTACGTAAAATTAATTAAAGGTGAATGAAAATGAACGCCAAAGTCAAAAAAGCTGTTGTTCTTGCCGCCGGTAAAGGGACGCGCATGAAGTCCGACTTACCTAAAGTTCTTTTCCCCGTATGCGGCAAACCGATGATCGAATACGTTCTCGACGCGCTTGACGCGGCGGGCGTCGATGAAATCGTCGTCGTTATCGGGTTCAAAGGCGATCTTGTTCGCGACGCGATCAAGTCGCGTCCGAACGTTAAGTTTGCGGAGCAGAAAGAACTCTTGGGCACCGGTCACGCCGTCATGTCGTGTCGCGAACAACTCGAGGGATTTGACGGTCCCGTTTTCATCATTGCCGGCGACAACCCGATGCTCCAGAGCAGTTCCGTCGTGCAACTCTTCGACGAATACGAGAAAAACGTCGGCGAGGGCGTGTCGTGTATTCTCGGGACGGTGCATAAAGAAGATCCCTTTGGCATGGGGCGTATTCTTCGCGACGAGTCGGGTAGCTTCTACGGGGTCGTTGAGGAGAAGGACGCGACGGACGAACAGCGTCAAATTAAAGAAATTAACATGAGTTACTATGTCTTTAATACGCCTGATCTCCTGGCTTCCCTGAACGGATTGCGCGCTAATAACGCCCAAAAGGAATACTACATCACGGACGTTCCCGCCATTCTCCTCGATAAGGGCAAGAAGATTCTCGCGCTTCCCGTTTTGAAAGAAGTGGAATGTCTCGGCGTGAACACGCAGGCGGACGTGGCCCTTGTTGAGGAAACAATTCAAAAGCTTTCCTGAACGAATTTACGCGGAATTCTAGACGATTCTTTAAAGATTTCCGGCTCTCTTCGCCGATAGACTGTGAGGCGTTTTTTAGCGACGCGTCGTATGCAGCCTTTGCAACGCAAGGGTTGGTGGAATTTTTCAAAATCGATAATTTCGCTACAGTCGCAACGACAAGAACGCCGATAAATAGCCTAGCATGAAGAAGACGAGAGCGACCTTAGAGCGCCTTCGTGTTCTTTGTATCGATAATTCCGAGACGTTCGGAGCTGGTCGCGTTGTATGGACAGGCGGACGTTTCATATCACGGAGGAGAAGCGCGATGCGTAAATTCTTACTGTCGCTGTTGCTTGGGGCCCTGACCTTAGGGTCTGTCGGATGCGTCCTTCCGGCTTATTCCGGAGACCCCGCGAAGAGAACGCAGCAGCTCTACAATACGTCTGAGGACCTGCGTCAATCGGAAGAAACGTGGGAACGCATATGGATGATGGATCAACCCAGCCATATGACCCCGTATCGCACCCACGGAGGTATAACCTGAATTCAACGCCTTGAACGCGACTACGTTCAGGTCTGAGCATAAAATGACGCTCGTTGGTAAGACGAGCGTTTTTTTTATTTCTATAGGCGACTAATAAAAAATCGGCGCTACGTAAATAGCGCCGAGAATAGGCGTTAGAACGTGTAACGAATTTCTCCGTCGACGATCGTCGCAACGGCGCGCCCCTTGAAGGAACGTCCAAAGTATGGCGAGTTCGAGCTCTTCGAATGGTTAAGGCTCGGGGTGAAGGTCCATTGCAACTCAGGATCAACGATGGTGACGTCGGCGTCGGCGCCCTCTTGCAAAGTTCCTTTCTTAAGTCCAAGGATTCTCGAAGGATTGAGGGACATTTTCTCGACAAGCTGCGACCATGTCAGCAAACCTGGGGCGACGAGAGTTTCAACGCACAGAGATAACGCGGTTTCGAGGCCGATGATACCGAAGGGCGCGACGTTGATCTCTTGAAGCTTCTTCTCGGCGGTGTGCGGCGCATGATCGGTCGCAATGACGTCGATGGTACCGTCGACGAGACCGTCGATGCACGCCTTCACGTGCCTAGCGCTGCGAAGGGGCGGATTCATCTTGTAATTGGAGTCAAAGGATCGCAACTCTTCGTCGGTAAGGGTGAGATGATGCGGAGTGACTTCGGCAGTGACCTTTACGCCGCGCGCCTTAGCGCGTCGAATGAAGGCGATAGCGCCTTCGGAGGAGACGTGCATGATATGAAGCTTTCCGTCGACGCTTTCGGCGAGCGCGATATCGCGGGCGACCATGACTTCTTCGGCGACCGCAGGCATTCCGCCGAGCCCGAGGATGTTGGAGACGCGTCCTTCATGCATAACGCCGCCGCGGACTAAGGCGCTTGATTCTTCGTGGCATAGGACGGCCTTGTTGAACATTTTGCAGTATGAGAGGGCGCGGCGCATGAGGGCGTCGTCTTCAACGGAGGAACCGTCGTCGCTGCACGCGATGGCACCGCTTTCGAAGAGGAGCCCGAGCTCCGCCATTTCTTGACCTTTTCGGCCTTTGCTGATGCAACACATTGGGTAAACGTTGCATCGTCGCGCTTTGGACGCGAGTTCGCGAATCAAGGCGACGTTGGCCGTCGTGTCGATCGGGGGATTGGTGTTGGGACAGCAAATGATTGTGGTGAAGCCTCCGGCGACGGCGGCTAAGGAACCGGAAGCGACGGTTTCCGCGTCTTCGTATCCCGGTTCGCGCAGATGGACGTGCATATCGACAAGGCCGGGAAGAACGAGCAGTCCCTTGGCGTCGTAACGTGGCATTTCAGGAGCGACGCCAGCGGGATCGACGTTGATTCCCGCGACTTTACCGTTGATAACGAGAAGGTTTGCGACAGCGTCGAGATTTTGAGAAGGATCGACGATTCGCCCGTTTTCAATGAAAATAGACTTTGACATATTTGTCGTCTCCGTCTGAGTATTTCAGACGATATATTCGTTTCGCGTCAATAAAGGTCGCGCCGCGAACGTCGTGATCCCTGCGGACCCGAGGGAATAATTCCTAGAAGCGTGGCGAAGCGCTTATTTTTGAGCGCTTGCGACCGACAAGACGGCCCAGAGAATCGCCATTCTTACGGCGACGCCGTTGGTCACCTGGTCGAGAATCGCCGAATGAGAACCGTCGGCGACCTCGGGTGTGATTTCGACGCCGCGATTGATCGGACCAGGAGCGAGGATCAAGACGTTGCTTTTGCACCGCGCGAGTCGTTCCGCGTTCATAGCGTAGAGCTTGCTATATTCGTGCACGGAGGGGAAGGGACTTGCGACGAGACGCTCAAATTGAACGCGCAAGAGGTTGAAGACGTCGCATTCGCCGAGAAGCTCGTCGAGCGAGTTGCTCGTCTCGACGCCCAGATCCTTCCAGTAGGAAGAGACAAGGGTCGAGGGGCCGCAAACGATCGGTTGCGCGCCGAGTTTTTGGAGCGCGTAGATATTCGAACGAGCGACGCGACTGTGAGCGATATCGCCGACGATCGCGACTTTCAGTCCCTTAAGGGAACCGAAACGCTGACGAATGGTGAGAGTGTCGAGAAGTCCCTGCGAAGGATGCTCGTGCGCGCCGTCTCCCGCGTTGACGACGGCGCATCCTTGAAGGCTCTTGGCGAGGAGTTGCGGAACGCCTGGGCAGACGTGTCGGACGACGACGGCGTCGATCCCCATCGACTGGATGTTCTTCGCGGTGTCGACGACCGTTTCCCCCTTAGCGACGCTACTCGTACCGGCGGTAAAGTCGATGACTTCCGCGCCTAGTCGACGTCCGGCGAGTCCGAAGCTCGTGCGCGTACGCGTCGAGTTCTCGAAGAAGAGATTGACGATTCCCTTGCCGTTAAGGAGCGGGATTTTGCGTAAATTGTCCGGCGATTCGAGGACGTCGTTTCTGAACCGTTGCGCGAGGTCGAGTAGAATCGTGATTTCTTGAGCGGAAAGGTCTTCAAGACCTAGTAGATGCGAGCGAGTCCATCCAGCGGGAAGCGCTCCCCAGTTGTCCTTGGTATAAAGCATGGCTTCGATAGGCTTAAAAAAACGCGCAGCAAGCGCGACAACCAAAAATTTGCTCTCGCCGGAAAAGACCGTTGAGAGCGTGAAAGTATGACAATGACGCGAAAACGTCAGATTTGATCGGCAGGTTCCTCGGCAACCGTTTCGTCAACCGGGGCTTGCGGTTCGTCCGCGACGGGCTCCTCGGGTGCGGTCGCGTCTTCGGGCGTTGTTTCAACGGCTTCTTGGGGTTCCGGAGCGTTTTCTTCAACGGTCGCGTCCGCATTAGACGCGGGGGCTTGAGTCGCGCTTTCGGGCGTTGTTTCAACGGCTTCTTGCGGTTCCGGGGCGTTTTCTTCAACGGTCGCGTCCGTATTAGACGCGGCGTCTTGAGCCGCGCTTTCGGGCGTCGCTTCAACGGCTTCTTGCGGTTCCTGCCCCGTCGCGTTTCCGTTCGATTCCGTCGATTCGGTCAGCGAGTTTGGAAGAGGAATATTCGCGAGTTGAGCGATCCATTTTGCGCGAACCATCGAGCCGTAGTCGCGTCCTGAGGCGAACCTTGAGACGGCGGCGCTCCATTGGGCTTTTCTTTCAAGAAGCCTTCCGCGAAGGTAGTTGGCGGCGTTGCGGATCTCGTCCCCCGAGATCATTTCATTCGTACTGCGCGTATAACGGAGGGAATCGTCGTTGAGACGTTCCAACGCGGCGTCGTAAGACGCGTTTGCATACGACAGAACCGCTAATTCATAACTCGTTAGGAGTTTGACGTAACGTTTCGTCGCAATTTCCAACTGATAAGTAAGCGCGGTTTCATTCGCGAGTTGGCGCAAATCGTCTTGAGAGACGTCTTGTCCCTGCGATTGGGCCCACTGAACGTAATCTTGCAGATTCTTTTCAACTAGTTGCGGTATATTGGATTCGCGTTTTTTGAGGAGCCGGTCGGAAACACGCCCTTGCAAGAGCCAGTGCGCGGCGCCGGAGTCGTCGACAAACTTTCCGCGAAGGTAGAGGATCTTTCCGATCCACAGGGGCGCGAGGATCGACTTTTTGGAGCCGGAAACGTTGCCTTCATACTGCGCGGAGGAATCGCCGGTATAGTCTTCGATCGCGTCGGAATTGTTCTTGTCGGAAGCGGTGGTAACGTCGAGATTAGCGGCGTTTTCTAGAGGAAGCATAAAGACCTTCGTCAGAAGGTCGGCTTCGTCTGGAAAGATCGTTTGTTCAAGGATCGCGGCGTTCGCTTCCTGAAGTCGCTTGACGTCGGCGACCCCGGCAAGAGCCGAGATTCGTTCTTTCTGAATGTCGAAGGGCGTCGAAAGGACTGTGCTGACAGAACCGCTGAACTCCTGCTCCATAGGGATCATTCGAGAAGCGACGTGGAAGGGCGTCGAAGGAACATACGCGACCACCTTCTGGAAATCGTCGCTAGTCGCGGGGTAGACGCGCTCGGGAAGGTCGAAGGCGCGTAAAATCGCATCGTTTTTAGCGACTTCGCGAAGCGTCGCGACCTCGTTAAACTCGAGTTCATCCCCTAACGCGAGCGCGTCGGCGGAAGCGGAAATATAAGGGAGCCCGTAACCCATGTCGAAGAGGTATGTCTCGCCGTCAAGACGCACGCCGACAACAACGGGGAAATTCTCGGTCTTCTCTTCTTCGGGACGGACGATGAAAGCGTCAAGACGGTGCTGGCGGAGTAGTTCGATGAAGACGATCGCTCGATCAATGGGGGATCCCTGTCCGAGCAATAGGGTCTGCCATTCGAGTTGCGCGACGGGACGCGATTGGACGACGATGGGAGAGGAAAGAACGACGTTTTTTACAGTCCAATCGAAGAGCTGTAAAACGACGGCCATATCGTCTTGTTTTGGTCCCTTTGCCCAGTTGAAGACGTCGCGGAACCAGACGATTGAACGGAGATAGTCGGCGTCCTGGGGGAGGAAATTTTTAGAGTCGATATCCAGGAGTCTTGCGTAATTTGACGCGCCTTCAGAAAGGGCGTGGAAGTTGTAGGCTTGGTAATCGTGCGAGTTGGCCAGTTGTTGTACTAAGGCGCGATACGATTCGGTCGGATCGGCGAATTGCACTTCTTTCGTCGCGCTTAGTTTTCCTTCGAGGGTTTCAAGGATGATTCGGAAGACGCCCAGCGCGTTGGATTCGCAATCTGTTTCAAGGGTTTTGAGCGAGGATTTGAGTTCCGCGAGAGTGGCGTCGAGATCGGCGCAATCCTTTTCTTCGACGCTTTGCGCCTCGTCGGCGAAGCGTTTGAAGACGTCGTTAAAGGCCTGCGCCGACTTTGAGAGCTCTTCAAAACGTTGGCGCAGGTCGTCGTATTCGGGATCGGGGACGAAATCGGGAGAAGTCGGTTTAGAGGCGAGC
>CAKVCP010000077.1 GCA_934725735.1 uncultured Thermoguttaceae bacterium
GGCTACTACACAGGCCCTATATTCGAGATAACGCTTGACGAGTACAGCTTCTCAGTAGCAGGCGGCGGCCGTTACGACAAGATGATAGGAAAGTTCAGCGGCCAGGACGTGAGTGCCAGCGGATTTTCCATCGGCTTTGAGCGCATAATCACCATACTCAGAGACAAGCTCGAGGACGGTCTTAAAGTAAACAGCGACAATATCGCTATACTTGTAGACAAAAATGCCGATATCGAAAAGAAAAAAGCAGTATTCGCAGAAGCTGCCAAGTTACGCTCAGAAGGCAGGACTGTAAACATCCAGCCGATGAAAAAGAACGTGAAGCAGCAGATCCTCAAGCTCGAAAAAGAAGGCTACACAGAGTTTAAGAAAATTTATAAAGATTAAAAAATCAGATCATAAACGTGGTCAGATGCCTAAGCAGATGATCAGACGGCAAAGGGGCTGGAACGGTAAGGATCAGAAAAGCAGACCACGGCAGCAGAGCTGCCATAACGCGCGTCGCCGCGCGCCTGTGGGCTGCATATATCCTCACCGGCAGCCCGTTTGTTAAATTTAACATAAAACTGCAAAATTTACCGTATTTATACATTAATAACAGGGAATTGAATAAAAATAGAATGAATATTTTAAAAAATCTTCTACTCGTTAGTCTCTGCATCGTCCTTCAATCATTTCTCTCCGTATGCAATGGGCAAGCGGATGGAGAAATCGAAGCGCCCAACAACGATTTGACGGGCGCGGTTGCTAATGTTCTCGATTTTGGAGCCAAAGGGGACGGAACGACCGACAACACAGAAGCTTTTCAAAAAGCCCTTGACTCTATCGATCCCCAAGGCGGCGTAGTCGTCGTCCCCAACGGACAATATTTGTTTACAGGGTCGCTCGTTATTCCCCAAAGCGTTACGTTGAGAGGCCCGTGGAATTCGGTTACCGCCCACAATGGGTGCCGCGACAAGGGGCTCCCTAAGCCTACCGACGACGGCGCGACATTTCTTATCACGGGGAATGCGAACAATGAAGAAGGGGAAGCTTTCATTACATTGAATACGAACAGCGTTCTCCAGGGGATCGTTATGTATTGGCCCAACCAAAATGAGAACGACGTTCCCCTCCCTTACCCGTGGGCGATCAAAATGCGCGGGAAAAATCCTGCGGTATTGGATGTGGAGCTTCTAAACCCCTACAATGGCATTGACGCTTCGGAAAACGAACGGGCGCTCATCCGCAATATCCACGGGCAACCTTTACGCAGAGGGATTTTTGTCGATAAGATCTATGATATCGGCAGAATAGAGAATGTCCATTTTAACCCCTGGTGGAGCATGAAGCCGAAACTCTTTAAATGGCAACAGGAGAACGGAGAGGCCTTTATTTTCAAGCGCACCGACTGGCACTACGTAATAAATACTTTTTGCTTCGGGTATTCCGTCGGTTATGAATTTGGCGGAAGCGTAGCTGGAATATGCAACGGTAATTTCTTAGGAATCGGCGCAGACGCCTGCCATACCGCAGTCCTCGTAGAACAAAGCGCCAAATTCGGAATCCTGATCACCAATGGCGAATTTGTGGCTATGAACGGAGAAAATCCGACGCAAGTCGTTGTTACGGAGACCAATACGGGATCGATCCGTTTTAATAATTGCGCTTTCTGGGGCCCCTGCGAGCAAATTGCGCGTCTTTCGGGACGCGGATTAACGTCCTTTAGCGACTGTGAATTCGTGCAATGGGATCGCAATGCGAAAGGTAACTTCGCGATCAACGTCGAGGGCGGTTCAGTGATGATTCGCGGGTGCAATTTCCAGGAAGATAAGAACCATGTGCTCGTAAAAGAAACAGCCAAGAAGGTGATTGTGTCAGAAAATATCCTGCGTGGCGCCGCCAAAATTCAAAACGACTGTCGTAAAGCCTGCATAGTCAATAATATTGACGACGCGGAGTAAAGAATTATCGCTTTTAAGAGAATCGACGTCAGCAAGGGAAAGAACGACCGAACGAGTCATTCTTTCCCTCTTTATTTTTGGGGCTTCAGCGTACGAAATTCGTCATGATAGGCTGCTCGCGTTCAGGCAAACCGAACTCTTTTTTGCCTAAAGCGATCGACTTCATTAAGAAAACCATATTGTTCGCCAGCGTTCTCATCCCCTGAAGACCTTCTTCGTCGTACGTCGCTTCTCCAGGGACGCGACCATGAACGCTATTCCAATATTGTCCGGAAGCGATCGGCATACCACAAATCGAGAAATATTTGTTTAGGCCGTCAAAAGTTGAAGAAAGCCCCCCGCGACGCGCGGCGACAACGCTCGCCCCCACCTTCATTCGTTTATCAAAGGAAGAACTAAAGAAGAGACGATCAAGGAAAGAGATCATCGTGCCATTAGCGGAAGCGTAGTACACGGGACTACCGACCACCAAACCGTCACTTTCGGCAAATTTGGGCGCCGTCTCATTGACGACGTCGTCGAAAACGCACTTCCCCTTTTCTCGACACTTTCGACACCCGATACATCCGCGCACAACTTTATTGCCGACGTGGACGAGCTCAGTCTCTATGTTGTTTTCAGCAAAGACCTTGACCATCTCGTTTAGGGCAATGTAAGTATTTCCAGCGGCGTTGGGGCTACCATTAATAAGCAAAACTTTCATTTTAAACCTCTTTCTCTCTCGATCCTATCTGAAAATTCTTGATCTTATTTCTCAGTCGGTTCTATTTCGCTACCCTTCCAAAGAATCTTTTGAAAAATGAAACGGCCAGTCTCAAAAGAGCGACCATCTAAGATTCCAAGAGAGCCAAACTTAGCGGGGCAAGGAGTAAATAGGAGAAAATCGGCGTCCGCGCCAACCTGTAAAAAGTCCCCTTTCCCCGAACTAAAATCAGGCGCCCCGAGTAATCTCGCAGGAAAAGTCGTCGCTAATGGGTAAACCTTACTCAATGGGAGATTCTCTATCGACGCCAAATTCATTACGCAATTCGAGACAGGGAAAGAAGCGCAAGCCAGAAGATTCGGATCGCCCGCCAATGTAACTTTACCATTGGGTTGAATCTCAAAATCGCAGAGCTCCATCGAGTACTTACCGGGAGGAAAGCCCGCAAGAGGCGATTGATCGCTGATGAGAATAAGATTCTCTAGCCCTTTGGTTCGCACAATAATTCTTACAAGCTCTGGGGAAATATGAAAGCCGTCGACGATGATGCTTGCCTTGAGGCGATCGTCGGCAAGTTGAGCAAAGAAATAATTCTCCCACTTAGGTAAAAGATGTCGCGTGGCGTTGCTCAAATGAGTCGATAAGGAAGCCCCTTCCCTCACCGCCTCGTCAATCTGAGAAGCGTTTGCGTCCGTATGTCCAATAGAAACGACGATTCCCATCGATCTCAAGAAATGTACGAAAGCCCCGACCTCAGGATATTCCGGCGTCAGAGTGACCAGCTTGATCAATCCCCCGGCACATTCTTGCATCTGACGAATAAAACTCTCCGAATAATCGCAGCAGAAACGTTTTGGATGTGCGCCAATAGCGCCTTCGGCGGAAGAAATAAAAGGCCCTTCAAGATGGATTCCCCAAACGACCGGTCGATAAATGGGATATGCGTCAAGCGCTTCGGCGATTGTTCTAGCCGCGTGAAGCATAACCTTCTGATCGTTAGTCGTAAGGGTTAAACAACATCTAAAGACGCCGTCGCGTAGCATCTTTCGGATAACCGCAACGACGCCATCTACGGTAAGTTTGGACGAAGAAAGCTCAACGCCGACGGCTCCATTGACTTGGATATCAAAAAGGCCAGGCGCGATAATCGGCAGCTCGGCGTCGATCGAGGTATCTGCGAGATACTCGACAGAGGAAATCTGTCTATCTAACAGATTGACTTTAACAGGTTCCAACGTGTCATAACGCCTCCCGCAGTAACTCGTCATTCCTTTCAAGCTCCTCAGACTTCTTTAACGACAGATCCAATGATTTTTTTATCGAAGTAGTTTATGGCCATTCCAGCGTCGACCACGATCTTTTGGGCGACAATACCGCTGGACCGGGGACTGAGCAAGAAGACGACGGCGGCGGCGGCCTCCTCTGTCTGAACAGGGCTTTTTCTCGGAATCACCTGTTCCGCGTAGAGGTAGGAATCCAAGTATCCGGGGATCCCTGCGGAAGCCGAAGTTTTCAACAACGACGGAGCCACGGCGTTGAAGCGAACGTTCGAAAAAGAGGAAAACGATTTCGTCAAGAAGGCGAGAGAAGAATCCAGCGCCGCCTTAATCGGCGCCATATATCCGTAATTCTCGCTAGCCATCTGCGTTGTTGAAATCGACATCGTAACAACGGACGCGTTCGGGGTAAATAGGTCGGAAAAAGCGTTCGAAAGTTCAACGAGCGAAAAGCACGATATTTCCAGAGCCTGTAAAAAAGCGCGTCTGGGCGTTTCATGGAACGGCTTCATGCCGTCGGAATAATCCGCAAACGCGATGGAATGTAACATTCCGTCAAAAGATTCATACTTCTCGCCGACTTTCGTACGGAGTTTTTTGATATCTTCTTCCTTTTCGACGTCGCACGTAAATATTTCAGAATCAGGAAATGACTTTTTCACTCGCTCTGAAATGGCGTCGTTTTGAACGGCGAAAACACACTCGGCGCCTTCGTCTTTCAACAACTTTGAAACGGCATACGCGACGCTTTTCTTATTTGCGACGCCAAAAATCAAAAAACGCTTTCCGGATAATTGTAAAAAGTCCACGAGTAATTTCCCAACAAATCTAGCTATTTGTTACGAAACGTCTGACAGACCTGCCAGACGTTTCTCAATCATACCAACTTCAGGAACGGCAATCATTCCGCTTCGAGGCCGTTTAGGGAGCGTTTATAACGGATCGCCGCAGAAACAAACGCTCTAAAGAGCGGATGAGGAACCGTAGGCTTGGATTTGAATTCTGGATGGTATTGCACGGCGACAAACCACGGATGATCTTCTATCTCAACGACTTCGACCAATTTACCATCAGGACTCGTTCCCGATATTGTCAATCCGCCGTCGATAAAGCGATCTCGGTATTCGTAATTAAATTCATACCTGTGTCGGTGACGTTCTTCAATGTCAAGAGTCCCATACGCGCTCGCCGCTCGCGAGCCCGCAAGGAGACACGTCGGCTGGGAGCCAAGACGCATCGTCCCGCCAATATCGGTAACCGAGCGCTGTTCGTCCATAAGGCAGATTACAGGATACTCGACGTCTTTATTAAATTCTGTCGAATTCGCGTCGTGCATTCCCAGAACATTTCGAGCATACTCCACAACAGCGCATTGCATACCCAAACAAATGCCAAAGAAAGGAATCTTGTGTTCGCGCGCAATTCGGATCGCGTCGATTTTACCTTCGACACCGCGATCGCCAAATCCGCCTGGAACAAGGATTCCGTTCACTTTTTCCAGCAGCGCGCGCGTTTCTTCTCGAGCGACGTCCTCGCTCTGAATACGTAATATTCGAATGTTCGCGGCATTCGCAATCCCGCCGTGGTCAAGAGCCTCATAGATAGACTTATAAGCGTCCTTATGCTTGGCGTATTTGCCAACGACGGCAATCGTCACTTCCGCCTGGGGTTTGTGTAAAACGTTCAGAATTTCATGCCATTTGGTTAGATCAGGTTGCTTAGCGTTAGCAAGTCCCAATCTCTCGACAAGCATTTGATCGATTTTATGATCGAGGAGGGAGAGCGGCACTTCATAGATTGAGAAATCTGCGTCAAGTTCTTCGACCACATGATCCGCGCGTACGTTGCAGAAAAGCGCAATCTTCTCAATATCTTCCTGTGCGATCGGATGTTCCGTACGGCACACGATGAAATCGGGCTGTATGCCGATTTGGCGCAATTGGCCGACGCTGTGCTGCGTCGGTTTGGTCTTCAACTCGCGCGCCGCTTTAAGATAAGGAACAAGCGTAAGGTGAATGAAGCAACAGTTTTTCTTCCCTACGTCGTTCGAATACTGTCGAATAGCTTCAAGGAACGGGAGACTTTCAATATCGCCGATCGTTCCTCCAATTTCCGTAATCACGACGTCGACGTCGTCCAACGCCAGTCTACGAATACAATCTTTAATCTCATTAGTGATATGAGGAATTACCTGAACGGTCTTTCCAAGATAAACGCCGCGTCGTTCCTTATCGATGACGCTTTGGTAAATTTGACCCGTTGTCCAGTTGCTATCCCTTGAAAGCGGAGAATGGGTGAAACGCTCATAGTGCCCCAAGTCCAAATCCGTTTCGCTTCCATCGTCAAGAACGTATACCTCGCCATGTTGATACGGGCTCATCGTTCCCGGATCAACGTTGATGTATGGGTCAAGTTTTTGCATTCTGACAGAGAGACCGCGACTCTCCAACAGCATGCCAATAGACGCGCTTGTCAGACCTTTTCCAAGAGAACTTACGACTCCGCCTGTAACAAAAATATGTTTTGTCATAAAACAGATCCCGAGTTGAATGAGTGTCTACACATAAAGGAGATCACACAAAGACTTTAACGGACAAATATAAAACAGCCCAGAAAGAAGAAACACAACGCGCGCTCGTCGTTCTAAGCGTAGTTTTTTTTTTACCGCCATATTTATCCATTCAACAGAAGGAATAAAGGGGCGTCAATCACAGCGACAAGCGAAAAAAAAAAAGGGCGCGGCAAGGTAACTTTACCGCGCAATATCAAAGTTACTTCAAGTATTCTATACCGAATAGACTTGTTGTAAAGGGGCGCATAGAAAAACGTCTACCTATCAGTGAAGTCTCATTCCGGGTTGAGCGCCTTCATCGGGGGAAAGCACAAAGACGTCGGGTCCGCCGGGACCAGCGGCCACGATCATTCCTTCGCTAAGTCCAAACTTCATTTGACGAGGCTGTAAATTAGCGACGAAAGCGACAAGACGTCCGATCAATTTCTCGGGCTCCGGATAAGCGGCCTTAATCCCGGCGAAGACCTGCCGCGTTTCCGTGCCGCCAAGGGAAATACGAAGTCGCAGAAGCTTGCGCGCCTCTTTAACTTGTTCTGCCTCGATGATTCGGCCAATGCGCAGATCGACCTTCGCAAAATCGTCGATGGAGATCGTTTCCGCGATAGGCTCGTCGATTAAATTCTGTGCCGTATCGTTCCACTTGTTCGTTTCGGCGGACTGCGCTTCTTCCGTAGTCGCTGTCGAATTAACGGTATTTGCCTCTTTGGATTCTTCCAACATTGCTAAGATTCCTTCCTTCGGAACGCGCGTCATCATATAGGAATACTCGTTTACTACGGTTCCTAGAATTTTAGACTTAACGTCGTCCCAATGCTTAATCGGCGTATTGAGCAACTGTTCGGTCTTACGAGCTAAATCAGGAAGAACAGGAGCCAAATACACAACAATTTGACGGAAAAGGTTCAAACTTACTGTAACAACATTCTGCAATTTAGTTCTTGCTGCAAGACGAACTTCAGGGGACGCCGACTCATCCGCCTCAAGTCGAGCCCATTCTTTCTTCAAATTCCAGGGCTCGGTGTTCGCGACATATTGATTTGCGCGATATCCGCACTCGAGAATGAGCTTTATCGCCTTTGCAAAATCGCACTCTTCATAGGCGGCGGCAATTTCGTCCGACAGCGCCGCCGCTTGTTCAAAAAGCCCTCCGTCGTCCGGATAGGACTCTGCCAACCCTGTCAACGCCGCAAATTTTGCCGTTCGACTAGCAAGGTTGACAATGACGCCTACGACGTCTGCGTTGACCTTCACTTCCATCTCTTCCAAGTTCAAATCAAGGTCGTCGACATGACCGGAAGTCTTTGAAGAGAAGAAATAACGCAAATAGGAAGGATCAAGATGCTTCAAATAAGTTCTAGCTAAAACGAAAGTTCCCTTAGACTTCGACATCTTCTCTCCGTCCACGGTGAGGAACCCGTGAATATGCACCTTCTTAGGAAGATTGAAGCCTGCCGTTTTAAGGGTCGTCGGCCAGAAAAGGGTGTGAAAATACGTAATATCCTTCCCGATAAAATGATGAATCTCCGTATTTGGATCGCGCCACCAACCGTCGAGGTTTTCATTATTCTGCTCGCACCACTGCGCAGTAGAACCAATATACCCGATTGGAGCGTCGTACCACACATACCAATAGTTGTCGGGAGAGTCGGGTATTTTAAATCCAAAATAGGGAGCGGGACGCGATACGTCCCAAGGACGGAGCGCGTCGGATAAAAACTGGGCCTTGAGATAATTGGCGATCTCCGGCTGAAGCACGTCGGAAGAAGAAACCCATTCCGCAAGGAAATCATGGGCTTTTTCAATGTCGACAAAAAGGTGGTTCGCCTTACGAAGCTCCAGTTTCGCTCCGGAAATGGCGCTATGCGGCTCTATCAAGTCGAGTGGAGAATACACCGCCCCGCACTCGCAACTATCGCCATACTGCTCTTTACGACCACACTTCGGGCACGTGCCTTTTATGAAGCGATCCGCTAAAAAACGCTTTTCTACCGGGTCGTAAAACTGCTCGATTTCGTGCTGTACGATCAGATCGGCCTTCTTGAGCTTTTCCCAGATCTCTTCGCAGATTTTCTTGGTCTGAGGAGAGTTCGTGCTACCATAGTTATCGAAGCAAATGTCGAAGCCGCGAAAATCCTCCGTATGGGACTTCCAGACGTCGGCGATAAACTCTTCTTCGCTGATTCCCTTTTTCTTGGCGGAAATAGTAATGGCCGCGCCGTGAGTATCGTCCGCGCAAAAATAGCGGCAGTCTTCGCCGCGCAATTTTTGAAATCTAACCCAAACGTCAGATTGAATATACTCAACGAGATGTCCTATATGGATATCGCCGTTGGCATATGGGAGAGCGCTAGTGACAAGAATTTTTCGACGGCTCATAACTTCTCCTGAACGCCAAAGATCTGAACATTTTCACAAACACTAAATAAGACGAGAGCGTTCACCCGCCGGAAATATGAAAATTTCCCGATAATGAACGCTCGCGTCTTAGATTTTAACAACGACAAACTGTTAGTCAAGAGTTCGAACGCGACGCGGATACGCGTCGCTCTGTTTTACTCCTCCGAGGACTCGCATACCACGCGGAAACCGACGTCGAAAACGCGCTGCCATGGATAATACTCTTTCACAAACGACGCGGTCGCTCGATAAGGACGATCTCGCCAAGATCCTCCGCGCGCTTCATACAAAGGCGCTTGTTGATCCATCAAATCGACTCCATACGACGGCGATTGGCTACTCGAAGTCCACTCGGAAACGTTTCCGTGCATGTCGTACAACCCCCAGGCGTTCGGCAAATAATGTCCCGGTTTTTCCGAAAGGAAACCGTTGTCGCAGTAACGTCGATCTTTCGGAACCCAATCGTCGTAATACGTCACCGCAGGGTTCGGGATCCTTTGACGAATGTAGTTGTCGCAGATAAATTCGATTAACGTTTGATCGGCCAGATTGGCGTACCGCGTGTAGTTGGCGTCCCAGTCGCCGAAACTAAACGGCGTGTTCGCGCCGGCTAGACACGCATGTTTCCACTCTTCGCCGCTGGGGAGTCTGAAGACTTTCCCCGTTTTTTCCGAAAGCCAGTCGCAGAACGCCGTCGCTTCGTTCCATGAAACGCGGCAGACGGGCAACTCAGGCTCGTTGACGAAGAAGCCCCGGAATCCGTGCGACAAGCCCTGACGCGACTCGACGCCGGAGTCGTGCGTCGGATCAAAGATTTCAAATTGCGCGTTTGTTACCTCATAAGTTCCAACCCACAGAGATTTCGACTCGCTGTTCAACGGTTGAATCTTTTGCAGCTTCAAACTCACGGTTGGAGTCAACCGAACGGTCATTGTATCGCCGTGCATTTCAACCGCAACCTTTGCGTCATCCGGAGAGGCGACGACGTCCTTGCGTTCGTTGGGAACTAAGTACGGTTCGCTCATATTCCAAACTTCAGTTTTCTGGGCGACTCGATTCCAATCCGTGCGATCCGGATTTTCCCATCCGGGTTCTTGAGGCTTATTCTTAATCGCTTTGACGTCGAGAGGGAGCAATTCGCGTTCAAGTCGATCGCGCAACTCCTCCCCGCTCGGGAAGCTTCTCTTTCCTTCGGAGACCTCTTGGAAAATTTGGCGTTCCCAATCAGACAGACGCGTATTAACAGGAACGCGCATCCATGCCAGCTCTGTCAAGGCGCCGGAAAGCTTTGGATCGTACATCGTTCCGCGAACTTCCTCGGAGACGTCCTCAAAGTTTGCATACAACTCCAGGAGTTCTTTTCGGCGCTTATTCCAATAATTAACGTTGTTGCCGCCCGCACATTCCGTCCACGGGCCGGGGGACGGGGTATTCATAGCAATCCAGGTACTGATACGATCCCAC
>CAKVCP010000078.1 GCA_934725735.1 uncultured Thermoguttaceae bacterium
GTTTACTCCAATCCGCAATTTGTCGTCCTGAAATTGCATGATCTTCCTTCTGAGGAGAACAATTCGTCAGCGGAAGAATAACGACGATTAAAAGCGCGTCGACCTGAGACAAAATAAAAGCGTTCTCTTACGGAGAACGCTTTTTATGTTGCGTACGTTAAAACAAAGAAAGCTAAACTGGTCGTTCGCCGATTATAACCCGCTGTCGAAGAACGCGTTAAGCCGTTCGTAGACGCCGCTGTTCTTTCGGTATGAAAAAGCGGCTCGTGTCGACTTTCTCTAGCGCCAGCAAGCGACTCTTCTTATCTAGCCCTCCTGCATATCCTGTTAGAGAGCCGTTGGCGCCTACGACTCGGTGACAGGGAATAATGATCGAAATCTCATTATGTCCTACCGCTCCGCCGACCGCTTGCGCCGACGTCTGATCGACTCCCAGCGTCGTTTTTAATTGACGCGCGATTTCGCCATACGTCGTCGTTTCCCCGTAGGGTATGCCCAAAAGAAGATTCCAAACGGCAAGTCGAAAAACAGTTCCTTGCGGGCGCAGTGGAGGGGTGAAATCAGGTTCCACTCCTTTGAAGTAGAGGTCGAGCCAGCGAACGGTATCGGAGAGAATCGGCGTTTTCCTTTTCGAATGGTTCTCTGGTAGAGAATTCGCATAAAACTTTTCGCCTTCAAACCATAGACCGATTAATCCGAGATCGTCCGCAGCTATTAGAATAACTCCCAGGGGCGAGTCGTAATTCCAGACGAAGACCGTCGGAGAAAGCGTCATAGAGGACGGCTGAATCCTTCCCATTTAACGTTCCATCCTTCGGGGAATCCAGGCGCGGCGTCTCCGGATTTAGGAAGGGGCGCGTCTCCTTCCGTTTCCGCAAATCCGACGCACATTCCAGCGACTGCATGGAGAAGTCCGCCGTTTCCGGGAAGATAGGGGCCTGGGCCTCCGTTTCTGCTAGGGCCGCCAAGATTTACGCCGAGCTCGTTAAAGACGTTCTTGCTCGAGTTGGTAAAGAGCGCCTCAATCGCGAGGTCGGGACGTCCTAATCTTGCGCCTTCCATCGCCGCCATCGGGTAATCCCAACCCCACGTGCGATCCCATTGCCATTCTTTAAGGACGCGTTCTAGGGTTCGCTCCGCCGTCGCTTTGTCGACAAATTTCGTCGGGGGAACGACTCCGTAAATACCAACGAGGTCGGGATGTTCCCAATTCCAGTTTTCGAACGTGTCGAGCCACTCGGGAGAACGAACATAGACGCCGTTTTGTTGTGGGAGCGGCGCGAGATTTTCGACGATTTCCGCCCATAGAGGGTTGAGGTCTTTACCGAGGCGTTCTCGCCACTGATTCGCTTTGTCGAGTCCCCAGCGCCAATACTCCAGGTCGTACAGGTCGTCGCGAGTGAATCCGACTTCGCTTGGCGGCATGGCGGGGTCAAGGTGATAGACGCCTTGATCGTCTTTTGTCGCAAAATCAGCCATGTGGACGGCGGTTCCTTCGACGATATCCGCCCACTTCTCGAGGGTTTCGCGCGTGGGAGAAGTCAGGTAATCCATCTCGGCAAAATAGATCGGATGAGGCTGTTTCCACAGAAGCGCAAGATTGCCGTCCCAAGGGGCGGTGCGTCCGTCGGGAGCGACTTCTTTTTGCCATTTATACCCTTGGTAATCGAGTTGCTCGGCTAATAACTTAGCGCCGTCTTTAATTTTTTCGAAGATTCGAACCGACTTTTGCGCATATTCGACGCGATTCCAACTCCACCAGTGAATCATGTGCCACCAGACCATTTCCATGTGGAAACGACCGCTCCAAGGACAAATGGCGAGGAGTCCGGACTCCGAACATGGCCAGCTTCCCGTCGCGTTGACGCCCATGAGGAATTGCGAGAGAACGATGCGACGTTCCAGTTCGAACCAGCGCGGGTCGGAACTTCCTGAAAGATCGATCGCCGCGCCGGAGTTCCAATATTTTTCCCATCGCGCGCGCGATTGCGACTCAATTTCAGAGAAAGAAACGCAAGGCGAGGCTACGAGGGAGTCGTCGCAAGGTTTTTCTGAATAATCGCCGCCGTCAAAGGAAATCGTCAGCTCGAGAGAATCGTTACCGGCGGCGTCGACATGAATCGACGAGCTCCCTTCGGACGTCGCGACCTTTCCTCCAAGGGCGTCCACTCGGATCGCGTATGAATAATCGCCGACGACGCCTTCGTTATATTCGTTTTTGAGGTCGCGTTTTAAAATAACGGACGAAACGTTTGCCGGAAGATTGGACGGGATGGTGAACGAATAAGGCGTCTGAGGCGCGGAGTCGCTAAAATCGCCGGTCCATGGCCCGTTCGTGAGGTCGGGATAAGGGACTGAAATCGTGATCGACAGAGCCCCCGAGGCAAGAAGCGCGGAATTCACTTTAATCGCGACGGTCGAATCGAGATCCACGTCGTCGCCGATACATGTCGTTACTGCGACTTTTTCTCCATTGACGACAAAGGACGTTTGGTGAATTCCCGTCCATGGATCGAGCGTTCGTTCGTATTGCGACGCGGCGTTAGCGTCAAGCGCTTTTCCGTCCGAACCAACGAATTGAACTCGCGCAAGATTCATCTGACTTGGAGTCTGACGATGCCACGCGTAAAGATCCATCTTGTCGCCCGGCCAGGGATCCTTCCCTTTCAGTCGTCCCTGCCAATACGTTCCGGTAAGCGTAACGTCTTTCCACGATCGATTGCTCGGAAGGGGAGTGGAGAACCAGCCCCAATGGGAAAGGACGTCCCCTTTAAAGGTCTGAAGCCCTGTTCCGTCGACGTTGAAACAAAGGTTGCCGTTTCCCACGGGCAGAAGGAGCGTCGGGTCGTCCGTCTTAACGACGTGACGCGCTACGATCTCCTGACGATTTAGAGGCTTCGTTAGTTCCGCCGCAACGGATACGACGTTTGCCGCCAATAAGGCTCCCGTCATGAGAAGAAAGAAGGGCGCTAAACGTCGACGTCTCTTTGGGAGAGAAAATATTCTTAGTTGCTTCATTATCTTATTGCCTTAGTCGCTCGGATTGATCTTTTTTGAAGTGGCGAGGGCGATGCAGCGTTCCTCCGTTCCTACGGCGTTGTAAAAATGGTAAACGACGCCGTTGTGCTTAACGACCCACGGCTTATGCGCAAAGGTTTGATCGAAAGGCTCCGAGGGCTCGACAAGGTGCGGACCTTCCCATTTTCGCCAGCTTTTGAGATCGCGCGATACCGCAAAGGTTTCAAACGCGTTCGGCTTCCAGAAGGCGCCAAAGTAAAACATCACCCAAAGATCGCCGATCTTGACAACTTGCGGATCGCCTGAAATTCCCGAATGATTGTCGATTACCGGCTGAGTTCCATAGCGTTTCCAATGTTTCATGTCGCGAGAAACGGCGATTCCGATTCTCTCAATCGAACTTCCCGTCGCGGTCGATTTTCCGTTGTAGAAGCAGACAAAGGGATAACCGAGCGTTTCGTCACGATCCCAAATGACAGAAGTCTTATACATCGTCGTTTTTTCAAAGTCGCGCGCGTCGGGATCTTCGGGCGTCATGATCGGATCGTCAAGACGCGTCCATTCTTTGGCGGAGGTTGGGTCAGACGTGTAGGCGAGTCCTATTTTTAAGGGATCCGGTTCATAACCTTTTCCTGCGCCGCCGATATACGTAAACCAATATTTCCCCTCATAGGGGCGAATTTCATAACCGCCCCCCCATTCATGATCGACAAGCGCCGCCGAAGGGGAACATTGCCAGGCGTCCCAGCCTTTTTCTCGAAATGGCGCGACCGTTCCGCAAGTCGTCCAGTGAAGAAGATTCGGGCTTTTCGCAAGTCGCGCGACGTAGCCCGTGCCGCGAAGAAAACGAAGGTATATCATATACCAGACGTCGTTGACGCGGAAAATATTAGGTGAGTCGACGGGATCGCCGTCTTCTTGGGGAAGAACTATTCCGTATTTATAAGGGGTTTTAATCTCTTCGTAGATCGCCTTCATTTCCTCGTCCGTCACGTCGGATGGCGTTGAGAGATCCGCCTCGATCGGACTGTCGTTTTCTGCGGCTAATAGCGCGGAGGAGGGGAGCTTAAAAGAAGGGAGCGCGCTTAAGAGGCCCAACGAGGCTATGCCTCCGAGGAAGTTGCGTCGCGAGTTGATTTTGAGATTCTTTTCCATTGTTTTCTTTTTCTGCGTAGGGGTGTGGAAGGATAGTTTTCCTTGATTATCAAGATTTAAAAACTGACGTCAAGAAAAAACAAGCCGCGCGACATGCGCGCGCGGCTGTTTAAAGGAAAGACAAGTCTTTATCTACACTTCGCTTAGTTTTTGGTGCGAAGGGAAGGCGTCTTCGACTGCTGGCGCTGAAGGAGCCAGTAGAGGAACGGCGCGCAGATGAAGATGGAGCTGTACGTACCGACGATCACGCCCACGAGCATCGCGAAGGCGAAGGTGTGAATTCCCGCGCCGCCGAAGCAGTAGAGAACGAGGACGGAGAAGAGGGTCGTGCAAGAGGTGAGGAGCGTACGAGTCAAGCATTGGTTCGTCGCTTTGTTGATGATCTCTTTCGTCAACGCTTCGGACTTACCGCGAACTTCGCGCATACGGTCGAAGAGAACGATCGTGTCGTTCAAGGAGTAACCGATGAGCGTGAGGAACGCCGCAACGGTGGAAAGACCAATCTTAAACTGGACGATTCCAAGGAAGGCGAGGAAGGAGGCAAGCCAGTAGCTCAACGCGACCAGACCCAAGGTGAAGCAAACGTCGTGGATCAAACCGACGACCGCGGAGAGACCGAAGACCGCGCGACGGAATCTGAACCAGAGGTAAGCGATGATGCCGACGAGGCTTCCCAAGATCGCGAGAATACCTTGAACGCGCGCGTAACCCGCGACGGAAGAACCGACGGTGTTGGAAGCTTCGAAAACGGACTGTTCGGAGACGGTCGCTTGAGCTTTCTGAGCGACTTCCGTGACGGCGGCGACGTCGGAGGTGTGGAAAACCACGTTCCAGTCGGTCGACGCGGCGTCCGAACCCGATTGATACGCTTCATTGGTAACGTCGAAGGTCAAATCGGAATCTTCGCCGAGGACGTCGGAGAAGTAACCGTCGACGACTTCGCGACCAAGAGCCGGATTCGTTTTGACGGCGACGGTGATCTGGGATTCAGGAGTCGTGGCGCCGGAAGGAATGACCTCGGCGACTTCGCCGACCGTGTACTCCATGGTGTAACGACGAAGCTTATCCGTGAATTTTTCCTTGAGCATCTGTTCGACTTGCAGACGGAACTCGTCGGCCTGGACGTCGGTCGGGCACGAAGCGCTGATCGTATAGCACGTTTCGGGCTTGACTTCGTTGCCGTCGCGATCCTTCGTCAAAGAGAGTTCGCTGACGGAGAGGTCGGGAAGTTCGCTGAGGTTGGAACGGATCTCGGAAATCTGAACGGGCTCGGTGAAGACGGTCTGGATTTCCACGCCGCCGACGAAATCGACGTCGAAGATACCTTTACCGCGCGCGCAGACGGCGACGAGACCAATGACGATAATCGCAATCGAAATCTTGTAGAACTTCTTGGCAAAGGCGAAGAAGTCGAAATTCGGAGCTTTGAAGGGCTTCAAACCGGGAATGATAGGATTGACGCAGTTCTTGGTGAGCCAACCGGCCTTTTCGCAGGATTGGAAGATGATGCGGCAAACGTAGGTCGCGGTGAACATGCTGAAGAGAACGCCGAGGAAAAGGGTGACGGCGAAGCTTCTGATCTGTTCGGAACCGACGAGGTAAAGGATGCCGGCGGTGAGCATTGTGGTGACGTTCGAGTCGACAATCGCCGACAACGCGCGCTGATAACCGTTGCGAATCGCCATGCGAAGAGTCGCGCCGCCCTGAAGTTCTTCACGAATACGCTCGAAAATAAGGATGTTGGCGTCGACGGCCATACCGACGGTCAGGACGAGACCGGCAAGACCGGGGAGCGTGAACGCGGCGCGAATCGCGATCATCGAGGCAAGGATGAGCACGAGGTTGAGGAAGACCGCGAACGATGCGACGAGACCGCCGTAACCATAGTATGCGATCATGAAGAGGAGGACTAAGAAGCCGCCCCAAAGAAGCGCGCTCTTACCTTTGGCGATCGTGTCGGCGCCGAGCGTCGGACCGGTGACCATCTTCGTGACAGGCTTAGAGGATAACGTCGCGGGGAGAACGCCGGCGTGCATGACGGCGATCAAGTCGCTGACTTCTCCTTCGATGCGCTTACGCGACTCGGGAGAGAGGTCGTCGCCGAAGGTGATCTGTCCGCGATCGCTAATCGTGCTCTGAATGTTAGGAGCGTTGAAAAGTCTGTTGTTGAAGACGACTCCAAGTTGACGACCCTGGTTGCGACCGGAACCGGCCTTATAGCGTTCGGTGAGGCGCTGCATATTCTTGGCGCCTTCGGGACGCATCGAGAAAACGACTTCCGGCTCGCCCATTGAGCCAAAGCTTTGCTGGACGTATTCGATATGATTACCGTTGACGTCGTAACCCTCGGCAAGTTCAAGAACGAGAACGTCGTAGAGGGGGACGGAATCCGTGTCAATCTCGTCTTCTCTAGGCTTATACTGGCTCGGACGCACGACGCAATCTTGACGAACGACGTTCGTTTGAGTCGGGTCGACTGGAAGCCACGTCGCTCCGACGACGACCCCGTCTCCGAGAGTAACGTCGTCAAGCTTTAGGCTCTGTTCGTGTTCATATTCGGGGCGACGAGCCTCTTCAATGATTCTCTTTTCGCCCGCGTCGGTGGAAGCGGTCGAAGCGAGAATACGGAATTTCAATTGACCCGTGTCGTTGATGACGCGCTCTAGACGAGCGACTTCAGCGTCGTCCGCTTCGGGAATCGTGATTTTGATTTCGGTATTGGCGCCAAGTTCTTGGATCGCGATTTCACGCACGCCGCTGGGGTTGATGCGCTTCATAATCGCTTCTTTGAGCCCGTTCATGTCCTCGTTAGTAACGACGTCGTGACCGGATTCTTTGTTGGGAGAAACCGAGTAAACGAGGATAGAACCGCCGCGCAGATCGACGCCAAGGTTGACTCGATGTTCAAGGAGTCCCTTGACGGAGGAAATCGTGGCGCCTAGCAAGCAGAAGCAGATAACGAAATACCCGAAAGCGTTTTCGGGCATACGGAATTTTGCGGAGCAAGCGCGTGAAAAGAAGAAGGAAACGACGCAGAGGAGCACGAACAAGCCGAAAACAATAATTCGCTGCGTCATAGCGCCGTCTTTAACTTCAGCGACCGTTGTTTCGGAAGCGACGGGGACTTGTGCTTGATCCGATTCGGGCGCGACCTCTTCCTGCGGTTGAGCGGCGTCGTCGACGGATGAATCATCGGAAGGCGCCGATTCTTCGACGGCGTCCGCTTCAGGGACGGCAGCGTTATCGGTCGCGACGGCGGCTGCTTCTGCAACTGGTTCGTCTTGCGCGTATGTCGCCGTCGACGATAAGCCGACGCCGAGCGCTAACAACGTGACAAGGCCTAAGAACATAGACCTCAGCGAAAGTTTTTCGTTAGTCATTTGGGTCAAAATAGCTATGAGTTACACGTGTTTTCCCGACGCGTTCTTGTGCGACCGATCCGCGTGCGAACGGACGCGGGAAAACCGCGTCAATCGGGTTAAAAAATTGCAACGCGCCGAGGATAGCCCGGCGTATTGGCTGTGAATATCTGTCATGGCGGATCGAAAAGAATTATTTTTTCGACTTATCCTTTTCCTTGTCCTTTTCCGCCGCTTCCTTGTTGAAAACGTAATAAACCGAAGAGATCGCGAAGTGAACCTTAACGTTGTTGTTATCGTCGACTCTCAGAACGACTTCTCCCGCTTGACGATCGATCGAATAAACCGTTCCGATGACGCCGCCCGTCGTGAGGACGCGATCGTTGACCTTTATCGAATCGAGAAGCTTCTGCATCTGCTTGTCCCGCGATTTTGCCGGTAAAATGAAGATGAAGAAGAGCGCGATCAAAACGACAAAAATCATAAGAACCGCCTGGAATGGTCCGCTTCCGGCAGGCGCAGCCGTTGGCTCCGCATCCATGAAAAGCGACGCCGCAAAGGCGTTCAACAACAAGACGTTCATAGTCTCCCTTTCTGCAAATAGACGTCGTAACGAGCGTTAAAGCCGTCGCGACGCCATACTTCGATCGTAGGCGACGTCAGCAGACGCCTAGAATACGCTTCTTTCCGAACTTAAACCATAATCATACTATTAAAACGCTTTAGATTCAAGGGCCCAAGGCGTAATTATGCCCGTTTTTCTCAATATATAAGCTTTTTTTCCGATTTAGGTTTCAAAAAATCTTTGTTTTTTAACTTTTTTATCATTGCGCCGCATAGGACCCCTTCTTCTGAATTGACGTTGCGTCGAAGCTCTGTTTTGGTTAATTTTCTCTCATAAGACGCGGCGTTACTGTCGCGCTTAAACATGCGAAATGTCCATTACTACTTTTGGAGCGCCATCTTGAATCACTACGACCTTTTATCCTTCGATTCCTCCTACGCGCAAGAGGAGGATGAGCTGATCTGCCGTTTGGCTGACGAGCGCGATTATGAAGACGTCCTCAATATTGAACGCGAAGCTTTTGAATTTCCCTGGTCTCGTCGAGAATTTGAATTTCTTCTCAAATTGGAACGTTGCGGGGCAATCGTGGCGCTTCGAGGAGGTCGTGTGGTCGGATATCTTGTGTATGAATTGCGAAAAACGTCGATCCGTCTGCTGAATTGCGCCGTTGCGAAATCGGAACGGCGTTCCGGCGTCGGCGTCTTTCTCCTTGAAGAGCTCGCCGACCGTTTGGGAACCGTTCGCGATGAAATTATCTGCCTTGTGCGCGAGAAAAACGTCGCGGCGCAATTGTTCCTGCGCCACGTCGGTTTTCGCGCCCAGTGGATCAAACGCGGCTATTACGCCGAAGCGGAAGAGGACGCATATCGCATGTCGTGGCGTTTCAAAGAAAGTCTGGGAATTCGCAAAGCGGCATAAGATTCGTAAACTCTTGATCTAATAAAAGGCGTCCTCTTCGGCGCCTTTTTTATTTTCTGCCAATTGTCGGTTGGATTCGGATTTCGTTATAATTACGCGAGAAACTCTCTTAACTCTCTTGGGACAAAAAAAAATCGACGCGCGAGAGCGTCGAATTTCATTTTAGCAGGTCTTATTGCGCCCGCTTTTTCACGATCAGAAGAAGGCGCCGGCTTGGAGTCGAGGCGGCCCGGAGCGCAATTCCGCTCGCGGTTTCTGCGTCGGCGTCGCGATAGCGCTTTCCTGACGGGCGCTGACGGTCGGCTTGGAAGAGGGGAGCACGGTCGCTTCGCTCTGAGAGGGCGTCGCGGTCTGCGCTTGCCGAGCGCCTTGCGATTGGGGAATCGACGCCTGAGGCTCTTGTTGGTTCCTCGCAAAGGCTGGAACTTCAAATTGAGCCGACGTTATCCCGGAGCCTTTCCAATCATGCTTTGGCGCGTTTGTCGTAGCGCTTTCATAACCGACTGCGGCGATCTGGGAAGGTTGGTTCCGGTCTCCCTCTGCGGCGCTTTGACGAGCTTTTTCCAAAGCGGGGGGCGTAATCCAATTTAAATCGTCTTTCGCAATATTCTGATTCTGAGTCGAAGCTGAACCTTTCCTAAACGAGGATGCGGAGCCGAAACCAAGGTTTGAGTTTGTATCCGTCGGCGAGGGGACGTTAGGGAGAGTCGTAGTTTCGTTCTCGGGCTCCGGCGCGTCGCTTGGGAGGTAGAGCGTTCCTTCTTCTTGTTCGGGCGAGTTGAGCGTCGACTGCGCCGCCGTGGTTTGAACAGGCGTCGTTTGGAGGACGTTGGCGTTTTGCGACGTCCCTGAATCGTTCGTCTGCGAAGGGGCGTTCGACGCCTGTAAGAGCTCGTTCGATTCCGACGGGGATTGAGATTTTTTCTGCTCTTGCGCCGCAATTTGCGCTTCGACGGAACTCGCCCGACGTGCGACAAGGGCGTCCGTCGGATTCAATTTGCGCGCCGTCTCGATCTGTTCTTTCGCGTCCGCGAGATCCCCCGCGCGTTCGGAGAGGGTTCCGAGTTTGTAAAAAGCGCGATAATCGTCAGGCGCCGCGCTTGCAACCTGCTTGAGGACGTCGTAGGCTTCGGCGTCTTTTTGCTGCGCTTCGAGCAGATAAGCGATTTCAAGTTGCGGTTCTATCGACGTGGGAT
>CAKVCP010000079.1 GCA_934725735.1 uncultured Thermoguttaceae bacterium
TGGGGATTTGCCTGGGATTCCAAGCGCTCTTCGAATTCAGCGAAGAGAATGGCGGAACGGAATGTTTAGGCGTCTTCAAGGGTTCCGTCAAGAGGTTCCCCGAGTCTCCGAAATACGTCGTTCCCCACATGGGATGGAACGATCTGACCTTCAAGCAGCCGGACGCGCCGATCTTTCGCGGGCTCAAGGCGACCGACTACGTCTACTTCGTCCACTCCTACTACGTCGACTGCGCGGAGCCGGAGATCGTCGCGACGACGACGAATTACGACGACGTCGACTTCTGCTCGTCGATCGCCAAGGGGAACGTCTTCGCGACGCAGTTCCACCCGGAGAAGAGCCAGAGCGTCGGGCTCAAGCTCCTCGAAAATTTCGCGACGCTCTGACGCGACGTTAGAACGCGCGGCGACGCTACGACGGGGCGAGCGAGGAGCTCGTTCCGTTTTTTTTTGTTGAGAGAACGCATAGGGGGGAGGAGAAGGGATGACGGACGAAATCGAGACCGCGCGGATGCGAATTCGCGCGCTAACGGACGCGCAGTTGCGCGGGGTCGTCGACGCGGAGCGGGATCCGGAGCTGAAGGAGGCGTACGCCGAGTCCCTCGACGGCGCGCTCGCCAATCCAGAGGGTCGGCTCTGGCACACTCTTTGGGTTATGACTTTGAAGGACGCGCCTGAGACGGTCGTGGGGAATCTCGGCTTTAAGGGGCTCGACGGGTCGCGCGTCGTCGAAATCGGGTATGGAACGACTCCCGGTTTCGAGGGGCGCGGGCTCATGACGGAGGCGGTCGGGGGGATGCTTCGCTGGGCGATCGCGACGGGATGCGTCGACGCGGTGGAAGCGGAGACCGCGCCGGAGAACGCCGCGTCGCAGCGCGTGTTGGAGAAGAACGGGTTTCGTTTCGCAGAGAAGTTCGGGGAGGAAGGACCGAGGTTTCGGTGGGAAAATCCGCGTTAGAGGAGTAGGGGACTTTTCGCGGAGGGGGGGGAAAAGTTGAAAGTATTTTTTGGAAAACCCCTTTAATTTCCCTTGAAAGGCGCGTAAAATGGTACGGGTCTTTTTTAAGGATTCGCAAACCTTAGCCAACCTTAGAATGAAGGGAGGGAAAGATGACGTTGTCCGAATTTGTGCGCCAATATTTCCTTTGCGAAGCTCCGATAAGTTCCTTCGTTTACGACAGGGCGAAGAGCGTGATGCGCTTGGACGTCGTCCTTTTCAACAGGTTGCAGAAAACCTTCCAAAAGGGCGAACCGAACTTTTTGAACGTGCGTTTTGAATTTCAAGACGTCGACTACTACGCGTATAACGGGCCGAGGGTCGATAAGGGAACGATCGTCGTCTACAAGGCGCTTATGGAGGGATCGGGACGTATGCGGCTGATCCTTTTCGACCGTTTGCAATGGCGAATTCATGAGATGTCGATCGGGGCGAGGAACGTACAGACGACGGTTCTTGAGCCAGAGTTGGCATAGCGGAAAAATCTTCGCCGACGGACGGGTCGACGCAAGCCTCTGATCGGGCGCGGGCGTCGGCCTTTTTTATTTCTCCATAACGCGTTCGCAGATCCGCGCGTCGAGGAGCGCGTCGAGCTTCGCGACGATCTCTTTGGCGACGTTTCCGCGCCGCGCGACGACCCCGAGCTCGATATTCTCGCCGAGCGCGCGCCGCGTCAGATTCGCGCTCGTGACGAACGCCCTTTCTTCGTCCGCTACCGCGCATTTTGCGTGAAGCGCCCCTTCGAAGCCCTCTTTAAGCGCGTAAAGTTCCGCGAAAGGAAAATATTGACGCGCTTCACGATGCGTCGCGAAGGCGTTCGTTCCTCCGTCTTCCTTCGAGCGTTCGAGAAAAATTTGCACGACGACTCCGCGTTTGTGGGCGCGGCGGATCGCGTCGACGACCTCTTGCGGCCAGTATGTGGCGTAACTTACGAGAACGAGTCTTTTTTGCGCGGCGTTGACGACGTCGAGGAGCGCTTGCTGCGTTCTGCGCGCGGGGGGGCGCGGGAGATCGGGGCACGTCCAGGCGACGTCGAGCGCGGAGAGTCGATCTTCGCGCGCGGCGGCGGACGCGATTCCGACGCGCAGCGCGAGCGCCAGCGCGGGGCCCGTCGTTTGGAGAGGGGGCGTTTCGAGCGCGTCGGCGATCGCGTCGAAGAGGCGCCGCGCGTCGAGGTCGTATTCTTCGGCGCAGCGGCGCGTTTCGTGGGGAAGGCGGCGCGGATCGTCGATCGACGCGACGCGCTGCGCGAGCGCTTCCGCCGCTCCGCGCTGAGATTCGGCGAGCGCCGCGATTCGACGCGCAAGAGTCGGCCTCACAGATATTCCTCCGCGCAGAAGAACGCCGCGCCGCGAACGTCGAACGTGTCGACGACGAGCGCGCGATCGAGATAACGGTTGTACGTTTCGCACGACGTTTCCGACGCAAACGCGCACGCATGGCACGCCGCCCCGTGCGTCGTTCCGTCTTTCTCCCCCCTATGCTGGGAGCAGAAGGGATCGGAGGAGCAGATTTGGGCGCGCTGGAGCGCGGAGCGCAGGAGGAGCTCGAAGTTCTCGGGGCGTCCCTCTTCGGCGAGTCCTCCGAGGGCGCCGTCGGAGTCGGAGGACGCGGTGTAGAGGAGGATCCCCGCCATCGGCTCCTGATCCGTTTCGCCGGGGAGATTCGCGTAGACGCGTTCGCGCAGGCTTGCGTCGCCGTACCCGCAGTGAAGGGAGAATTCGCGGATAAGGAGGTGCGCGACGGTGTGGAGCATGACGAATCGCGCGCCGGGGAAGGAGCTTCGCGCGGCGTCTTCGTCGAACTTCTCGCCATGGCGTTCGCTGTGGAGTTTGAGATACGAGACGTGCGCGTCGCAGAGCTCTTGACCGCGCTTCTGAACCTCGGGACGCGACTCCCACTCGGCGATCTTCCCTTCGTCGAATTGCACGAAGACGCCTTCCCCGAACGTTTCGCGCGCGGGGAGCCAGTCGACCTTCTCCTTATACGGGGAGAGGGGAACGCGTTTGGCGGTCTGATTCGTCGCTTCGTCGAGGAGTTCGTTCTGCGCGTCGAGCCGTGTGAATCCCACGAGGGCGACGACCTGACGCAGGCGCGTGACGAGCAGGGGCGCCTTGAGCTTCTCTCGGAATCGAACGAGCTCCCCGCCCCCGAGCTCCGCGACGTAGTCGTCTTCTTCGGCTTTTTTAGGGCCTTCGACGAGGACGCGCCATTCTGGGCGCTTGTGTTCCTGCGGTCGGATTGCGCCGTCTTGCGCCGCGCCGTCCCTTTCCTCTTGGAGACGCCGAGCCGCGTTGTAGACGTCGATCGCGGGCGTCTCTTTGAGCGTTGGATCCGTGACGACTTTGTATAAAATGTCGAGCGCGGACTTAAACTCTTCGAAGCCGGAGCATTTCTTGTACAAATCGACAAGGTCGAAGCCTTGGCTGTCGAGGACGGCGCGTTTCGCGGCGTCGTCGTTCGTCGGGAGCGCGATCATGTCGATCGTTATCGGAAACCAGAGGTTTGACGCGCCGATGAGGATCAACTTTGCTTGTTGGCCGCACTTGGAGGCGCGGTCTAAGTGCGGATGACGCCCTCGGCATGGACAGCGCCAACTCGGATTGAAGAGCGCCTCGCTCATGTTGCGATGCGCCTTGCATTTCGCGCAGTAGATATAGACGTCCTCGAGCTTTTCGCCGTCTCCGCTATGCTTATAGAGGAGGGCTCCGTCGCAACATGTTTCGCCGCCGTGTACGAACTCGCGCCACGGGAAGTCGTCGAGATGACCGTCGGGGCACGCGACGACGAAGCGCTCGAGGCGTCCGCATACGGGGCATCGGAACCATTCGGGGAAGAACCTCACGGGGACGCCTTTAAAGGGGTATGTCGACGCTGGGGGCGGCGTCAACAGTCGTTTGACGTGCGGTCCGACGACGCGCCGCGCTTCGACGAGAAGGCGTTCTTCTTTGATCTCGCGCATTTTATTCACGGGTTTCCATTCCTGAATCCCCATGGCGACGACGGTAAAGCGCTGAAGATCGGTGATCGCGCCCGGTCCGGCGCTCCAAACGAGCTTGCTTGGGCGGAGACTGGCGATCGGACGGTTGGGGGGCGTCGAGTCGTCGTTGTTGCGGTATCGTCGGTTATTGAACATCTTCCGCCTCCTCTTGATTTTCTTGCGTTTCCTCTGTTTCAACGATCAAATGGGGGTTAAACGAGACGAATTGGTTGAGCGCGAGATCGACGTCGGGCTCGACGTCGCGCATCGACGTCACGGCGGCGAACTTCTTGCGTTTTTTCCCCGGTTCGTTCAGAAGAGGCATGTATATGACGTTGTTCCTCTGCCCTCCGACGTACGAGTAGTCTCCCTTGACGGCTTTGTGTTGCCACTCGTCAAGCATATTTTTGACCATAAGGCGAACGGAGTCGGATTTCTCCTTTCCCTCGACGTCCTCGACGCGGCGGAAGAGTTCGTCGAATTCCTTTTCGACCCTTTCTCGCGCCACGTATTCTTCTTGGAATTTCCCGGCGTCAAAGTTCGCGCTCAGCTCCGCGATCTTGCACCGCGCGATTCCGACGACGATCCCCGCGAGTCCGCGTTCGAGGGCGCGCGGCGAGTATGGGGTGACCGAGGGCGCTTCGACGCGGCTGTAGAAGGTTTCGTGGAAATGCTCGAAGGTCTCGAAGTGCGACGCGTCGCGCGGACGCGTCCAGAGGAAGTACGTCACGATCAGCCCCGGATTGCGGCGTCCGACGCGGCTCGTCGCTTGGATATATTCCGCCGTGTTTTTCGGTTGACTCTGCACGAGCATGAGTCCGAGGCGCGGGACGTCGACCCCTACGGAGAGCATATTCGTGGCGAGCGCGACTTGAACGCCGAAGGAATCGCGCGTGAACTTCTCTTCGAGGCTCTGTAAAATGGCGGGGATCCGGCTGGCGGAGACGCGCGACGTCAACTCCTGGGCGTACCCGCGATATGCGCGAGGGCGCAGTCCTGGGCGCGGTTTCTTCCCTTTGAGACGATTGACGCGCGTGACGTACGTCTGCACGTTGTCTTCCGCGAGTCGGCGCGCGCCTCCGAGTTCGCGCAGGGAAGAGTAGTACCCGACGAGGGTCATGTACGGGTCCGCGAGGGCGCCGAAGGAATGGAAGAGGAAATTCGCGGCGGTCATGAGGGTCGCGTAGAGGACGACGGAGCCCGACTGCGTCGTGACGCCCGGCGCGCAGACGCCCAGATATCGGCGCCCCGGCGCGTCGCGCGTCGGCTCCTTTTGGCGGTTGAAGTAGTTGTCGTCGACGCTCGCGCCGCTGGGGGGGAAGACCTTCGCGGCGCGGTTGTAGAGGTTACGACATTGCCGTTCGGCGAGTCGCGCGGTCGCCGTCGACGCCACGATCTTCGCGTAATGACGCCGACCCGCCGCGTCAGTCCACGCGCAAAGACTGTCGATCGCTCCTTCGTAAAGACCCGCGAGAGACCCTAACGGCCCCGTGATGAGGTGCAATTCGTCCTGAATCACCAAGTCGGGGGGACGGTATCCGATCTTCTTGGTTTCCTCTTTAACGTTGACGATTTGAGGCGCGGGCCCCTTATCCCCCTTCTTCTTCCCATGACGCGCTATGGCGTCGCAGTCGTTTCCGGGCCAGACGAGATGGTGCCGTTCGCAGCGTTTTTCGTGGATTCCGAAGAGGGTTCGCGTTTCGTTGCGCCAGGGGAGCATCGCGAATTTGTCGATCGTCGAGATCAGCATGCTCGGCGGGCGGCGGTAGATCTCTTCGTCCACCGTCATGACGGGGATTCCGTCGTCGCTTTTATCGGGGCCGAATTCGCACCCGCGCGTCCACGAACAGAAGACGCGCGTCGCTCCCGTCGTTTCGTCGCTTGTAACGTCGTCTTTCGCTTTCACGGGTCTTCCGCACCAGGGACAGCGCGTGAATTGCAGAGGGGACGAGCCGTACTCGTCGCGCCCGTCGAGATATTTCTGCGCCTGCTTCGACGTGTTGGGCGTCGTTTTTTGACCGACCCAAAGTCCGAGGGTGAAGCGTTCCTTTCCCCACGTTTCGACGTCCGCCAGGCGCTCGCGTTCCATCGCGCAGAAGAGCGTCGCCGCGCGTTGAAACTGCTGGATCGTCAGTAGCCGGAGCGTGTAGCGCATAATGACCGTCGTGCCCCCAGACGCGTCGTAGTTGGAGAAATCCTTCTCGTTCTGAAGGCGCCGCGCCGCGATCGCAAACGCCGCGAGCCCCAAATACGCTTCCGTTTTACCGCCCCCCGTGGGGAACCAGAGGAGATCGAGGGGCGCGCCGCTCACGCTGTCGCCGTTTTCGCGCGTTCGGTCGGGATGATTCGGATCCGCGAGGCTCGGGAGCGTGAGGAGAATGAACGCGAGCTGGAAGGGGCGCCAACTGCAATATTGCGGGGTTCGATATTTCTTGAGGGGGAGTTCGGGGTAGACGTGATTGACTCCCGCGGGAGCCCTATGCTTCTTGCTGGCTTCGTCGTCGGCGCGGGCAAACTCTTTGACCGCTTCGTACCGCGCGCGCTGCTCCGCCATGACGCGATTCATGAAGGCGAAAGCGCGGTAGGCGACGTCGTTCTTTTCGAGGACGTCGACGCCTTCGCGCAGGCGTTTGAGCGCGGCTTCGCAATTACCGCGCAGATTCTCGATCGTTCCTTCGTCGAACCCTTCCGGCGCGTCCGCTTTGAGGGGATTCCACGTCGCGTCGATCCACGCGGCGTAGTCGTCGACGAAGGAGCGCAGGAGGGGAATCGATTCCGCGCGTTTCATCTTCCCGAGGCGCTTCATGTCAAACGCGCCCTTTTCTTCCAGGGCGGCGAGTTCCGCGCTCTTATTCTCCAGCGAGACGGGGAGGTCGTACGAGGGGAGGAAGGTCGTTTCGATCGCCGTCGCGAGATGCGGGGAGGACTTGGAGCGTTCGACGCGCGTCGAGGCGTTGTGCCCCGCGGCGAACTCTTGACGATTCCGGTAGAGGAACGCGAGCTCTTGCTCTTCCATCGACGAACCGTTCGCGCGATTGCGGAGCGGCGCGAGCGCGAGGTTGCGGCTGACGAAGATCGCGGCGCCGCGAGGGGAGCGGACGCGCAGCCGCGCCTGAAAGAGCGCCTCTTCGTCCTTGTTGAGCCTCTTCTCGACTTGGTTGTTCGACAGGAAGATCGTGACGAGCTTGGCGGCGACCTTCTTCGGCGTCGAGACGCTTCCCGTGAGGTTGATCTGACCGCTTTCGTCGATCGGGCTAAAGTCGATATTCCCCGCGCGTGGGAGGCGAACGCTTTGGCGATCTCCGCGCGGGGTTCGGCGCCAAACGCGCTTGACCGACTCGGAGTTTTGCGGGTCGGGAATTTCCTCTTTCGTATACTTTCCCCAAGTCGCTTCGACTTCGATTTCGTCGACGTCGGGGGCGACGCAGAAGGTCATTCCGATCGATGAAGGGCGGGGAGTCGCGCGTCGCGCCAAGGAGACGGAGTCGTCGTCCTCGTCCTCTTTGCCGTCGTCGTCGACCTCTATTGCGCCGTCCGTCGGAGTCGTCGGCGATTCCGAGTTGGCGGAGTTCGTCTTTTTGGGAGCGTAAGACGCGGGATTCCAATCTTTTTGGAGGTCGGCGTCAAGTTCTCGGGAGGGGATGAGATTCTCGTCCTCCGCCTCGGCGAAGTCGTCGGCGCTTTCTTCGCGGGGAGGCGCGGCCTTGTCGAGCGCGTCGTCCTTGGGCGCGACGGGGTTCGGAACGAGAAACCCGACGAGATAGCGGGCGTTGACGCGTTTGTCGTCGAGGACTTCGTAGGGGCCGTCGGCGGGTCCGAGGATATTCCATTCGAAGATTTGATGGAGGAGATCGCGGACGTATCCGGAGTATTTGTTCTGGAGGGCGGGGTTTTCGCGGGCGCGGTCTTCGAAGGTGGGGAGCTTGGCGAAGGAGAGGTTTTGGCGCGCGAGGAGGGCGTCGAGCTGGGGGAGGGGGAGATGCTCGAGGGGAAGGTTGGGGGAAGAGAGATCGACGCTCAAGGGGAGAGGTTCGGGGTCGTCGAGGTCGACGCGGGCGTCGAAGTAGAGTCTGACGCGGAGTTCTTCTTTGGGGGCGTCGGGATCCTTGGGGAGAGGGAGGGGCAGGACGTGGGGGACGCAGAGTCTTGCGACGGCGAGTGGGCGGAGCGTCTGGGGTTCGACAAAGAGGAGCGCGTCGCCGGGATAGACTTTGAGGGGAGAGAGAATGTTTTCGGCGGGGCCGAGGACCGCTTGGTAGGGGACGTCGGTCCAGAATTCGTCGGTCGGGGCGCCGGGTAGGAGCCAGGCGTTGGGGACGCGCGGCGCGTCGTAATCTTCGTTCTGGGAGTCGGGGGTTGCGGACTTTTTCGCGTCGGATAGGGGGTTCATATCGCGCCTTGTTTCGACTTGGTGGGGAATGTGACGGCGCGGGGAACGTCGCGCCTGATTCGCGGAATCTTTATTATTGCACGAAGTTGGTTTTTTTGCTTGGATTTTTCGGGGAATCAAGGAATTTTTTTAGAATTTGGGAAAATTTTTACGACGCAAAGAGATTGAGGGAAGAGAATTGCGTAGCTCGGGGAAAGGGGTATAATTTCGAGAAATGAAAGGAGACTTTAAATGAGCGATAAGAAAGTAGTTCCGGGAGTCGGCGGAGACCGTTATACGCCGTACGAAGAGAGGACGGGGAACGAGTCGATCGTCTATTTTACGCGCGATTTGTCGGCGGAAGGGCTCAAGAAGATCTACCAGCGCGTGAGCGCGAAGTTGGGCGGAAAGGTCGGAATCAAGCTCCATACGGGGGAGCAGCGCGGGCCCAATATCATTCCGCGCGACTGGGTCGAGGCGCTGGTGAGGTCGGAGTTGCCCGAGGCGTCGATAATCGAGACGAACACGTACTACGACGGGGATCGTTTCACGACGGAGAAACACCGCGAGACGCTGAAGGTGAACGGCTGGACCTTCTGTCCCGTCGATATCATGGACGCGGAAGGAACGGCGACTTTGCCCGTGAAGGGGGGCAAGTGGTTCAAGGAAATGTCGGTCGGTAAGAACCTTCTGAACTACGACGCGATGTTGGCGCTGACGCACTTTAAGGGTCACGTCATGGGGGGCTTTGGGGGCTCGAATAAGAATATCGGGATCGGTTGCGCGGACGGCAAGGTCGGCAAAAAGATGATCCATACGGTTCCCGGCTCGGATAATATGTGGAGCATTAGCGAAGAAGAGTTCATGGAGAGGATGACGGAGTCGACGAAATCGACGGTCGATCATTTCGGGGAGAAGGTCTCGTATCTCAACGTGTTGCGAAACATGTCGGTCTCGTGCGACTGCGAAGGTTGCGCGGCGGCGCCGGTGACGACGCCGAATATCGGGATCGTCGCGTCCCTCGATCTTTTGGCGGTAGACCAAGCGTCCGTCGATTTGGTCTACGCGCTTGAGGAGAAGGATCGCCGAGATTTGGTCGAACGGATGGAGACGCGCCATGGTCTTCGCCAACTCTCGTATATGAAAGAGCTGGGGATGGGGAACGACCGCTACGTCCTTCTCGACGTCGACGCGGGGGACGTTCGCATTACGCCCAAAGACGCGGTGAAGGGAGTGAAGCCCTTCGTCGCGGAGAATTGACGCTCGGGCGTCGAGCAACGAAGTAGGGCGGGCCCCCGCGACGGGCTCGCCTTTTTTTGTCTTGACGAAAAGGGCGCTACGAAAAGGGCGCTGAATAGGATTTGCGGGCGTCGCCGGGCGCTTGCGCAAGAGCCGGGAAACAGGGTCGCCGATATCGCAAAATCTTCTTTAATTCCATTCCTCGGCCAAGAGGAAGTCTCGGATATTGCGATGTTTGACGCCGTTTCTGCTCATATCGAACTCGTCCAAAGAGACGACGTACTTGGGATAATTGTCGCGAACGCTATCGTACGCGCCGAATTCGCGCTCAATCGTTTCGTCGGAGGCTAGCAGATAGGCGACTTGCAGATAGAGTTTCACTCCCTCTTTTTCGCCAACAAAGTCGATTTCTTTATCGCGGGTTTTGCCAACGTTGACCTTGTAGCCTCGGCGC
>CAKVCP010000080.1 GCA_934725735.1 uncultured Thermoguttaceae bacterium
GATGAAGGGCTTTTTTTCTTACTTTCTGATCTTTTTTGTGGTTTTCGCCTTGAAATGATCTACACCGGGGTTATACTGACTAAGAATTATAATGACAAGGCGACGACGTGATGGACAGTCGCTTTGAAGGTCTCTGAACCGAGATAGCAATTAAAGTCGCGCAACTCGATCGAATTGAGAGAGTCGCGTTGAATAGCATTAGGGGGAGGCGGAAACGCGTACTCCGCGTCATGCCGTTATTGTTAGGTGTTTGTCGGCGCCGATGAGGCGGACGATGAAATGAGATAGCGACGATAGTCGAAACGTGTCTACTCCCTGACGCGTTTGTCGGAAGACAGACGATCGACGCAAGTATTTGAGGAATTAAAATGGCTAAACAATTACAGGCTACCGTTAAGTTCCATGCTCTTGGAGGTAAGGCTACCGCAGCACCCCCTGTCGGTACCGCTCTTGGTAAGTATGGTCTTAACCTTGGTCAGTTTGTTAAGGACTTCAACGATCGTACTAAGGCGAACATGGGAATGCGTATTCCTCTCGTCGTCAAGGTCTACAGCGATCGTTCTTACGATCTGGAAACCAAATCCCCGCACTCCGTCGACCTCATCAAGCAGGCCGCCGGAATCCAGAAGGGTTCGACGCACGTTCCGCAGGAAAAGGTCGGAAGCGTGACTGTCGCTCAGTTACAGGAAATTGCCAAAGCGAAGCAGAAGGACTTGAACGCGCGCGACGTGGAACACGCCGTCCGCATTCTCGCCGGCACCGCGCGCTCCATGGGCGTCGACGTCGTCGACTGATCCTCGTCTCCGCGCGTATCGAAGCGTTCGTAAAAGAGAAGAACGCGCGCGTCGGCAGTTAGAATACAACTAAATTTATTGAAAAGAATAAGTGCAATGGGTAAAGTTTCTAAGCGCATGAAGGCGATGGAGGCTAAGCTTCCTCAGGCGAAAGCTCCGATGCCGTTGAATGAAGCCGTTGAATTGCTGAAGCAGTTCAACACAACAAAGTTTGACCAGACGGTTGAGATCTCGATGCGCCTTGGCGTCGATCCGAAACAGTCGGATCAGATCGTCCGCGGTTCCGTCGTCCTTCCTCATGGTATTGGTAAAACTCTCCGCGTTCTCGTCTTTGCCAAGGGTGGTAAAGTCGACGAAGCGACCGCGGCTGGCGCCGATTACGTCGGCGGTCCCGAGCTCGCTCAGAAGATTAAAGAAGGTTGGTTCGAATTCGACGTCTGCATCGCGACTCCCGATATGATGGGCGTCGTCGGTTCTCTCGGTCGTCTCCTTGGTCCTCGCGGTCTCATGCCGAGCCCGAAGGCCGGTACGGTCACGATGGAACTCGATAAGGTCGTCCGCGAATATAAAGCTGGTAAGGTTGAGTTCCGCAACGATAAGGGCGGTATCGTCCATGGCGTCGTCGGAAAGCTTAGTTTCGACGCCGATAAGCTCGTTGAAAACACTCAGACCTTCATCAACTACGTCAACAGCCTCAAGCCGGCGACGGTCAAGGGCATTTACGTCAAGTCGATCGCGATTTCGGCGACGATGAGCCCTGGTCTTCGCGTTTCTTTGCAGTGACGCTGGGCTTCGGTCGATTTTCCAACATCCGCCCTTAATAATCGAAAACTGGTACAATGAGTAAGTTTGTTAAGAATATTATTACCGAAGAATTGAAGAAGCGCCTCGGCGGCGTTGAGAACGCTCTTCTCGTCAATTTGGTAGGTATGCAGGTTAACGACAGCAATAAGCTCCGCGCCGTCCTCGCCGAAAAAGACGTCCGCATCATGGTCGTTAAGAACAGCCTCGCGGCGCGCGCCGTCGCCGGTACTTCTCTCGAAGCCGCTTTCAAAGGCATTTCCGGAAACACCGCCGTCTGTTGGGGCGCTTCCGATATCGTCTCTCTCGCCAAAGAAGTCGTTAAGGTCACCAAGGAAAAGCAGTTCGCTAAGTTCAGCATCCTCGGCGGCGTTCTCGACGGCGAAGCTTTCGCGGCTCCTCAAGCTATCGAAATCTCCAAGTGGCCCACTCGCGAAGAACAGATCGCGATCCTTCTTGGTCAGATCACCGGCGTCGCTTCCAAGCTCTCCTCTCAACTCACCTCTTGCGGCGCGAATCTCGCCAGCCAGATCAAGCAGCGTTGGGACAAGGACGGCGAAGAAGCCGAAGAACCTGCCGCTGAATGAGTCTTCTCGATTCGTTCGTATTTACTTAGTATAGTTTTGTTATTTTCGCGCCTGGTATCTCAGGCGCATCAATATACGATTGACACTTGCGCGAGTTCGCCGCACCACGCTGTTTAGAACGTTTCTAAACGGAAATTGTGGAAGATCTCCGCAGCAATTTTGAAAGGAATTTACAATGTCTGACGAACGCGTTTTTTCCGACGCTATCAAGGCCCTCGGCGACCAGATCATGGGAATGACCCTTAAGGACGCTAAAGAACTCAGCGATTACCTCAAGGACGTCTATGGCGTCGAGCCCGCCGCTGGCGGCGCCGTCATGGTTGCTGGTCCCGCCGCTGGCGCGGACGCTGCTCCTGCCGCCGAAGAAAAGACTGAATTCGACGTCATTCTCGAAGGTTTCGACGCCGCCAAGAAGATCGGCGTCATCAAGGTCGTCCGCACCGCTACCGGCGCCGCTCTTGGCGAAGCCAAGGCTCTCGTCGAAGGCGCTCCCAAGCCGATTAAGACCGGTCTTGCCAAAGAAGACGCTGAAAAGCTCAAGAAAGAACTCGAAGAAGCTGGCGCGAAGGTCTCCCTCAAGTGAGATGAATTCACGCGCTTTAGCTTGCTGAATCAGCGAGTGAAGACGGGGCTGTGATTTTTCACAGCCCTTTTTTATTTTGTCAAAAAAATTTTGAAGAATTTCGACGTTTCTCCTCATTAGGAACGCTTATTGAACCTCGGAAAAAGAAATTTTGAATACACGTAAGAAAATCCGGAAAAGTTTGTTTATCTTAACGTCACAGAGAAGCTTGACGAAACATTCTGTGTTTGACGGAAAATAAAGACAAGATATAACGATTATAAGGATATGCGCAGAAAAATTTCGATTAAAAATCGATGAATTCTCAAAATTTTCAACGAAAAAATTTCAAAAAAATTTCTACAAATTGACGTCTCTAATTTCTCTACACGTTATAAAAGGTACAGATTCCGGTTTTTTGTCGACTTTTTTGATAAAAACGAAAATAAAGACCCTTGAAAGGGTTGAAGAAAGAGATATATTTAAAAATGGCGATATTTTGCGCCTTTATAATATGTCTCAGTATCAACCGGGAGGTTATTCTTAATGGCGGTTACAACACAACGTAAGTTGAAGCTGACTGGAACTAAGCGTTTCGGTAACGACAGCACAACGGAGAAAGTGCCCGACCTGACGACCCTTCAGACGAAAAGCTACGCCGATTTCTTACAAGCTGACGTCGCTCCTGAAGATCGCAAAAATATCGGACTTGAAGCTGTTTTGCGTGAGTCTTTTCCTATTGAAGACGCCTACGAAAAATCATCTCGACTTGAATATGTCAGCTACGCGCTAGAAAAGCCGCGTTACCTGCCCGACGAGTGCCGTCGTTTGCGCATCACCTATGGGCGTCCGTGGCGCGTTCGCTTCCGACTTGTTAAAGGCGACAATATCGTCGAAGAAGACGTCTATCTCGGCGAGCTCCCCATCATGCTCGGCGGCGGTGAATTCATCATCAACGGGGCGGAACGCGTCGTCGTCAATCAGCTCCACCGCTCTCCCGGCGTCGACTTCCTCAGCGAAATCGATCACGACTCCAAAACGTACACTTGCCGCATCATCCCTGAACGCGGTAGCTGGATCGAATTCAATATCACGCGTAAGGAAGCTATTTCCGTTCGCATCGACCAGAGCAACAAACTTCCCGTCATGACCCTTTTGCGCGCCATGTCGGACAAGTATAGCACAAACGCCGATATCCTTCGCGCCTTCTATGGCAATCAAACATACGTAGAAGGCGACGTTGAGAAACCCTACATCTCCGTCGTGGAGATCAACGGTCCCGAAGACGCCGGGTTCTTGCGCGATTTCGTCGCCGTCGACGAGATCCCTGCGGAGTCTGACGATCCTGACAGGCTCACCGACGAGCCCGCCGTCCCCTCCGGCTCCGTTATCACCTCCGACGGAGCCGAAGCCGCCGTTCAATATCTTCTTAAACACGGTATCAAAACGTTTACCGTTATGAAGGCTCCCAAGAATAAACTCTTGCTCAATTCCCTTCATGAAGATAAGACCGTCTCGCACGAACACGCGCTCCTCGCAATCTATAACAAACTTCGACCAGGAAACCCCAAGAGCCTCGAAAAGGCGGCCGATCTCTTCCGCGAAAAGTTCTTCGACCCGTCTCGTTATCGACTCGGGCGCGTCGGGCGTTTCCGAATGAATCGTAAGCTCGGCACGAACATTTCCCTCGACGATATGCCGTTGACTGCCGGCGACGTTGTCGCCTCCGTCAGCTACCTCTACCACTTGTGGTGCAACGACCCCGGTTACGAACCCGACGATATCGACCATTTGGGGAACCGTCGTATTCGTACGATCGACGAACTCGTCAGCGACGAACTTCGTAGCAAGGGCTTCCTCAAGCTCCGCCGCACGATCCTTGAAAAACTCCGCGACGGAACTTCTCCCCGCGCGATCATCAACCAGAAGAACATCTCCTCCGCGATCGATTTCTTCTTCGGACGCTGCGAACTCTCCCAAGTCGTCGACCAGACGAACCCCCTCTCGATGCTTACGCACGAGCGACGTCTTTCCGCGTTGGGACCCGGCGGTTTGAACCGTAAACGCGCGGGTTTCGAAGTTCGCGACGTTCACGCGTCGCACTACGGGCGTATTTGCCCGATCGAAACCCCTGAAGGTCAAAACATTGGTTTGATCTCGTACCTCTCCCTTTACGCTCGCGTCGACGATTTCGGCTTCTTGATCGCCCCTTACCACAAGGTTGAAAACGGCGTTATTACGAAAGAAGTCGTGTGGCTGCGCGCCGACGACGAATTCGGCAAGCTCTTCGTCCCTGCCGATACGCCTAGAAGTATGGAAGGCGTCGACAAATCCTCCTTTGGCAAGCTTGTCCCAGACGGAACGGGTCAGGTTCTCGCGCGTTGCAACGGCGAATACGTACTCGTGGATCCTTCCATGGTCGACTATATCGACGTCGCCCCGAACCAAATGATCGGCGTTTCCGCAAGCCTCATCCCCTTCCTTGAGCACGACGACGCAAACCGCGCGCTCATGGGGTCGAACATGCAGAGACAAGCGGTTCCCCTTCTCATCTCCGAAGCGCCCGTCGTCGGCACCGGTCTCGAACGCGACGCGGCGTTCAACTCCAGCCTTCTCGTTCGCGCTCAGCGCGGCGGCAAGGTGACCTACGTCGACGCGATGAAGATCATTATCGACGACGTCGACGTCTACAACCTGCGCAAGTTCACCGGACTCAACGGAAGCTCTTGCGAGAACCAGCGCCCGATCGTCAAGATCGGACAAATCGTCGAAAAAGACGACGTCATCGCCGACGGCGCTTGTACCGACAACGGCGTTCTCGCCCTCGGACGCAACGTCCTCGTCGCATTCATGGTCTGGGACGGTTTCAACTACGAAGACGCGGTCATCCTCAGCGAAGAACTCGTCCAGAAAGACGCCTATACCTCGATTCATATCGAAGAGTTTGAAGCTGAAATCCGCGATACGAAACTCGGTCGCCAGTCCTTCACTCGCGATATTCCGAACGTCAGCGAGAAAGCGACCGCCGACCTCGACGAAAATGGTATCGTTCGCGTCGGCGCTTTCGTCACCCGCGGGTCGATCCTCGTCGGTAAAGTTTCGCCTAAGACGAAGACCGAACTCACGCCGGAAGAAAAACTCCTTCACGCAATCTTCGGTCGTCAAGGCGAAGAAGTGAAGAACGAATCGCTCACCGTCCCCGCGGGCACCTCCGGGGTCGTCATCGGCGCGTACCATTTCCGCAATCGCACGAGCTTGAGCGACGACGAACGCCGAAAGTTCGACGCCGATTTGAGCCGCATTGAAGCCGAGGGTGACGCGAACGTCGCGCGATCCTTCTCCGCGATGATTAAGGAGATGGAAGACGTCGTCGGAACGCAGTACGGTTTGAGAGCGCACGACGGCTCCTTCCTCATCCAGGAGCAGACGGCGCGCGCGATCGCCGAAAACGCGAAGACCTTCTCGCTGCGCGAAATGTGCGAAGACAACGATATTGCGATCGGCTCCCCCGAGTACGAAGAGCTCAAGAGGATCTATCGCAAACGTCGTCGAGACGTCGAAGACATGATCGATCTGCGCGACCGACGTTGCAACGAAATGAAGTCCGGCGACCAGCTCAAGCGCGGGGTTCTTCAGATGGTTAAAGTCTACGTCGCGACCAAGCGCGCGATCTCCGTAGGCGACAAGATGGCGGGTCGCCACGGTAACAAAGGCGTTATCGCGAAGATTCTTCCGCGCGAAGACATGCCGTTCCTCGCGGACGGCACGCCGATCCAGATCATGTTGAATCCTTTGGGCGTACCTTCGCGTATGAACGTCGGACAAATTCTCGAAACCCACCTGGGATGGGCCGCCGCCAAGCTCGGTTATCGCGCGATTACGCCCGTCTTCGACGGCGCGACGGAAGCCGCGATTAACGACGAACTCGAAAAGGCCGGCTATCCTCGCTCCGGTAAGGTGCAGCTCTACGACGGACGCACCGGCGAACCCTTCGCTCAAGAAACGACCGTCGGCTACATCTACATGCTGAAGTTGCACCACCTCGTCGACGACAAGGTTCACGCGCGAAGCACCGGGCCTTACTCCCTCATCACGCAGCAACCCCTCGGCGGTAAAGCGCGTTCCGGCGGTCAGCGTTACGGGGAAATGGAAGTGTGGGCGTTGGAAGCTTACGGCGCGGCGTACACCCTGCAAGAGTTGCTCACGGTTAAGAGCGACGACGTCGAAGGTCGTACGAAGATTTACGAACGCATCGTTGGCGGTCAGAATACGTTGGAAGCGGGCACCCCGGCGAGCTTCGACGTGCTCGTGAACGAAATCCGCGGTCTCGCGCTCGATATGGATCTCGTGCCGACGGGCTCCAGCGCGCTCGACCTCCGTCCGATTCGATGACGCCTTAGCGTCGATTTCGCGGTCCGCAGTACGGCGGACGCATGGAAAATGGAACGCCAATTAAGCGCGGAGGACTTTTAGTCCTTCGCGTCCGCGCCCGGTTTTCATAGTTCGGGCTCTTTTCGCGCGTTCCAACTCGTTGAATTAGACATTTGCAGCCGCGCGGCGAAGACAACGCCGTCCGCGGCGCGCGCTATATATACCTAAACGAGGATTACATGGCTCATAATAGCGACGGATACGACAAGATCAACGATTTTAACGCAGTCAAGATCAGTCTCGCCAATCCAGATAAGATTCGCGAACAGTCCAAAGGCGAAGTCAAAAAGGCCGAAACGATCAACTACCGTTCCTATAAGCCGGAACGCGACGGACTCTTTTGCGAGCGAATCTTCGGACCTGAAAAGGATTACGAATGTTCGTGCGGTAAATTCCGCGGTATGAAGTTCAAGAATATGGTCTGCGACCATTGCGGGGTCCAGGTCACGCATAATCACGTTCGCCGCAAGAGAATGGGACACATCGAGCTCGCCGCTCCCGTCGTCCACATTTGGTTCTTCAAGGCCGCGTCGAGCCGCCTCGCCACCCTTCTTGAAATGAGAGCGTCCGCTCTTGAAAAGGTCGTTTATTTCCAGGACTACGTCGTTACGGATCCGGGAACTTACGGCATTGCGCTCGGCACGACCTTGAAAGAAGACAAGTATCGCGAGGAGTGCGCCAAGGCTCAAGAGCAGGGGCAAGAATTTGTCGCCGAAATGGGCGCCGAAGCGATCCGTAAGCTCCTCAAGAAACTCGACGTTACTAAGCTTTCCGAAGAACTGCGCGAAGAACTTAAAACGACGAAAGCGCGTCAACGCAAAAAGGAGATTATGTCTCGTTTGCGTCTCGTCGAAGCGCTCAAGAACTGCCCTCGCCTTAACAAACCCGAGTGGATGGTTCTCGACGTGATCCCGGTTATTCCGCCGGATCTGCGTCCTCTCGTCCAGCTCGAATCGGGCACCTTCGCCGTTTCCGACTTGAACGACCTCTATCGACGCATCATCAACCGCAACACGCGCTTGAAGAAGCTCATCGAACTCAACGCGCCGGACGTCATCGTCCGCAACGAAAAGCGTATGCTCCAGCAGTCCGTCGACGCGCTCTTCGACAACCAGCGTTGCAAGCGTCCGGTTCTGGGCCAGAGCAACCGCGCCCTGAAGTCCCTTACCGACATGATTAAGGGTAAGCAAGGCCGTTTCCGTGAAAACCTCCTCGGTAAGCGCGTCGACTACTCCGCGCGTTCCGTTATCGTCGTCGGTCCTCACATGCGCCTGCACCAGTGCGGTCTTCCTAAGACGATCGCCCTGGAACTCTACCAACCCTTCATTATTCGCCGCCTCAAGGAACTTGGTCACGCCGATACGATCAAGAGCGCCAAGAAGATGCTTGAACGCCGCGACGACGAGGTTTGGGATATTCTAGAACAGGTTATTCAGAACCATCCGGTCCTCCTTAACCGTGCGCCGACCCTCCATCGCATGGGTATCCAAGCTTTCGAGCCGATGCTCATCGAAGGAAACGCTATCAAGTTGCATCCTCTCGTTTGTAAAGGATTCAACGCCGACTTCGACGGCGACCAAATGGCCGTTCACCTTCCGCTTTCTCTCGAAGCGCAGGTTGAAGCGCACACCTTGATGCTTTCCACCAACAACATCTTTAGCCCCGCGAGCGGCAAGCCGATTATCAGTCCTTCCCAAGATATCGTCATGGGATGCTTTTACATCACGATGGATCCGCTCCCAGGCGTCGTCGGCGAAGGGATGATCTTCTCCTCCATCGACGAGTGTATGCTTGCCTATTCCTTGGGCAAAGTTCATTTGAACGCGCGTATTAAGGTGCGAATGCCCAAGGGACGCTACCTTAAAGAAACCAAGGACAAGGCGGGCGACGTGACTCCGCGCGTCGAATCTGGGAAGATCTTCGAAACGACTCCCGGTCGTATCATCTTCAACCAGATTCTGCCCGACAATTCTCCGTACTACAATATTCCGCAGACGTCGAAAGAGCTCGGACGCGTGATTAGCGACTGTTTCGAACTTCACGGACGTCGCGAAACGATCGACCTCCTCGATAAGATGATGCGTCTTGGTTTTGAGGAATCGACGAAGAGCGGTCTCTCCTTCGGTACGGACGACTTGATTACGCCTCCTGAAAAGAAGAAGATTATCGCGGATACCGAACAAAAAGTTAAGGATATTTGCGACGCCTGCGACAACGGTATTATTCAAGAAGACGTCCGTCGCGCTCAAGTTCTCGACGCATGGTCCGCCGCGAACGACGAAATCACCGCGAAGATGCTCGACACCTTCCGCAACGACGTTCATAAGACCGAAGAAGAAGCGCGTCAGCGCGGCGACGTCAAGCGCCGAAAGCTCGGTTACGTCAACCCGGTATACCTGATGGCGTACTCCGGTGCGCGCGGCGGCAACACGCAAATTCGTCAGCTCGCCGGTATGCGCGGACTGATGGCGAAGCCGAACGGCGAACTGATTGAAGCGCCTGTTAAGGCGAACTTCCTCGAAGGTCTTTCCGTGCTCGAATACTTCAGCTCGACGCACGGCGCGCGCAAGGGGCTTTCCGACACCGCGTTGAAGACGGCGGACTCCGGATACATGACGCGTAAGCTTGCCGACGTCGCGCAAAACTGCGTCGTCACCATGGCGGACTGCGGCGCCAAGACCGGTATCCTCAAGAAGGCCGATCCTGAGCATAACATCAAGCTTTCCGTGTTCGCAAAGAGGAACTTCAGCCTGAGATATCTGATAAGCTTTGGGCAGGTCGGGATAGAAATAATTCTTTCTGTCCTGCTTGGAAACATTATTTATTGTGCAGCCAAGTGCATGTCCCATCTTTACTG
>CAKVCP010000081.1 GCA_934725735.1 uncultured Thermoguttaceae bacterium
GAACGGGGTGTTCTTGCGTCCAATTGTTAATTTTGCTTACAAGTTGGGTTATGTTGTTAGCAATATTGGCGACAACAGGCGCAAGAGACGCCGACAACGACGTCTTAAATCCAGTTATCGCGGCGTTGATCCGCGCCATAGCGTCTGTAAAATTTGCCGCCGCCGTCGCCGACGAATCCGTCATTGAAACGCCTAAATCACGCGCCTCTTCTTTTAGTTTCTCAATCCCTTCAGGCCCTTGACTAAAAAATGGCAAAAGAACTTGTCCCGCGTCGCCGAATACTTTCATCGCGACCGCCGCGCGACGCGTCGGATCGTCAATCCCCGCGACGGCTCTTGCCAACGTGTTGAACTGTTCTTCCGGGCTCTGACTCTTTAGTTCTTCAATCGATACGCCCAACCGCTTAAAATCGTCGGCGGCCTCTCCGCCTTTTTCTGACGCGTCGGTCAAAATGGTCGCCATACTTTTCACGGCGCTTTCGATATCGTCTAAAGACGCCCCGCACATTTGCGCCGCATATCCATATTCGGACAAAGCTTGCGCCGATACGCCCGTACGCCCCGCCATCTTATCAAGTTCGTCTCCAGTCTTAGCGAACGACGACAACACGCCGCCAAACGAACTTACAAGCGATTGTGAAAAGTCGACGATCTTCCCTTTAAACTCTTGAATCTTTTCTTGCGATTTCTCCAGCGTTTCCAATATCGATTTAAGATCGCGTCTTGCGTCTTCCGCGCCTTCGACTTTAACGGTCGGCGAAAGATTTGATTCAATCGCCTGAACGGCTCGAGCCGCTTTGACGATAACGTCGGATACGTTTCGCAACCCTTCTTTCAATTCTTCGTCGTCAACGCTTATTTGTACGTACGCTTCGCCGGCTGTAATGGCGCTCATCTTTACTCCCCCCCTCAGAATAACCTCTGATTTGCTCTGTATTGCGTTTATTTGTTCTGACGACTATTTAGTCGGATTTATAAAAAAAGCGCGTCAAACACGCGCTTTGGGTCTTTATTAGGCTTTCTGTTTCTTCTTGCTCTTCGTCGTCTTCGTTTTCTTCGGCTCCTTTGACTCCGGCGGCTCTTCTTTTGCTTGTTCGCCTGTAGACGCCTTACGGAATTCCTCAAGCTTTGTCATTCCTTCCGAATCCTTTCTGAAGAAAAACCTACCTAGTTTTTCCGTGAAGTCTCTTGTCGGCGTCGCGTTCACGCGGAACGACAGACCGTCGACCTTCTTCTCCAATCCGTCGACCGTTAGTCGTTCATGTTCCAAAAGAACGACCGCCCCTTCGCACTCTTCGTCGACTTTCATCTCCTGAAGAACTGTTCCGAAGACGTCGTCGCCGGAGTATTTGAAAAACCTAAGTTTTCGACGCTCCGCGTAAGCGCCGTTTCTTGACGCCGCGTTGTAAGATCGCGGATCAGTCGGATCGACCTTTTGATAGAAGATTAGATTCATTTCTTTCCCCAACCGTTTTTAAGCCTGGAATGTCGAGTTCTTCCAGTTCGACTTGCCGATATTCCACCCTGAAGGGATTCTCGACGCGTATCCACTTTTTAAAGCCGCCGGAGTTGAGCGCGTACGACGCGATAAAGGCGACTTTGTCCCATTCGTCGATCTTGCGATTTCGCGCGATCTTCCAGACCTGCGCGAAGGTCAACGATCCGACCGCCGTTAATCCTCCTAGTCCGCTTGTCGAAACGGCGTCGAGGATAACTTCGAAAGTTCTTTTTCCGCGTTCGCGACTGCGACGTCGAGCTCCTTCGTCGCCGCGAAACAAATCTTCTCGAAGAGAAGCTCTCTTGTCTTGGCGCTCTTTTCGACTAGCGCTTGCGCCTTTTCCCTCGCCGTCGGTTCGGGGAAAAAATCGAGATACTCCGCCGACCATTCCGCGATCGCGTCAAAGAGAATCTTTCCGCGAAGAGACGCTCCGAATTCCTCCGCGCCGACGCCTCGTTCTTCCGCTTGATCGCGTACGGTCTCAAAGAGCAAGTCCGCCGCGAAGAAAGGATCGGAAACAGAGAGCAATACGCCCGCGTAGTCGAGGAAGTCGACGTTCTTCAACGATTCAACGCGCGCCGCGCGTTCTCTCAGCGCTCGAACGCTTGCTATATTCAAATCGATCGTCCATTCGCGCCCCTGCGCGTCTGCAAAAGTTCTCATCCGTCGTTTCCCTCTAAATGAATCCTTTTTCTTTCATCGCGTTTAAGCTTTTTTTGGCTTGTTCTTGTTGTTTTAGCTTAGCGCGTCTCTTTCGTTCTTCTAAGGATTGCGCGTTCTGTTTCTTGCGTTTGCGATTTGCCGCTTCTACGCATTTGCTTTTTCTCATACTTGACTTTAACGTCATTCTCCGTTCCCTTGCCTATACAAAAAACAGACGTTAGGACGCGTTTCGCCACTCCAAACTACTAAGCGTCCGCAACGTCGACGACGCAAGCAACACGCATGCGCCCTCCCCTCAGAGAGACGAAGAACGACTCTCTATCTACCTATTGCCGCGCACGGTTCCGCCGGGGCGCCTTTTTGGTCACGACAGAAGACATTTCGCCGTTTTTATTGAGAATCGACGACAACGCGCCGCGAAATTTTACCAACGCCCGTTGATACTTCGAAAGCTTTTTTTCTTTCTTTAAGACGATGTAAAATCGCGGCGTCTCGAGCGCGAAACGGATAAGCGCTTGTTCTTCAGACGAAAGAAACGCTTTCTTCATAGCGACTTGAACAAGATCTTTCATTACGGCCCAATCATACGCGCCGCGCCTCTCATATCTCTTGATAGAATACGTCGTAAGCTTGAATTCTTCGCCGAAACGAACGATTCTAGACCCGTGAAGGAAACGTCGTCTTAATTCGCTTCTGTACCAGTCTATTAGGTCGCGTCCAACTCCGACGATCGCTTTCCAGGGATAGTCGAATTCGTACTTCTTTTTGTTGGCGTATAGAAACAAATAAGCTAGTTGATAGAGGTCTTCACGTTCTAGGATTACCGTCTTTAAATCGACCCTATTCAGAAAGAATTTTACCGCCCTATTAACGACGTATTCGTCGCTTTTAATCTCGATAAAGCCTTGCTTATCCTTGAGTTGAATCATCGAAATCAGATTGTGCAATAGTTTCTACCGCCGGCTGTCGCGACACGCGGCAACCACCCACTCCGACAGACAAAACGTCTGCTTATCTACCTATTGCCACTGGGGAGCGGAAAATCCCCCCGCTGTGGCGGCTCCAGTTGATTTTTAAAAGTTTTTTAGATAAAATCCATTTTGTCTGTAGTTAAAAAGGAAAGGACGCAAGATGGATTTTTTATTGTTTGCGGCAGAAAACGCCGGAAAAGAGACGATTTTTTTAGAACATGGTTTTATCGCGTCAACTCTTTTTACAATTATTTCTAGCGCGATGATAACGTATTTTTGGGCATGGCGCGGGAATGACTCTTTAAATTCGACTCCGCGCGTCAGTTTGTTTAATTTGTTCAAATATGTTATTGTTCATCTAAAAGGGAACTTCGCAACAGGAACAAAAAACGACAGAAATACTTTGTTCCCATTTGTCGTTTTTTGCATTATCCTTTACTATCCGGCTCGATTACTTTTCCATGGTTCATACTTTATTTTTGACCTGTTATCTTACATATCGAATAAAATATAAACGCAAGCGCGCGTGTTTTTTTATGGCGCGCGTGTTCTTTATCGTTTATTCATCTTCTTCTCATATATCGAAAGGTATCTATTCCACATCTCAAGAGGAAGATGTATTCCCGGAAGTTTATGTTCGCCCCAAACCTTTTCAATATACCACGCTGGGGGCGTTATGACTTGCGCCTCTAACTTTTTATCGTAGGCGTTTTCGTCATATTCGTCATCGTAGTCTTCCGTACTGATTTCTTTATTTGTTTTCAATCGATGAACAGACGTTTGGAAAGCCCTTATCTCTTTTACTTCTTTTGCGCCGCTTAACTCTTCATAAACGTCTATTTCGCCGTCCCAATCGATCCAACTATCCTTCAGGTCAATGCGTCTATCCGTTTTCTGTTTGTAGACGTCGTACAGTTTGACGACTGTTGGGTTGGCGCCTTTTTTATCTTCGTATTCTTTCAAGATTTCATCCATTACAAATCGATTGAAATCTTTTCTGTGCCTGATCAGCGCGTTGATCAGTTCCCTGAAAGAGGGCGATTCAGATTTTAAATATTTCTCTTCGAACTCAAAGTATAGATCGGCGCCTAAAAAAACCGGACTATTGCCGGATAGAATTTTTCTGACAAGAACCAGAGGAAGATTCAACGTTTTAGCGACCGTTTTCTCTCCAAATCCCTTTAATTTAACGTTTTTAATGTCCGACAAAAGTCGAGCGTAAACGCGCGGGACTAAGCCCGCGAACTCCAGAATCTGTTCTATTACCGTCAACTGCATACGGTTTGGAGTTTCAGAATAGACTTTCGAATAGCCGAGCGTCCATTCGTGGAAGTCCTTATAATCGGCGCAAGGGTTGTCGTCGAAGTAATTGAAGACTTTCTTAGCGCAGAATTCGACGGATTCTTTCTTTTCGAAATATAAGGGGTTAATCAAACAAGGCTTTTTAGAGCAACACTTTTGCCGATCCCAATTACTCTTCATCGTTTCCCCTCTTCATCCTTGAACATGTCGTGAAAGAATTCGTTGAGCTTATCAGGATCGGTGAACGACGCCTTATTTTCAAGGAAGATTTCGTCGCATTTCGCCATAACTCTGTAAGAGACGGAGATCGCCTCTTTTTCGTTGCGCCTAGTTTCCGCGCGGCGTCCTCTACGGCTACGACAGTTGAGTAAGAAGAGGCGGTCATAAAATAGACGCGCCATGCGATCGAGAATATTAATTTCTTTTCTTCGTAAGCCATTTGATCTATATCCTTTCGTAAGCCTTAGCAAGCTTACTTCTTTATTGCCAAAATTGGCAATAAGAATAAAAAAAAGGACTGTAAATGGAACGCCTAGGGAATTCTATCGACGCGCGGATCAGACGCGCGGCGCAAAGATATATTGGGTCGGCAATCTTCGCGGAAACGCCGACCGGAGCGCGTCTTCGCGTCAACGCGCTTTCGATCGACGGGGACGCGGAAGTGAAAGAAATCGGGCTTGATACTTTTTTCTCAAGAAGTCGCGTTTTCATCATGTCGGATTCCGAATGGCGCCGCGTCGTCGCGTTTGTTGGGGACGAAACCTTCAGAAACGGTTCGAAGATCGTCGAGACAAAGAACGGGATCGAGAGGAAATATAGGCCGGACGTCCCGCAAGTTCAGAACAGTGTCGCGGCGGGATTGGCGCGGCGGATAACGGCGACGCAAATTGAGGGGAACGCCTGATGAAGACTGTCAACCTTTTCCCCAAAAGATTTGACTTTTACGCGGCGCTTGTCCGCGCGATGAACGGCCTATACGGGGACGGAACGTTCCGCTTTCGTTATTACGGGGCGACGACGGCGCAAGAGATGACGCCGACGCCGACGGGGTTTGTGGAGCCTGGAGCGTGGAAAATCGAGCGCTTGTCGCGCGGATCGGCGCGACGCGTCGAGACGGCGCGATTTGTTTTTGAAGGTCTTCCTGAATCGTCGGCGGCGTTGGCTCGACAGATCGAAGAGACGACGGACTTCCTTGATTCGGTGGCGACGTATTTCGTCAGAAATCCTGAAGCCGTTCGCGGGGCGTTCTGTTCAGACGTTCGGGCGTTCTCAGACGCGGCGCCCCTCTACGATCCGTCGGCGGCTTATGAGAAGGCCCCGATACTCTACGCCGGAATAGAAGCGACTTTTTGGTGGCTTGTGTGAAGAAGAAACAGATTCGCGTCGACCCGCGCAAGACGGCGGCTCTTTTGGCCTCTACGCGCGATTCAGAGAAGGTCAAAGAGATTCTCTTGACCGAATACGGATTGAAAGAAAAGGACGTTCCAGCGGCTCTTCAAGAGGGGCGCGACGCGCTAGCGATCGCCGCCGACGTCGACGCGCGGATGGAGTTTGCGACGCGCCGCGAACAGCTCGAGGACTTGCGCGTCAGAGCGAAGGACGCGGGGGATTTAAAGACAGAGTTGGAAGTGATGAAGGAACAGTCGAAACTTTGCGACCTCTACCGCGCGTCGACGGTTAGCGACGAACAGTCGGCGGCGGAATCGTCGACAACAGCTCTTGCAAGAGAACATCTCGAGGCGCTACCCTTCGTCGAAAGGGGGTTGCCTTTCGAGGAATTGGCGCGACTTGTCGCCAATCGATGGATTGTAGACGACAATGAAGACGCGGATGAACGAAGACTACATCAACAGAAACAGGGAACGGTCGCGACGCGTAAGCCGCGAAAAAAACCTTGCGGCGCGTGAATTAGGCCCGTTACCCCCCGTCGTCAACCCGTCGAGACGCAACGCCGCAAAGGACGACCTGCGCGCGTTCATGCGTTCGTATTTCCCCGCGAAGTTCAAGAAACCCTTCGGCCCCATCCATTACCGCCTTATACAGCGCATCCAGGACGTAGTCGTCAACGGCGGGAAACAGGCGGTCGCGATGCCGCGCGGTTCGGGGAAGACGACGATCACGAACGCGGCGGCGGTGTGGGCGATTCTGAACGGCTTTAGACGTTGCGTCGTCGTGGTGGCGGCAAACACTCGAGACGCAAGGCGCATCCTCAAGACTCTCGAGACGATGATAAGCAAAACGCCCGCCTTGCTCGAGGATTACCCCGAAGTCTGTTTCCCTCTTTCTAAATTGGGCGGATCGGCTCTTTTGGCGCGCGGTCAAACTTTCTACGGAACGCCGACGGACGTTCGTATAAGCGCGGATTCATTCCGTCTTCCGACGATCAGGGGTAGCGCGTGCAGCGGGGCGACAATCGCCGCTTTCGGCGCAAACGCGGCGATTCGAGGCTTTCAAACGGAGAATCCGGACGGCTCGACCGATCGCCCGGATTTTCTTTTTCTTGACGACTTGCAGACCGACCAAATCGCCGCCAATCCCGCGCGCGTCGAGGCTCTCGAACAGAAGGTTGCGTCGACGCTTGCGGGGCTTGCGGAAAACGGCGCCGAACTCTCGATGATTCAGACGATGACGGTGAAGAATCCCGACGACTACGCCGACAGGACTTTGAACGTCGAACTTTACCCGCGATGGAACGGGTTGAGGGAATCCGCGTTAGAGACTATGCCCGAACGTCTCGACCTGTGGCGCCAATACCGGTCGATATGGTTTGACGACGAAAGGAAGGCTACCGCGTTCTATCGAGACAACCTTGAAGAGATGAGGCGCGGCGCGATCGTCGGATGGCCCGACGCGTATCAGGGGAAAAAACTTGCCGATTCGCTGGAATATTATATGCGCTTGTGGTGTGAAAACGAACGCGCCTTTTGGTCGGAACAACAGAATCAACCGAAAGAACTAGGCGGCAACGCGGTAAAGTTGCCCGCGAAAGAGATCGCGCGTAAGCTCAACGGTTACGAACGCGGCGTTGTTCCGTCGAACGCGTCAAAAATCACGGCGTTCGTCGACGTCCACGGGGACTTGTTATATTTCGCGGTCGTAGCGTTCAAGGACGACTTCACGGGATACGTTATCGACTACGGGACGTTTCCAGAACAGCGTCGGGCGTATTTCTCGAAGAACGACGGCGGGTTGGAGACGTTGGCTAGAGTCTACGACGGGAAGACCGCCGACGGGCGCGTGCGCGAAGGGCTTTGTTTTCTATTAAACGATTTAAAGACGCGTTGTTACTCTGGAGAGGAAAGCGGCGATTTTGGCAATAGAGTGGTAAATAGAGTAGGCGTCGACGCGGGATGGAAACCTGAGATCGTCGAAGACTCAATCCGCATGACGGGGGCGCGTTTCGCGTACCCGTCGAAAGGCGCGGCGATAAGCGCGAAACAGAAACCGATGCGTTTATGGCCAAAGAGAGACGGTCGTGTTTTCGGGTGGCATTTGCTCGACGAAAAGGTCAAGGCGATCACAGGTCGTCAGGTCTTAGTCGACGTGAACTACTGGAAAACGAAAGTTCACGAATCGTTGAGCCTAACGCCTGGAGAATCGGGAAGTCTGAGCCTTTGGGGTGAGGATCGAACGGTTCACCGGATGTTCTCAGAGCATCTAAGCGCGGAAACGGCAAAAAATGTGGAGTCGGGATCAAATCGCGTCGTCGAATGGTCTCCAACGCCGGCTCGACCTGACAACCACTTCTTCGACTGTGTCGTTGGATGTTTCGCCGCCGCGTCTACCCTAGGTCTTATGACTTCCGACGACCCGCGAAGAACGAAAGGGAAAACGAATGAACAAAAGAAGTAAAGGCGGCCAACATTTTCGGAAGAAGGTCGAGAAGAACAGGCGCGAACGCGCGATCCAGAATATGAACAAAATGCAACGTCTTATCGATGAGGCGGCGGCGAAAGACAGATTGAAAGTAGAAATGAGCAAAAGAGGGGACGCAAGGTGAAAAGACATGGTCAACACTCAGGCAAGAAAGCCGCTAAGAACAAACGCGAACGCGCCGTTCAGAACGCGAAAAAACAAGAGCGTTTAAAGACCTTAAAGCGCGATAGGTTAAACGCTTTAGACGACGGAAGGAACAAGTCATGAACGAATTAAAACGCGACGACGCGTCGCAAGTCTTAAAAGACGCAAAGGCGTTGGGGAAGTTCTACACCCCCGCGTCAGTCGCGCGTCTTGCGTCGCGATTGATCACCGACTTCTTCGTGGGCGATCTAACAAATAAGAAAATTTACGATCCGACGTGCGGGTCGGGATTCCTTCTTCATGATCTAGCGTCGCAACTTGAGGCGCCCGTTCACACTTACGGTCAGGACGTGGACGACAAGTCGGTTGAGATGGCGAAATCAAACTTGCTGGAAATAAAAAACATCCGTTCCATAAACTACGGCGTAGGGGATACGCTTTTAGCGCCTCATTTCATGAACGAACGATTCGACGCGATCACGGCGAATCCCCCCTTCTCTCTGAAATGGGATTCGTCGAAGGTCGCCGCCGACGATCCGCGCTTTTCGCATATCTTGGCGCCGAACAAAGCAAGCGACCTTGCGTTCATTCAACACGGCTTGCACCTTCTCAACAAGGACGGATGCGCGTCTTTTATCATGTTTCCCGGCGTGTGCTACAGAGGGGGAAAAGAATCTTGTATAAGAGCGCAGATTCTTTCCCACGTCGCCGCCGTCGTCGCTCTTCCTGAACGACTCTTCAACGAAACGTCGATCGGCGTCGTCTTGTTTTTTCTGACGAAAGAACCGCAGCTTTCCGTCCTCTTCGTCGACGCGACGGGGGTTGAGACGAAGAAGGAGGGCTCCGCGTTGGCGTTGACGAAAGAGTCGATCGACCTGATCGCAAAGACGGTCAGAGAACGCCGGAACGTCGAGTATTTCGCGAAGTTGGCCGACCACATGGAAATCCACGCGAACAAGTACACCTTTACCCCGTCGTCGTACGTGGAAAAGAAGGACGATCGAGAGAAGATCAATATAGACGAACTGGAACGAAAAATCGCGGTAATCGTCGCAAAGAACGCCGAAAACCGGCGCAGGCTCGACGAAATCGCGAAGGAATTAAGGGGGCTAAAGAATGACGAAGTGCAGACAACGCAAGATCACAAGGTCTAGCAAGAGAACGACGGCGGGAAAACTTCACGAAAAGGCGAAGAAAGCGAAAGACCTCGAGGAAAAGCGAACGATCGCGCGTATCAAGCGCGAAGAAAACGCTAAGCGGAGCGCCGAAGGTATGGAGAGGGCTTGCCGGTGATCTTCGTTTAATTATTGGGAGTTGGGAGAATGACGGAAAGAGAAGAACGACTAGCAAGCATACGCCGGAGAATCAAGATTCTTCGTGAGGCGCTTGAAGACCCGACGTTGTTGACGGAGTTGACTATAGACGGGGTGTCTGAACGTTTTGACAGGGCGCAAGCAAGAGAAGAACTTAAAGAACTAGAGTTGGAAGAGTCGCGTTTAACGCGCCCGTCGCGTTTGTATCAAGTGGTGTTAAAATAAGATGATTTGGAATCGATT
>CAKVCP010000082.1 GCA_934725735.1 uncultured Thermoguttaceae bacterium
GCGGCAAGAAAGTTTTCCTTACCGATCGATTTTTGTTCGCTCGTTAAATTCATTTTTCAACCTAATATGTGATTCGCAAGGCGCCGCGTGACGCGAGCGCCTCGTGTGGTATTTCTATTGTAAACTAGCCACGCAAAGGAGCGTCGCAGAGGAAGACCCGTGCGCGATCGACGCGCGGGCTCGTCAAAATTACAGTCGGTATTTGTCCTGATCGAGATTCGGAACGCCCGCTTCGACGCCAAGGTCGTTTTCGGGAGTTTCGTCGTTGTCCGGATCGAACCAGGATTCCTTGAAGGAGACGCTTTCGCCCTTGTCAGCGGCAATGTTGGTCACGAGCGCGATGACGGCGTCCCCCAACGCGATGCGCGGGTTGCAACGCGGCTGGATCGCGGGGTCGGCGCAATTCGGATTTTCCTGGATGCACCACGCCCAGTGTTCGATCTGCTCTTTGTAGCCGCGGCTGACGGCGGGACCGGCGGGACCGGCGGAGGCGACGGCCTTCTGCGCGGGCGCGCTCGCTTGGGTGTCAAGAGCGGCGGCGCCGGCGGCCTTCTTTTCGACCTTGCTCGTGGAAGGACCGCGAAGAAGTTGAGAATCCTGTTCGCGTTCAAGAATGATCGTACCCTTCGTACCGAAGACGATTTCGCCGTAGCCGCCGAAACCGTTTCCGTTGATCGTCGAATACTGAACGGTAATCGTTCGGCGACGTCCCGCAGGCGTTTCTGGGTCGTAATTAGGCGCGGGGAATTCGACGAGGGTGGTGATATGGTCTTGAACTTCGCGGTCGAAGGCGAAAAGGTTGCGGTTCGCGGAGACGTGAACGCGAAGCGGATGAACCTTGCCGTTGTCCGGAAGAGCGGAGGGATCGTCGCCGCGAAGGAGCGCGGCGCGACGATTCGAGGCGGCGAGGAAGATCGACGCCGCGTCGAGCTGATGGCTTCCCAATTCGACCATGAGGCCGCCGCCGGTGCGCTTCCAAAGGCGCCAGCGAATCAGCTCTTCGGTGGAAGGACGCGTATACTGCTTTTCGCCGCTGCCGATAATCGCGTCTTGATAGCCGTATTCGGCGGGAGACTTGACTTCGAGGCCTTTATATTCGGCGCCCCCTTCGAGCATGAGCGCGTCGGCAAGCTGCGCTTCTTTCTGAGCGACTTTGAGCGCCCAGTTTTCGATATCGACCCCGCGGGCGTCGGCGAGAGCGGCTTTCCATTCGACGAGTTCTTCCGCGAGTTTGCGCGACTGCTTATCCTCGGGTTTGAAGTCGTAAGGCATCGGCATCTGCCAGCTGTCGGACCCAGGAGAGTTTCCGCGGTGCCACTGAGCGCGGATATAGTGGATATCGCCGAGAAGACCGCGTTCGATCTGGTCTTCCGCCTCGTGATAGAGGCTGTTGTAATGGCGCTGGTGACCGATCGCGAGATGCTTGTGGAACTTCTTGGCGGCGCGCGCCATTTCTTTACACTCGATGATCGAGTGGCCCATCAGCTTTTCGCAGAGGACGTGAAGGCCCTTGCTCATCGCCTGGACGGACGCCTTCGCGTGAAGGTGAAGGGGCAGACCGATGATAACCGCTTGAATTCCGAGTTTGTCGGCGTCGTTGAGAAGATCGCGGTAATCGGAGTAGACTTTGACGTGCTTACGCGCTTCGTCTTCGGTCTTCCAGCCGTACTTTTCCATCAAACCGCAACGCGCGGCGAACGCGGCGTCTCCATAATGGTCGCCGTGGAACGCGCGGTATTGGTTGTAAGGACGGATGTCGGCGATCGCGACGATTTGGATAAATTCCGGATTGCAGGCTCCTAACAGAACGGAACCTTCGTCGCCCGTGCCGAGGATCGCGATACGCAGCGGATTGGGGTGCGTCTTCTTATATCCGCAATAAAAGGCGCCGACGCCGGCGGCGGGAACGGCTGCGGCAAGAGCGCCCGCTTTGAGAAAATTACGTCGCGAGCAACCGCAGGGGGCCGCTTTTTTCTCTGTGTTTGAACTCATCGTAACTCTTTCCTGTGTATTGTAACGCCGAGGGAGCGAAGAGGGAAAACCGACTTCGCCGACGTCGGGAGTATTTTCTTCACGTCGCGAGCGTTACCGCTCGACGAACGTCGCATGGACGCGCTGCGAGTTCACGTCGGGCGACGTCTTTCGTCGCCTTGACGCGTCTTTTAAATCTCTATTGTAACATGCGCGACCGATTTTGGGGATAGGTTTCACAAAAATCACGCGCAATTTTCCGCGCTATGGCAGGGAGGCGAGAGGGGATCCGACTCGATTCCATACCAACGATAGAGATTTTTGCCGACAAGATTCCAAAGGAACCAGTCGAGTCCGCCCCATCGTCCGGCGGGAAGCGCCGCGATCAACAGCAGGATCAAGAGTTCGATTCCGTCCTTGTTGAAGATCATGAAGTGACCGACCATATCGGGAGAATAAGGATAGACCGTCGGCCAGGGGAATTGCGAAAGGACGACGTTGACGAGGAAGCAAGCGCCGCCAAGAGCCGCCAAACGCGTACAAAGGCCAAGGATCAAGCACAGGCCGATCGCGGTGAGCCCGACGGTGACCATCGCGTCGAGTGCGCCCATCGTGGAGCCCTTCGCGAAGTTGCTAATCCACGGAAGCGTCGCGACAAACTGCATGAGAGCGCATTTGTCCTGACCGTAGGTGATCTCCGGAAGCTCGCCGAATTTCTTCTGGCTCGGCGTGAGGATATTCCAGAGGTCGAGCTGCATGTTTTCGCCCATCTTCACGGGAGCGGACGCGAATTTTTCGCCTTCGCTACGATACTTCGTCTGAGCGTCCCAGTTGCGGATGCGCTGATATTCGGCGTCGTTCTTCGTCTTCGCCAATTTCGCTTCGAAACGCGCCTTGCTCGCGACAAAACCGCGGATGTCTTCGCGGTTTTCAAGAACGTATTCGCGAAGGGAAAGAACGTACTGGTCGAAGATCGCCTTCGCCTGCGCGAGCTGCTCGTCGTCGTTCAATTGGAAGTGCGCGCGATACTCGTCAAAGTATTTGAACCATTCCGTTTCAATCACGGGGAAGGTCCAACCGATACGCTGCTGCGCGGTATTTTGGCCGTTTTCGAGCCCAACGCGATAAACTTCGGCCATCTGAATTCTTTCTTCGCCCCCCAAGTCGGGAAGGAAGAAATAGTAGAAATCCTTCGTCGGCCCCTTCGCCATGCCAAGGAACCCCTTGGAGGAGAAATCGTTAGAAGGATTAGCCTTCCAGAGACCTTCGTACAGGAAATGCCAGCCAACTCCGATTCGCAACACGACGATCAGAGCGACAATCAACGCCGCATAGCAGCCACAAGTTTTTGTCTTACCCAAGAGACGCCTCCTCTCGACCGTATAGCGCGAATAAGGCGCGCCGCGCACGGTCACCCATATGTGTAAATGCTTAAATTTTAGGCAATAATCCTTCATAACGCGCCGTCGTTTCAGCGCGCGTTAATCTGAAAGCGCCCGCGGCGCTAGACGCAAAACGCCTTGATGCGTCGCGACCGCCTTAGTTCGCCAATCCGAATACGCGTCAATCTTTTTTACGCTTATCCAGACGGATAATTTTTCGTATTTTAGCGCTACTGTGTCTACTATCAAAGTGGGGAAACGGGAATTTTCTCCAAAAAACAACCTCGTTTCCGCATTTTAACACAAACTCACGGTCTATCGCGCACTCTCGTTAAAACCAACAAATCTACGAAACTCAATATTACCGGCAAAAATACGTCAAGACAAGAACGTCTCTTCGTCTAATATTACCCCTCGAAAAAGCGCCGGGGCTTGAACGACTCTTCTATCAGCCGTATAATCGGGCCGAACGTTAGCGGATACCGCGCCACGGCGCGTTAGATTAGTTATATTGAGTATGGGGAAGTTCAAGTTTCCTGGAAGGACGCGATCGCCATGTTACAAACCGACGAAATTCTTTCGACAGTAAGAATGTTACATTCCGAGCACCTCGACGTGCGCGCTGTAACCCTAGCGCTGAATCTTAACGACTGCGCTTCTTCAAACGTCGATCAAATGTGCAAAAAGGTCTATCATAAGATCGTGTCGCACGCTCGAAATCTCGTCGACGTCTGCGAAGAAATCGGCGGAAAATACGGCGTCCCGATCACCAATAAACGTATTGCGATTTCCCCCGCGGCGACTCTCCTTGCCGGACACAACAAGACGGCGGCGATCGAACTTGCCAAGGCGCTCGACGCCGCGGGCGCATACTGCCGCGTCGACTTTGTCGGCGGATTCTCCGCGCTCGTGCAAAAGGGCGTCGCGGCGGGAGACCAGATCTTAATCGACTCCCTTCCCGACGTCTTGACGCAAACGAAATGCGTTTGCGCTTCCGTCAACGCCGCGTCTCGTAAGGCGGGAATCAACATGGACGCGCTCAAGCGTCTCGGCGAAGTCATCAGCGAGATCGCTCACGCCGATATGGACAACAACGGCTTTGCGGCGGCCAAGCTCGTCGTCTTCTCCAACATTCCCGAAGACAACCCCTTCATGGCCGGCGCGTACATGGGCGCGGGAGAACCGGAAGCGACGATCAACATCGGCGTTTCCGGACCGGGAGTCGTCGACTGCGCCCTTCAGCGTCGCATCGCGACCGCGAAGGAATCGGGCAAGCAGCTCACCCTCCTCGATCTGGCGGAAGAGATCAAGATCGCAAGTTTCCGCGTCACGCGCATCGGCGAATTGATCGGACGCGAAGTCGCGGACCGCCTCAACACCTCCTTCGGCGTCGTCGACCTCTCCTTGGCGCCGACCCCCGCGATCGGCGACTCGATCGGCGAAATCCTCAAGACGCTCGGTCTCGCGCACGTCGGCGCTCCCGGCTCCACCGCTGCGATCGCGATGCTTAACGACGCGGTCAAAAAGGGCGGACTCTTCGCTTCCGGCTCCGTCGGCGGACTCAGCGGCGCCTTCATCCCCGTCTCAGAAGACTCCACCCTCGCCGACGCCGCCGCCAAGGGACACCTCTCCCTCGAAAAACTAGAAGCGATGACCGCCGTGTGCTCCGTCGGTCTCGACATGATCCTCATACCCGGCGACACGCCACCAACGACGATCTCCGCCATCATGGCCGACGAACTCGCCATCGGCGTCATCAACAATAAGACGACCGCGACGCGTCTCGTTCCGATTCCGGGCAAAAAGGCGGGAGAATTCGTCTCCTTCGGCGGACTCTTCGGAGCCTCCCCCGTCATGCAGGTGCGCAACTTCGGCACCAGCGACGCCTTCGTCAACTTCGGCGGACGCATCCCCGCTCCTCTGCAATCCTTCGGCAACTGACGCCTTTTTTCGAGGACGCGCATGAACGCGGCGAGAGATTATCGCTTTGATTTGCTGCGCGTCTTCGCGTGCCTTTCGGTTCTTGTCCTCCATACGACAAGCGCCTTCCTCGAAGCTCCGAACGCGACGCTTCCCTTCTTTACCGTCGCGTTCGTCAACTCTCTTTCTCGCGCCGCCGTTCCCCTGTTCGTCATGACGGCGGGGCGATTCGCTCTCGAAAAAATCGACGATTTCGCGTCGATTACGCCCTTCTTACGCGCGCGCGTCCGCCGTCTTTGGATCCCGACTCTCCTATGGAGCGCTATCTATCTTGCCCTCTTCTTTGCCGACAAGATCTTTCGCGGCTCTCCAATCGATTTCTCGCTCGTTCTTTACGATTGGTTCTGGAAGGGAAAGCCGGGCGCGGGCTACCATCTATGGTACCTTTACATGCTTATTGGGCTCGAATTGCTCGCGCCTCCCCTTTTCCTGTGGACGCGCAAGCGTCCGCGACTCCTCAACGCTTGCAACGTCGGGATCTTCGCGGCGTTTTCCGCGATCGCGACCGCGTTGATTCAACGCGGCGGGACGGGGCGCGGCGACCTCTTCCTCCCCTTCCTTTGCGTCGCGTATCTTCCCTATTATTTTTTGGGAAGCCAACTCTGGAGCCGAACGCGGCGCCTCGACGCGAGGGGACGTCGGCGTCTGCGCGTCCTCGCCCTCGCTCTCGTCTGCGCCGGGACCGCGATCATGCTCGCGCTCATTTACGCAGGACGCTACAACGACGCGCGAAACGACTTCTCCCAGCAAGGCCTTTTCCTTGCGCTGGGGGAATATCTCTTCTTCCTCTCCCTCCCCCCTTCGAAGGAAGGAAAAGAGCCGAAGGCGCTCGGTCGTGCGGCGGCGCAAAGTTTTGACGTCTTCTTGTCGCACGTCGCGTTTTTAGCGCTTTTGACGCGACTCTTCGGAAGTTGGGGGCGCGTCTTTGAAGAAACGTACCTTGGCGCGTACGCGCTAGCGTGCCTTACGTATGCGTTTTCGACGGCGACCGTAAGCGTCGTCGACTATTTCAGGCGCCGAATCGCGAAAAGAAGACGCGCTCCCTAGCGGTCGGCGCTAATTTCACCCCTTGCGTAGCGTTAAAAAAACGCTATGATTTTCAAAAGGTAAAACGCGAAAAAAGCGCGTCGGCGTATCCCTTAGCCGTCGGCGACGACATAGAAGCGGAGAAGATAAATGGATATCGAATTCAAAAAGACCAACGACTTCCTCGTCGGTATCGATTCGGACGGTTGCGCGTTCGATACGATGGAACTCAAACATAAAGAATGTTTTATCCCTTGCATCATCCACCATTGGGGACTCAAGGGGATCAGCAAATACGCGCGCGAAGCGGCGGAATTTGTGAACTTATACTCGAAGTCGCGCGGCGTGAACCGTTTCCCGGCGCTGATCGAGGTCTTCAAGCTTCTGCAAAAGCGTCCGGAAGTCGTCGCGCGCGGTGCGAAGATCGAGATTCCGGAAATTCTCGTCGAGTGGATGAACAAAGAGACGAAGCTCGGCAACGCGGCGCTTGCGAAATACGTGGAAGAGACGGGCGATCCGCTCATGAAGAAGACGCTGGCGTGGTCTCTCGACGTGAACGAAACGGTCGACAAGATCGTCGGCGAGGGCGTTCCTCCCTTCCCGATGGTTCGAGAAAGCCTCGAAAAGCTCCAGGGTAAAGCGGACGTTTTGGTCGTCTCCGCAACGCCCCAAGCGGCGCTTCAGAAGGAATGGGCGAATCAGGGTCTTCTCCCCTTTGTTCAGTCGATTTGCGGACAGGAAGTCGGAACGAAGAAAGAATCCCTCGCGTACGCAAGCCTTTATCCAAAGAATCACGCGCTGATGATCGGCGACGCTCCCGGCGACTACAAAGCCGCGCTCGCGAACAACGCGCTCTTCTTCCCGATCAATCCGGGCGAAGAAGAGGCCTCGTGGAAACGTTTCTTCGAAGAAGGCGCCCAGAAATTCCTCAATGAAGAATTCGCGGGCGACTATCAACAGGAGCTTCTTGACGACTTCAATTCGCACCTTCCGACGACTCCGCCCTGGAAGGAACTTGACTGACGCGCGGCGCGTCAAAGGTTTTTGAGCGCGGAACAAGAGGTTCCGCGCCGTTGTTATAGAGTTCGTCGAAGTCTAGGCGAGCTCTCAGGTTAGCGTAGATATAAGGAAATAATTCAGAGATGAAGTGTCCCTTCTGTCGGGCCGACAATGATCGCGTGGTGGAAACGCGAACAAGCGAAGACGGATTCGTGATCCGTCGGCGTCGCTCTTGCCTCACGTGCGGCAAACGTTTCACGACATACGAACGCATTGAAGCGGTCAACGTCCGCGTCATCAAGCGCGACGGTTCCCGCGTTCCATTCGACCGCAACAAGGTGCGCGAAGGCGTGGAACGCGCATGTTGGAAGCGACCGGTTCGCGATTCGCAGATTTCCGAACTCGTCGCCGAACTCGAAACGCGGATTGAGGGCGAGCTCGAAATTTCGACCCAAGAGATCGGCGAAATGACGATGCAGTTGCTTCGTCGCCTCGACGAAGTCGCCTACGTGCGTTTCGCGAGCGTCTATCATAAATTTGACACCATTAAGGACTTTCGCAACGCGATAAGCAACATTCTTGCGGATCGTCCGATGGAAACGGAGCAGTAAGACGCGCAGGAGCGTCGCAAAGATAGGGAGCGGTAGCATGAGTAAATTAGACGCATTTAGCGAAATCCTTCAGAAGGACGCGTCCGCCGCAGGGTTGACGTGGCTGCGCCTAGGCGGCCCCATTGAATACTTGGCGCGCCCGCGTTCGGAAGAGGAGCTTCTCGCTCTTTTGCAAGCGTGCGCTCAAGAGGTGCTTGAAGTGCGCGTCTTAGGAGACGGATCGAGTCTTCTCGTCGCCGACGAAGGCGTCAAAGGCGTCGTCGTTCAGTTGTCGGAACCGGCGTTCTGCAAGATTTCGGTCGACGCGCCCTACGTCGTCGCGGGGGCGGGCGTGAAGCTCGGCGTCTTGGCGACGACGACGGCGACCGCAGGACTCGCGGGAATCGAAGGGCTCATCGGCGTGCCGGGGGTTCTTGGCGGCGCGGCGGCGACGAACGCGTCGACCTCCGACGTCTCCCTCGGACAGTGGGTGGAATCCGCGCGCGTCGCGACTTACGACGGTCGCATTCGCGAACTCGCCGCCGACGAAATCGTCTTCGGATACCGTTCGAGCAGCCTGGAAAACGCGATCGTCCTCTCGATCCGCTTCCGTCTGGAGCCGGAGCCCGCGCAGGAGCTTTTCCGTCGCCTTCAGAAAATCTGGATCATTCGCGAGCAGGCGCGTCCCAAGCCCCTCTCCGGCGAGGGGTTCGCGCGGATGTTCAAAAATCCGCGCGGCGAACGCGCGGCGGAATTCATCGCCGACGTCGACATGACGAAGGCCTCCGTCGGCGGCGCAAGACTATGCGACGCCAATCCCAATCTCGTAACGACGGCGCCTAACGCAACCTCGGAAGACGTCAAAAATCTCGTCCTCATGCTTCAGGAAAAGACGCGCGTTCAACTCGGCGTCGATCTAGAAAGCGAACTTACCGTCTGGCCGTGAACTTAAAATCGAATCTCTAAAGGATTCAAAAAATGGAAGAAAAAGAATTTTATCTACCTCAGAAGTTCCGATACGCAGGCGTAAACTGCGGTATCAAGCCCAATTCCACTAAACTCGACTTCGCGCTCGTCGTCTCCGACGTCCCCGCGACAGCCGCAGGGGTCTACACGCAGAACCTCAATTGCGGCGCTCCGGTGACCTACGACCGCGCGATAACCCCCGGCGCGGGAATTCGCTCGATCGCGACCGATTCAGGATGCGCCAACGCCTGCACGGGAGAAGAAGGGCTGCGCAATGCGCGCGCGATGGCGGAACTCGCGGGAGCTACGGTCGGCGCAACCGCCGAGCAGACCCTCGTCATGTCGACGGGCGTTATCGGCGTTCAGTTGCCGATGGACGCGATCGCCAAGGGCGCGAAGTTAGCGGGCAAAGCGCTCGGTTCGACCTACGACGATTTCGTCAAAGCCGCGACGGCGATTCAGACGACTGACACGAAGCTCAAGATCGTTTCGCGCGAAGCGACGCTCCCCAGCGGCGCGACGATTCGCCTCGCCTCCATGTGCAAGGGCGCCGCGATGATCGGCCCGAACATGGCGACTATGCTCGCCACGATCCTCACCGACGCCGCCCTGGAGCCCCAAGACGCTCAGAACGCGCTCCGCGACGCCGTCGAAGACACCTTCAACTGCGTCAGCGTCGAAGGACACACCAGCACGAGCGACACATGCGTCCTCGTCGCCAATGGCGCCGCCTCCCCCGAGCCCCTCAAGGGCGCCGATCTCGAGGCGTTCTCCGCCCTACTCCTCGACCTCTGCCAGGAACTCGCCCCGATGATCCCCAACGACGGCGAAGGCGTCACACACCTCATCACGATCGACGTGACAGGCGCGCCCGACCGCGCGTCCGCGAAACTTCTCGCCCAGACCGTCGCCAACGACGCCCTCGTCAAGACCGCTATCTGCGGCGCCGACCCGAACTGGGGACGTATCGTCTCCGCCACCGGACGGTGCGGCGTCCCGTACGATCCGCGAAAGGT
>CAKVCP010000083.1 GCA_934725735.1 uncultured Thermoguttaceae bacterium
GTTCTCGTATAACGAAAACAATAGCAACTGTAAATTATCGTTTATCTCATTGTTTTGTTTTATTTTCTCATCTATTGAACTAAGAACAGCGGCTATCTTTTCTTGTGTTGTTTTGTCGGGAAGAAGAAGTTCTAAATTTTCAATATCTGACGGTTTAATAGAAGGATAGGTTGTCACACTCTGCTCTGCAATCGCTTGAAAATGTTCTGTTATTCCCTCTTGTGTCAAAACATAATAAATGTAATCAGGTACAGCTTTCTCGAAATCAACATCAATTACAGCAAACCCTGTTGATACTAAGAAATTATCAGGCTGTTCTTTAATAATTCCATAGTGCAACTGATTCGGTCTTACGGTTGAATAAATAATACTATTAAATTTTACTTTTCTTCTTGCTCTACTAGGCAACTTGTCCGAAGAAATATTTATAAACTGAATTTCATCAACTCGATTCATTGTAATATTTCCTGTGTCTAAATAGTTCACAAATTGCCATTCCTCTTTTGAAGAATAAGTACTTTGATTTATTGAAGCAATCGAACCAAGTCTAATAGTCTCCCATTCAGCCGTACTCATAATCCTCTCTATCCAATGTATTTTCAGTGAATAATCTCAAATATCGTACCCAATCCCCCATTTTCCGGATTTACTCTTCGAGCTGACGGAACTTGGCAAACACATCGGACAATTCCGCTGTAAGTCAGTCCATCTTTTCTTCGAAGGGTTCTTCGTCTTCTTCTCTTCGATACCGACGTAACGCTCAGGGGTGAGAACAAGTTTTGAGCGACGATTATTATGTGGGTTTCATCGACGAAGAGGGCGGGGCGTAGGCGTTCGTCAACTCGCTATCTTTGCAGTCGTCATCGTTCCGAATATCCGCGCATCGAAAAAGAGCGTCTTATCTTTCTTCGAACCGGACGTTCTTTATTCACTTTTCTTGGTAGGGATTCCCTTCCCTCTTCGATTTGCGCGAATAGGCGCGTTTTGCGGCGAGATACATTGCGAGGGCGCGGAAGATCGCCGCGACGTTTCGCGGAGTCGGGCCCGCGTGCGTCGTCGTGTGCAAGGCGGAGTTGAACTGAAGTCGGCGCAGGTAGTATTCGAACGCGATCGGATCGTAGTTTTTCAGACGTCGGTTGGCGTCGCATAGCTTTTGCGCCCACGCGAAGAGCGCGGCGGTCGACGCGACGCGTTTGCCGAGCGCTAATTGCACGTGGAGCGTCTTTTCTTCCTCCGTCGGCTCAATCTCGAAATTTTTAAGCTGCGCAAGGATCGCTTTCGAACGGAAAAACGCGATTTTGTCTCGTTTCGCCGTCGAGACCTGGAACTCGCTCTCGCGATATTGCAGAAGCGGTTCGGGGTAAACGTAAATCTTTCGGCGCATGGCGATTCTCGACCAAAGCTGAAAATCTTGAGCGACTTCGAAAGATTCGTCGTAATAGAAGTCGTCGCGCGTAAAAAGTTCGGCGCGGAGCATGACGGTCGGGTGGCACACCCCTTGGCACCCGAAGGGGATGCGTCCTTGAATCTGCCACGGGGCGTTGTCGCGCTTTCTCATCGGCTTCAAAGAGCCGTTTTTGAGTAGGAGCATTTCGGCGCCGAGGACGTCGACGTCGTGGAATTTTTCGAGAAACGCGACCTGCTTTTCGAAACGATCCGGCATGGCGACGTCGTCGGAGTCCATTCTTGCGATATATTTTCCTTTCGCGACTCGAATCGCGCGATTCAAGGAGCCCGCAAGGCGCAGATTCTTCTCGTTGACAAGGAGTTTGACGCGCGGTCTAGTCGCGTATTCGCGGAGGATCGCCGCAGTCGTCTCGTCGGAGGCGTCGTCGACGATAATCAGCTCGAAGTTTGGGTACGTCTGACTGAGAATCGACGCGATCGACGCGCGGAGAAATTCTTCCGGCGTGTTGTGAACGCTCATCACCGTCGAGACAAGAGGCGCGTTTTCTATAGTATCGTTTTCCATCGTCCCCCCCTTTCACCGCAAATTAAAACGCCGCCGAATCGCGCGCCGGATTTTCCTCGGGAAGAAGAAGAAACACAACGTGTTGCAAAACGCGCGTTGCAACCCTCGATTGATCCGATATGCGAGCCCCTGCATCGGCAAGGCGCGGTACGGAGTCTCCGCAGCGTAGGAATAGAGGATATCGAGGTGGGGACAGCGCTGTCGCGAGCCCATGAAATGTAGAAGCTTTGTCTCCCCTTCGCGATAGTCGCGCGGATGGACGTTCCATTCTTTCGGCGCCAGGGTATGAGCGTGACGCGCGCAGTAGACGTTCAGGACGTCCTGGTCGGGGAAGTCGATATTCTCTTTAATTTCAGCGGCAATCTTGAGCATCTCGTCCGTCGCGTTGACCTCGCGCCATTTTTTCAGATCCATGACGAGAACGCCCGAGTTAAAATACTTATAATCGTCGTCAAGCCCGATCGCCCTTCTGTGTGAAAGGCGGATATTCGGATCGTAGACCGCCGCGAGGATGGCGTCGCCGGTATCGACGTTCCATAAGCCGCGCAGGGAATCGAGCACGACGACGTCGACATCCATGTAAATGATCTTTTCGAGGGCCTCGGGGAGGAAGCTCGTGGCGAAGAGGCGATGATTGACGACGACGGGGAAACTCTGAATATCGTCGCAAAAGACATTGAGATACTTCTGAAGGTCGGGTTGATAGAAGAGGTATTCAAAGTCGCGGATCTCCTTCAATTTCTCGACGGAGTCGCGGTCGGCTTGCGTCAGTCCGGAGTCGACGATATGAAAGACGAGGCGATCTTCCGTCGCGGCGTTTTTCAAAATAGAGACGATCGTCGTCGCCAGAAACGCGCTGTAATTCGCGTCGGAAACAAGCAGAACGTGATAGGCGTTCGCGTCGATTTGTGCGCTTTGTGTCATGTCAACCTCCCTTAATTCGCGGCATTGCGCTTTCAGGGTAGCGAAAAAAGGAGATTTTATCAAGGTCTCTTCATAAAAGAAGCCCGGCGCCGCAACGCGCCGGGCTGCGAAAAGAAGGGGTCGCGCCTAAAACTCTTCCGGTTCGGGAACGTCCCCGAAATCAGGCTCGGCGTCGAAGTCTTCCTTCACGGGGTCTTTCGGGTTGAGAATCTCTTCGACGATCTCCTTCAACTCGATTGCGGCGGCGCGTTTTGGGAAGTTCGCCTTCTGAGATAGCGCGAGCATGAGAAGACTCTGCGCTAAATCGGCGTCGCCGCGCACGTTGGCGATCTCTGCGAGGTAGTATGCGGCGGAGGCGGAGAGGTTCCCCGATTCAAGCATAGGTTGGAAGATAGCGTCGGCCTCTTTCGTCGCGCCGGAGAGGAAGAGAACCCACGCGTAGGTCGTCGCGGCTTCTTCGGAGTCGGGATAGTCGCGATAATTTCGCGCGGCGATGATCTTCGCCTGCCCCAACTTCTCCTTATTGCTCTGATCGAGAAGCGCGAGCGCTAGGCCGTTGGACGCCTCGAAGGAGTTCGGATCGACAAGAACCGCGTTGCGGAAATTCTGCTCGGCGGCGAGATAGTCGTTCGCGTAGAGCGCCAGCCACCCGGAGAGGAGCCATCGTTCCAGATCCCTGTCTTCGTTCTTCTCTTCGAATTGCTTGACGATGGCGACGGCTTCGTCGATCATCTCCCAGCGCAAGTAAAGACGCGCGAGCTGCGCCAGTTCGCTCTTGGACGCGTTTTGGATCTTGTCTTTCTTGGAGTCGAGCCTTGCGCGGGCCTCGTCGACGCGATCTTCGCGATCGAGGAAAGAGAGGGTCTGGAGCCAACCGGCCCATAACTGAGGGTTGAGTTTAGCGGCGGCGTCAAAGGCTTCTTCGGCGGCGTCGAACTTCTTCAACTTCATCGCGAGGTATCCCAAATCCCACTGAGCCTGGGCGTTTTCAGGATTCAAGGCGACGATTTTCTTGACGAACTCCTCGGCGAGGTCGTACAGTCCCTTCTTTTCGGCGAGATTCGCGCGCGCCGTAAGGGTCTGCTCCTTGAAAGATTCGGCGCGGGTCGTCGATTCGGGGCGAATCTTCTTATAGTCTTGCGCCAAGATTTCCGCGCGTTCGACGAGGAGCTCGGCTTCGAGATACCGCCCTTCTTGCGCATCGATTTCGGCGAGCTGAATGAACGCTTCGGGGTCGAAAGGATAATCCTCCGCCGTCTTCTCCAGGGCGCGGCGCATTTCGAGGAATCTTCCCGCGTGAGAATGGAGGGTCGCGATCAGGATTCCCGGCGGGTCGGAGTCGGGGTTCTCTTCGTATACCTGTTTAAAGAGGGCGTAGGCGCCGTCGACGTTCCCTTCGATATAGAGATCGATCGCCTTGAGCGTCATCGGGTTCGCTTGAGCTTCGAGCGCTTCGAGGGAGGAATCGTCGTCCGCGGCTTGAGCTTGCGCGGAGGCGGGCGCCTTTGCGTCGTCGTTTTCGTTCACGTCCTGGAGATTGGCGTAGGCGACGGAGGCGAGGGCGCAGAAGAGCGCGGGGGCGATCGCGCGTAAAAATCGCTGGCTCATGGAGTTCCTTTCATTGAGAGACTTGAGAGGTCGCCTGACTCGCGGCGTCGGGTTCGGCGGACGCGAATTTTTCGAAGATCTTGGCGACGTCGGGGTCGGGTGAAAGCGCGGCGACGCAAGCGTAATTCAGGGCGTCGTCGTTTAGTTGCAACGCGTCGGCGCCGAGCGCCATGACGTACGCGGGGCCGGATTTGAGTTCGTTTGGGAGCCTTTCGTAGACGTGGAGCCATCGTTTTGGGGCGTCGATTTTCGGACCGGCGAGGATTTCGTCGCGCCATAACTGAGCGAGGGCGAGGAGCGAAACGAGTCGGCATGTCTCTTGAATCGCGGTGAGAGCGCCGTCGGGCGCTTCGCAGACGGAAAGTTCGCGCAGCGCGGCGGCGGCTTTCCCCTTCCCTTGCGAATCGCGGGCGAGGATCGACGCGGCGAGGAGCCTTGCGACGGGGCTATTCGAGTTCGCGTCCTGTCCGTCGAGGATTTTTATCGCGGCGTCTCGAGCGCGAACGTACGACGCGGAACTGTCGCTCTTCGTCTGATTTGGCCAGACGAGGGGGATCGCGTCGAGTCGCGCGCAGTAGGGATCGAGACGGCATAGGATGAAGAATTCAAGAGCGGCTTCGTTGCGCTTTCCGAGCGCTAGGAGGGCTTCGACGCGTCGCGCAGTCGCCCATTCCTTTTCGATGGAACGCGAGGCGTCGGCGCGGGCCTGCTGGAAGAGAGAGACCGCGCGTCGCGCTTCGTCAAGATCGCGGACTCGGCGGAAGGCGTCGAGCGCGTTCTGGGCGTCGAGGAATGTCTGAGAGACGGCGAGTTCGGCGCGGAGCGCGTCTTCGAAGGGAACGCGCGTTTCTTGCCCGTCGACGCGGATCGTCGCCCCGGCGGAAGGGGAGAGAGCGAGAAGCTCGCCGCGTAAAACGCGACCGTCGCGGAGGGTCAAGACGTCGTTCGCAAGGGCGGGCGCCGCAGACTTAGACGCGGAATTCGTCGGCGCGGGGTTCGCGGAGGGAGCGACGCTTTCCGAAGGATTCGCGCGGTTCGCGCCGGGCTCTTGCGCGGTCTTTTCTTCGGAGGCGGAAGAGGCGTTCGAGGAGAGACGGTTGGCGCGGGCGGCAAAGGGATCGACGCGCGGGGTCTCCTTAACGTTGACGCGGGACTTTACGGTCTGCGCTTGGAGAGGGACGCGCGGAGCGGCGAAAGAGGCGGCGCACAGGATCGCCGTAATGATGAGGAATCGACGCGACATATCGAAAAACTCGGCGTTTAGAGGAAAGCGACGACGCGCGCGGGGGCTCCGTCGGCGTTTTGAAACGGGGTCGGGAGCGCGAGGAGTTGGAACTCGCGGGTCGTATCGCGCGGAACCGTTTCTCCGGGGCGGGGAGGTTCGTACGCGGGGAGGGAGTCGAGATTGACGAGCCCTTCAAGGATGAGGATCGGGGGTCTTCTTCCGAGGAGAATACGATGCGCTTCGGAATCGGCGAGGAGTTCGAGCTCGTCCAGGGGCGGCGCGTCGGGATCGGTTTCGCGCGGCGCGGGACGCTCGAGAGGATTGAGGACGCGGCAATCTTCGAGTTCAGGGGGAAAGCGTTTGGAGTCGGGGACGGGGAGTTCGTCGAGATTCGGAGTCGCAGGGGGCGCGACGAGGGACGGGGTCTCGAGGGCGAGGACGCGCAGTTTCGGGAAATCGGCGAGCCAGTCGCAGAGTTCGGGTGAGACGGAAGGAAAATCGTAGTAGTATAGAACGGAACCGGCGCGATCGGCCCAATCGACGCGAAGGAGTAGGATATCAAGCGCATCGATCGCCTTTTCAAAGGGGGCGAGATCGTCGACGCGCAAGGAGACGGGTCGCGAGAAATCGTCGCGATCGCGGTATCGTGAGGACAGGGGTCCGACGACTGAGGCAAAATTGAGGCACGCGGCGTTTCCGGAAAAGAAATCGACGGGGAACGACTCGAGGGGTTCTCCGTCGACAAAATAATGAAGAGGCGCGTCGATATGCGTTCCCAAGTGCGATCCGACGACGTATCGCGAGGCTCGGAAGCCGTCGACGTCGTGTTCGGCAAAGAGTCGCGCTTCGAAAAGAGGATCGCCCGGATAGACGGCGATCCCTTCGAAGATAGGCTGCGTCAAGTCGCAAAGGCGCGTCATTTTCGGCGTCGGGCTCACACGAGAAGTTCCGCGAGATAGTGGATGCGCATCGTTTTGAGATCGTCTTCGCGCTTCATCATACCGCCGAAATGCATGGCGCAGCTCAAGTCGGTCGTGACGATATCGCGAACGCCCTGCTCGTAGACTTTGCGGATATTCTCGACCTTTTTGCGCCCCATCGCGACGGAAGTACCGGGCATTTTCACGCTGAAAGTACCGCCGAAACCGCAACATTCCTCGACGTTCGGGATCGGAACGTACTCGAGATCCTTGATATTGTCAAGAATCGTCTGAACAGCGTCGGCGATTCCGAGCTCGCGCCGCCCGTGGCAGCCGATGTGGAGCGAGACTTTGTGGGGGAAGGAGACGCCAAAGTCGGTTTTGTGAAGGACGTTGACAAGGAACTCATGGAATTCGTAGACGCGCGACCCGATCTCCGCTTCGGGGGAATCCGGGAGACATTCCTTGTAGAAGACGCGGCACATGGAGGCGCACGCGGCGGAAGGCGTCACGATCCACTTGTATTTTTTGAAGTCGTTATTGAACTTCTTGATGACTTTCGCGGCGTCTTTCCAGTATCCGGAGTTGAACGCGGGCTGTCCGCAACAAGTCTGCTTTTCAGGGTAGGCGATCGGGATATTGAGTTTTTCAAGGACTTTGACGGTCGCCACGCCGGCTTCCGGGAACATCTGGTCGACAAAGCAAGGTATAAAGAGGGCGACCTCTTCGCCTTTATATTCGGGATAATTCCAAGTAGGCACAGACTTTTCAAGAGCGTCAATCATAGCCAAATCTCCGCAAAAACGGCGTCGTAACAAGAAGATGAAAATCGGGACGACGCGTCGTAAGGTCGTCCCGACGTAGGATAAATCGAATCAGTTTTGGCTCGTGGCCTTGATTTCTTTATCGGCGATATCGGTGCGCGCCCAAGAGCCTTTCCAATGGATTTTCGCGACGGCTTCATACGCCTTGCGCTTGGCGTCGGCGACAGTGTCTCCGAGGGCGACGACGTCGAGGACGCGTCCTCCGTTGGTGCGAACGACGCCGTTTTCGTCGAGTTTGGTACCCGCGTGGAAGACCTTGACGTCGGGAAGCTTAGCGGCTTCGTCGAGTCCGAAGATTTCGTATCCCTTCTCGTAAGGGCCGGGGTATCCTTCGCTGGCCATAACGACGCAGACGGCGGGACGCTCGTCCCAAACGAGGGGGTCGAGAGTGCAAAGACGTTCGTCGATCGTCGCTTGCATGACGTCGAAGAGGTCGGTCTTGAGTCTTGAGAGGAGCGGCTGACATTCAGGATCGCCAAAGCGGGCGTTGTACTCTAAGACGCGCGGGCCTTGCGGAGTCATCATGAGGCCGGCGTAGAGGACGCCCTTGAACTGCGTATCCATGCGGTTGAGGGTGAAGACGGTCGGCAGCAGCACCTTTTCTTCGATCCAGTGGAGTTTTCGATCGTCGACGAGGGAGGCGGGGCAATAAGCTCCCATGCCGCCGGTGTTGGGGCCGGTATCGCCGTCGTGAGCGGCTTTGTGGTCCTGCGCGGGCTGAAGAGTCATGATCGTCTGACCGTCGGTGATGGCGAGGACGCTCGCTTCCTGGCCGACGAGTCGTTCTTCGATGAGGAAACGGGCTCCGGCGGCTCCGAAAGCGCGATCTTCCGCGATCTGCTTGACGGCGTCGAAGGCTTCTTCCTTCGAGGAGCAGACGACGACGCCTTTACCGGCGGCAAGCCCGTCGGCTTTGACGACGAAATTCGATTCCTGACTCGAACGGATGTAGTCGTAGGCTTCGGAGGCGCGTTCAAAGGTTTGGCTTCGCGCGGTCGGCACGAGGGCGCGGTTGAGGACTTCCTTGCAGAAGACCTTGCTTCCTTCCATCTGGGCGGCCTTCTTGCTCGGGCCAAAAGCGCGCAACCCTTCCGCTTCGAAGGCGTCGACAAGACCGGCGGTCAGCGGGGCTTCCGGTCCGACGACGGTGAGTCCGATACGGTTTTCTTTGGCAAACTGAATGAGAGCCGGGAAATCTTTTTCCGAGATCGGGACGTTCTCGGCGTCGATCGCCGTTCCGGCGTTACCGGGCGCGACATAAACTTTATCGACGCTAGGAGACTGACTGAGTTTCCACGCGAGCGCATGTTCGCGACCGCCGCTACCCACAACAAGCACGTTCATGATAATAGCCTTTTAACCTTATAAAGAGACGACGCGCGTAGCGCCGTCTTAGATTGATATTTCAGCGTTCATTATAAAAGGAATCCGCGTCTTTGGAAACGGGCGCGTCGCGAAAATCGTAAAAAAACGCGTCCGCGTCTCAGTTGAAGAAGGCGACAATCTGCGGCCAATGTTCGTAGACGCAATATCCTACGCAGGCGGGGCCGACGATGAAGAGCCACCACGCGAAATAATGAAGCTTTCCGCTCTTGAGGAGCCGCATGAGTCCGGCGAGGGCGAGGAGCCCGACGACGCAACTGACGGCGGCGCCGAGGAAATAGAGTTTGATGTGAGGAACGTCGGCGAAGAGCTGCCCGAAACTCGTCGCGCCCGACTCCTTGAAGAGCTTGATAATCTCGAGAATCGCGCCGCCGCCGATCACGGGAATCGAGAGGAGGAAGGAGAACTTCGCGGCCCATTCGCGCTCGAAGCCGCGCGCCACCCCCGTCGCAATCGTCGTACCCGAGCGAGAAAGCCCCGGCAACGCCGCGACGCCCTGCGCGACGCCAACGATCGCCGCGTCGAGGAACGACGTCTCTTCGCAGGACTTCTCAACGACGACCCCGTCCATTTCGTTTTGGACGCGTTCGAGCTCCTGAAAGTAAAGATCGGGATTGTCTTCGACCGTTTCGGTACGCAGAAATTTAATAAGCAGGACTCCCGTCACGATGAAGAGTAGTCCGGCGACTAAGATACTCTCTTCGAGGAAAGACGCGAATCCCATGATACCGAACGCGACGACGACGGTCGGGATCG
>CAKVCP010000084.1 GCA_934725735.1 uncultured Thermoguttaceae bacterium
ACTGTGCGGAGTCTATCAAACGTTCTTCTGCATCGGGCGCGCTCATAGCCGACTCTTGCGATCCGATATTTTCAACGCTTTCCCGATTATGCCATCTAACGAAGCTATTTATTCCGCCAGCAACAACCAAAAACAGGAGCGCCGCTTTAACGCCCGCCCGTAATCGCCCCCGACTTCTTTTCTTTTCAACGTCTCCTTTAGTTTTGGAGCGTACGACACGCTGCTTGGAAGAAGGGAATTTAGTGAATTGCGAACCCGACGCCTCCGTATCCTGCAGTTGAGCTTCTTGAGAATTCGCCGCACGTTCGATATCAACGACATTGCAATCAGGATAGGGTTCGGAATTCTCTGCATTTTTACTCTGGAGAGGAGCGGTCTCTTCCCATGCGACATAGTACAAACGCCTGCGGCAGTTCTTAGGAGCGTTCATCGGCTTGCACAGACAGTTGTTCAACAGATCGTAACAGTCCGCAGCTTCCGCCAACATTTCAGACGATTCATAACAAACGTTCTCGTATTCGTCCGACACTTCAGTCGAATCCAATTGACAGTCTAGATACTCTGCAACGATATTGGCGTCGGGAAAGGACTCGTCTGCAAAAACCTCGGGGGCCTTCTGCAATGGACGCCCCATCACGAGACGCAATTTTCGGAAGAAATCAACGCTTCTAGGACTTCTTCTTAAATCGTTTTCGATCCTCTCGCGTCGTTTATCATCCTCAACGGAAGTCCCCTGATTTTTACAGAATTTAGCCTGAAGAGCTAGTCGCATAACCCCACCATTCGCCTATTAAACCTGAATTGTGTCTTTTGACGAAAAGACTCATGGGGGAGTATGGTCAAAAATGAACGAGGGCGCAAGTGCGGTTGATCTCCTCTTTTGGAAACAGTCGCACAAACGCCCTTTATTCTTCAAAAAATCACTTCACTTCTGCGTTTTTTTTCTTTCGAGCGAATCCGCCGTCCAGCGCCGAATCTCTCTCTGGATCGGCTGGGTCTGTTTCACGAACCAGGAGCCTGAATTCACCTCAAGCCATAGAGCCGAGTTTTCTGTCTCCCAAGATCCTGCCTGAACAGATTTCATCATCTTTTCACTAAAATTGACAGCTTCTTCAAAGGTCAGGGGGGAATCAGGTTCCGTAAATCCATGAATCTCCGTCGTCCAGTACTCGTTTCCCTTCTCCTTAGTCGTTATCATTACCGCTTGCTCGTCTAAGATCAGATACGTAAGTTTCAAGGGTTCAAGAATATTTGTCAAAATCTGATCGATCGACTGATCCTCAAAACTAGCGCGAACAGACGAAAAACGTCCCACGCCGCTAGCGTTCAAGGCAACGTCGTCCCAAATCGCCAAAAATTTAAACTGCGTTTCTAAAATTTCGACGGCTTGTTGCAACGCTATGGGTTTAACGATATTAAAAGGCGTTTTCTTCGACAAAAATCGCCATCCTCTGTTTTCTGGAACAAGCTCTTCTGGAAGAAAACCTTCAGACGTTGGGAGCCCGTTAAGGACTCTCAGCTGTTCGTACAAAATCTCGGCTTGTCTCCGTTCAAGAAGAGAGCCTCTAACAATTAACGTAGCGCCCTCATGCGTTATTTCGAAGGATTGTCCGTCGCTCGCCTCTTCTGTTTCACAGACAACCAACGTTCTTATAAATTCCTCTAGACGCTCTATCGTTAGCTTTTCGATCTTCTGCGCCGGGGCGGCGTTACCTTGAATATTCACTAAAGACAGACTGCTTTCCTCGAGCAATTCAGAAAAATCAAAACGCCGCTCTCCGAAATCATTTTCCTGCTCAGGTTCAATCAATACGTAACCGTCTTCCTTAGCCGCCCTCCAATGCAACATTTCCGCTTCCTTTTCGAGAGCCTCAAAGACGGTCGTGTCTTCTAATTGAAGATCCAAACTTTTATTCCAGGAATTGCGCAGCAATATAATCGCGTTCAAATCAAGGTTCACTGGAGCCCCAGAATATTCGGAAAGCAAGCGTAAAGAAGCCAGCGGAGATTTTGGGAAAACGATAGATTTAATTGGCAACAGCAATCTGGCTTCAATATCCATTGGTTCCGAAGCAACATTGAGTTTAGGAACGTTCAACGAAGTGTCAAACTCCTCGGGGGCAGGATAAAATTCAGCCTCTTCCTCCTCTTCTACGCTCTCCTCTTTCTGCGTATTCTCTTTAGCGAAACGTTCTTCGTCAAACTCAACAAAGAGTTCCTCATCTGACTCTGTTGGGAGATCTTGGTCTTCGTTAGAAGTCGTCGGCGTCTCTGAACTCTCTTCGTCGATAGAGTGTTCCTCAATCTCGTCGTCCTTCGAGGGAAGCGCGGACTCCTCCTCAACAGTCGGCTCTTGCAACGAAGGGGCTTCCGCGATCAAGCTCTGCTCGTCCCCAAGGGAATTGCCGCTCGTTTCCAAATCTGCGGAAATATCACCTGAGTCGTCATTCGCTTCAACTTCAGACGCATCGACGATCGGAGCCACCGGATTACGATTTTCAGCGAAGTCGCCCCGCTCGTCGTTACGCGAGTTGACGGCTAAGGCGGTTCCGTCTTCAGGAGCAACATCGACGTGCGGTTTACTTTGCGGAACTTGTTTTTCCTGTTTTAAAGTCAACATTCCCCAACGGACAATCCCCGCTGTCAACATTCCCGAAAGAACGCCTACGAGAACGAGAAAGCGAAATCGGGAACGATTGCTTCTAAAAGAAGTTTCCGACTTCGAAGGAGAGTTTTCCGAGCGTTCTTCCCTTTCAAACGGTTTTTCCATCTCTTTAGTGAGGACAGGAGGCTCTTCGGGGAGATTTTTAGGCGCGCTCTGCGGGATCGGGGAATTATTCACCTCAAGAGAAACCTGACCGGAATCTGAAATATCTCCGGACTCGCGTTCCTCAGAAGAGACGACGCGCGAGGGCTCGTTCGAATCCAAAGCGGAGTCGTCGCCTTGTTCGTCGGGAGCTTCGATCAAGATCATACCGGCGCACTTTGGACAAGCGACAATCTGTCCGATAAGTTGCGGATCATTCACCTCAAAATGTGTTTCACAAGACGGACAACAAATTTTAAAAGAGCAGTTCTTCATTAGGAATTCTCTACTACAGCGTTGCAAATCAACCGCCGGACGGAGTCAACTCACAACAGATTTTAGCCTGCGTACAAACGAAGCGCCGATCGCTAATATGCTCCTCGAATGTCAAACGACTAGTTCAAAGTCATAAGCCGTCGATCTTTGATTTTGCCTCGTCTCTAGGAGGAGCGGTAGGGAGACGCTCGACAAATAGTCAACGGCGTATATATTTTAATATCGACAGGAACGTTTTAAAATCCGGAAAAAACATGCTGAACGTCCAAAGATATCAAGATTTTGGACTCGTAAGAGGTTTCTGTCGGGAAAGGATCAAAATCATGGCACAAACCGAGCTCCAGATAGAGTGGATCGACGCGCGACAAGACGACGTAGCAACCAAGATAGACGCCTTGCGTAAAAAGCTAAGTCTCAAGGGCAACATCGTCAGCGAAGCGGGTAAAAAGAAGACGATAGAAATTTTCGGGGAACCTTTAACCCCTCAAGAAGTGGTCGATAAAATTTGCGCGGACGTCTCTGAAAAAGGTCTTGAGGCTCTTCTCGATTACTCCAAACGCGTAGACAACGCGAACCTTACGTCAGAAGAATTACGCGTTCCCCTCGCCGAATTGGAAGCGGCGGTCAACGAGGTTGAACCCGAGTATCTCGAAGCGGTGGATCGCATACGCGAACGGATAGAAACGTTTCAGCGCTCAATTCTTCAATCTTCTACGCGCATCGAAGTTCCTGGCGGATGGCTTGGTCAACGTTATCTTCCTCTTCGTCGCGTCGGCGTTTGCGTTCCCGGCGGAGCCGCAGCCTATCCTTCCTCAGTTCTGATGACCGTCGTGCCGGCTCAGGTTGCCGGAGTCAAAAAGATCGCCGTCATGGCCCCGCCAACCCCTAACGGATCTTATAATCGCTACCTGCTCGCGACTTGCGCAAGATTAGGCGTTAAAGAGGTTTACCGGATGGGCGGAGCTCAGGGCGTCGCGGCTTTCGCCTACGGGGTGGAAGGAATTCCGCGCGTTGATAAAATCGTCGGCCCCGGCAATATGTTTGTCGCTTTGGCGAAAAAGGCGGTCTACGGTTCCGTCGCAATAGACTCAATCGCCGGTCCAAGCGAAGTTGTCGTGATCGTCGACGACTCGACGCGCGCTGATTACACGGCTTATGACGTTCTTGCTCAAGCGGAACATGCGCCTGGATCAAGTATCCTCATTGGCTGGGACGAAGGGGTTTTACGTCGCGCTCTTCAACAAATCGACGTCACGCTCTCTAAGATCGAACGCGGCGACCTGGCGCGTCAAGCCTTGGCGAACTTCGGCGCGGTGATCGTAACGGAAACGGCAGACGAGGCCTGCGCGCTAACGAACCTCATCGCGCCTGAACATCTGCACATCGCGACGCGTAACGCGGAGGAATTAGCACAGAAAATTCCCTGTGCCGGCGCTATTTTCATGGGAAACTACACGCCTGTCGCGCTGGGCGATTACGCCGCAGGCCCTTCGCATGTGTTGCCCACAAGCGGTTCCGCCCGGTTTGCCAGCGGTTTAACTTGCAACGACTTCCTTCGAGGAAATAGTCTTCTGCATTTCAGTCAGGAAGGTCTTGATCTTCTCGCCGGGGACGTCCATCAGATTGCGACGGTCGAAGGCCTTACCGCTCACCGCGGAAGTGTAGACGTCCGACGTTCTAACAGTTAGAATTAAGTTCATTTGATCCTCATTTTCTCCTTCGCTAAATCAAGGAACCGAATCAATGAAGAGTAAATTCTATAACTTAAAGCATTTTGCGACAGGCTTAATCCTGACGACCGTCGCCGCCGCGTCGTTTACGTCCGTCTACGCGCACGATCTCGTTATTCCCAAAAATGAAAACGAATCGTACGGCTATTCGGATTCTCCTAAGCAACCGTGGAGCGAGTATCGCGTTCACGATCCAAGTCGCCCCATCCCCAAAAAACTCAATCCCACCCCGCCGACTTACTTCCAGAAAGCTCCTGCCGACGCTATCGTCCTCTTTGACGGCTCAAATCTTGACGCGTGGCAACCTACGGAGTGGAATCTCGTCGACGGAACGATTGAATGCACGTCCGGAGTATTCGCAACAAAAGAAAAATTTGGCGCGTTCCAGCTCCATCTTGAATGGCTTTCTCCTGCAAATTTTGAAGGCGATTGGGGCAATCAGGGAAACAACGGCGTATGTCTGTTAGGCGCTTACGAGATCCAGGTCTTTGATTCTTTTAAGATCAACAATTATCCCGACGGATCATGCGGTTCCGTCTACGGACAAACTCCCCCCCTCGTGAACGCGTGCACTCCGGCTGGTAACTGGCAAACTTACGATATTTTCTTCACCCCCGCAAAATTCGACGGCGATAAACTTCTTGAATCGCCTAGAGTAACCATTTTGCAAAATGGAATCATGGTTCAAAACAACCAAGAAATCTATGGCTCCACAAGCCACTTCAATTTACCCGGCCCCCATCCCAAGGGACCTGGCCCGATTGTTTTGAGCGGTCATGGGTGCCCCGTTCGATTCAGAAATATTTGGATTCGATCCTTCGACTGACAGTTTAATTGACGATATAAATCAAGAAGAGCGCTTTTTGAAAGAAAAGCGCTCTTTGAGTTTAAAGACGACTTCACACAGTTTTTTCAAAATCTTCTCAGATACTACACATACGTCAAGCTCAAGACACTTTTGGTAGAGAACGGATCGCTCATCATGAAAACCAAAACTCCGTTAGAAAAAGCCAGAACATCCTTTACATGGATCTTTGGAGTCCTAATTTCATTTCTTCTCTTCTTCACGGAACCGGCTCCAATGATCGACAAGCCGCTGTTTGATGGGCTCTTCATGCTTGGAGCCTGCACATGCGCCGTCGTTGGCGCCCTTGGCCGAGCCTGGGCTTCTCTCTTCATTTCGGGCAAGAAGGATCAAAAACTCATTCAAGTTGGACCATATGCAAACTGTCGAAATCCGCTTTATTTTTACAGTTTCATTGGCTCGTTAGGAGTCGGACTGGGGAGTGAAACGCTTACGATTCCAGCAGTCATCATAATTATGTTTGTCATTTACTACAAACTTGTAATAAAAGACGAGGAGAAAAGACTCGAAGAGCTCTTTGGCGAAGAATATCGTTCGTATAAAGCGAGCACGCCCTGTTTTTTTCCGAAACTTCGCAGCGTCTCCTCAAAAATTGACGACCATTACGACGTTAATCCAAGAATTTTTCATCGTCGTCTTTTTGATTGCGCCTGGTTTGTTATATTCATAGGAATACTGGAGTTGTCGGAAGCAATGAACGAGCTTAACTGGCTTCCCTCCCTATTCAAAATTTATTAAGTCTGACGTAGAACGCGCTGTCCATTAGAATATTTGTTTTACAGAAAAAGTCCACATGAGTTCCTCAACCCCAATGTTAAAATCATCTATTTCGGGTCAAGTCCCCGCTCATGTCGCCATTGTCATGGACGGAAACGGACGTTGGGCTCAGAATCGAGGCTTAGCGCGATCAGCGGGGCATATCCAAGGCGCGTCGATTTTAGAAGAGATCGTCGGAGCGGCGATCGAATTTGGAATTAAGCGTTTAACCCTCTATTGTTTCTCTCACGAAAACTGGAAACGTCCTAAAGAAGAACTTGACGCGCTCATGTCGCTATTAAAGAGTTACATGAAAGAGCAACGACCCGTTTTCATGAAAAACAATATTCGCCTTCGCGTTATTGGACGCCGTAAGGATCTTCCTCCGGACGTCTTACAAGAGATGGACGAAACAATTCGACTGACGTCTTCAAACGAAGGTTTGACGTTAGCGTTGGCGATCAATTATGGCGCGCGCCAAGAAATAACCGACGCGGTGAGAAAAATTGTTCGCGAAGTATCCTCCGCTATTCAAAACGATCCAGGCGACCAAACAAAAATCGAAGCGTTAGAAGAAGCGATCGATGAAAAATATATCTCTTCTCGGCTTTACGACCCGGAAGCGCCAGATCCCGATCTTTTTATCAGAACGGGGGGAGAACAACGTCTCAGCAACTATCTGTTGTGGCAATTAAGCTATGCGGAACTCTGGTTCACCGACGTGTTGTGGCCTGATTTTACCCCTGAAACGCTCAAAGCGGGAATTCTCGCCTATCAAAAGCGACAGCGCCGTTACGGCGGCTTGAATTCCAGCGACTTGAAAACCCCATGCGATAGTGAGTAAATTCAACTGAATTAACGCTATTTAGAATCTTAAAAGTGAAATTTCATTTCAAAAAAAAATTCCCCTTTTCAACAATATCCGTTGTGAATTACCCAGCGGACAAGGAAGTCCCGGTTTCGCAATCGCCTATCGCACTTTCGTTTCCTTTGATCGTTCTCGAACTTTCTAACACGCGCTCGAGTCTTTATGACAATTCGCCTAAACCGTATAGCTAAGAAAAAGCGGCGTTCTTAGTCTTTTGACGCTTGAATTTTCCCCGATTCACGGAGAAAATGTTCTCTTAATCGTTCGATATAAAGCGCGTTCGCTTTTTCGTCTTTTCACTTTTAGCGTTTCAAATCTTTATGTAGGGAATTCCAATGCGCAAATTCCGTCGTCTTTTTACCATAAACAATATTGTAAACGCGCTTGTCGCGTCTTTCGTCTTAGTTTTGCCGCTCCAATCCACTTCGACAATTTGGGCCGCTAAACCAACGGTCGACTGTTCGAAGATTCGAGGAGTTTGCTACGGCCCCACCCCCAACAACGAGGATGAATGGCGGCGAGAACTAGGGTATGGGAAACGCGTCAATCTCAACGCAATCCGTTTTTGGACTTCCCCCAAACAGTATGCAATTTCAGGGGACGAATACATACAACAAGTGGTTCATTTGGTTCGCGTCGCCTATGAGTGCGGATATAAGAGCATGCCCATTCTCTTCAACGGCAATATGCTAAACCCTGAAACGATCGAATCGGCGGCGTATCCTCAAGCCGACGCGTTCACGACGGCTCTCGTCAACGCTCTCAAAGACGAGCCTGGTCTCTTGATGTTTGACGTCATGAACGAACCGCTATGCAGTCCCTATATAGAGAAGGCTCCGGCAAACGAACGACAAGAACGCGCTGAAAAAATATGGGCGTTTTTACGCAGAGAAATTGCGTTGCTTCAGAAACTGGCTCCGGACGCTCTGACGACAGTCGGTTACACGACGGCTTGGGAAATTGAAGAATCGACCGCTCAAATGATCGACGTCATTTCATTCCATGACTACACGGATCGTCGTCAAGTAATGGAGGATAATATCAACTTAGCGCTCGACTGGGGAAAAAGACTCGATAAACAAGTCATAAATTCAGAGACGGGATGCATTGCTCGAGCCAATCCCTATGATATGGTTCTCGAATGTTGCCTTTCTCACAACGTCGGTTGGTTCGCTTTCGAACTGATGATTAAAGGGCGTTGCATCGACGAACATGGAATATTTTACCCGGACGGTACAATACGCGACGCCGCGACAATTTCCGCGATGATGGGATGTTTTCGAAATCGAGACATGAAAACCATCGTGCCGACCAATCCTAATCGAGAAGGCAAAGTCGATCACGCGCTCGCGATTCTTCGCGACGCGCTCAAAGAATACACCAGCGACGCCTTTGATTATCGCAGAAGCGACAAAAAGAAGCTTCTCGACGCCTGCGAAGTCGCGTCAAATATTCTTGAAGGATGTGAACTCGTTCCCATGAGCGATCTCCCTTCAGCGCACGTCCAAGCGTTCCGTGAAGACGAAAACGCCGATCTATGGGAAATTCGTAGGTTTGCCTATGAACTTGCTCAACGCCTGAAAGAAGTTGCGCAGATACTCTAAGCCAAGACTCGCTGCGCCTTCATTAAATAAGAACGGATCCTTAAATAAAGGATCCGTTTTTTTAATCGAGGGCAACGACGCGTAATAATTATTCTCCTAAACGTTTTGCAGGAGACTCAGAGAAGAGAGTTCGACGTCTTTTCAGGACGCCGCGCACGTCCCAAGACGTTTAAGAAATTCCTTGCTTGGAGAAAAATACGTTCGAAACGACAAGAAAAAAAATGAGAGTGTCGGGGCTCGAACCCGAGACCTACGGATTAAAAGTCCGTTGCTCTACCAACTGAGCTACACTCCCGTCATTAACGAAATGAGAGTGTCGGGGCTCGAACCCGAGACCTACGGATTAAAAGTCCGTTGCTCTACCAACTGAGCTACACTCCCG
>CAKVCP010000085.1 GCA_934725735.1 uncultured Thermoguttaceae bacterium
AGCGCGACCGTCTCGGGTTGACGCTGCGACGCGAGTCCGGGACTGGCGGGAGTCGATCCGCTTACTTGAGCGATCGAATTATTCGCGGTCGGGAAATCGTCGGGAAGACTGGGCAAACCTCCCGTCGCGGAACCGAAGCCTTGGAGCGCGGAAGGATTCGCCGTCGACGTCGCGGCGCTATTATTCGCAAGCGCGGCGCTCTGCGCCGGATACGCGTTCGCGTTCGGAGCGACGTACGGCTGAGTCGCGCTGAGTTCGGGGGTCATCGCGCCTTGTTGGACGGCGTTGAGTTGATTCGCGGCGTACGTTTGAGTCGCAAACGGATCAGGGACGGGCGCGTAGTTCTGCGTCGCGTACGGATCGGGGGTAGCGGCGTAGTTTTGCGTCGCGTTCTGAGCGGCGACCGCGTTGTTCTGAGCCGTCGCGGGATCAGGAACGAGCGCGTTTTGCTCAATCGGCGCGTTTTGCGGCGCGTAAGGCTGAGTCGACGCGGCGACAAGCGCGTCGGGACTCGCGGAACCTACGCTTTGCAGGGGCGCTTGCGTCTCAAGAGACGCCTGAGTTTGCGTCGACGCTAAAGAACTCTCCGGCGCGGCGGAGATAGCAGCGTTATTGGCGTCCTGAGCGGGCTTCGTCTCTGCGGACGCGACGCTCGCCTGCGACGTTTCCTGATAGTTTTTCGCGTAACTCGGCGTACGATAAGCCGAATCGACGCTCTCCGCCTTCGGTTCGGTGGCGTTTGCAATCGCTTTTTCCTCGTCGCCGGAGTCATAGCGCCCCTTCTGCGCGTAACTGCGTTCGGACTTCGATTCCTTCTCTCCGACCGTATAGTTCTCCGGCGGAGGAGTTATGTCGTCAATCTTCGCAAGACGATCGTCCCTCTCAGCGTCGAATTCTTCGTCCAACTCGTCCGGACCCTTCGCTTGTTCTGCCTTTGGAGTCTTCGCAAAAGGATTGTGGAAGCTCCAACCGGTTTGACAGCCGGTCGTTCCTACGACTAGTAAAAGCGCGCACGTAGTCGACGCAAACGCGCGGAATGATTTATTCATGGGGTTACTCCCTGTGACGTCCCTTCCAACATCAACGTCGCTTCGAATAAAATCCGTTCATTCGATTTAGAGTCCTTGTCAATGACCTCATGCCAATGAACAAGTTACGACGTTTATACTGATTGCATCGACAGTAACGGCTAAAGATTTAGCAAAAAATCTATTATTTTCCAGTTTTAACGATTTTCAGTATCTAGGCGTAGATTTCAAAAAAACGCCCTTGCAAATATAGAAATTCTTTTCCCACCACGCAAGAGCGTTTCAAGACGCCTTTTCGACGGCTCAAGTTTCCGGCGCGCCGCTTGAAAGAGAAGTCGTCCGCTTATAATAGATACAATGTAAAAAAGCTTTAACAGATTAGCGTCGATTATTCCGCTTTTAATGAATTATATAAAGTTGACGGCGATACGGTCGATAAGAAGAAAGGGAGCCGTTTTGGATTTAGAAACGGCGTTAGTTTACAAAGATCGCGGTTCAGCGCGGAGTTGCGAGAGATGAAGAGAGACACGGACGCACGACAAGCGGGGATCTGGGGACGTTTTACGAACGGAGTCTCCAAGATGGGAAGCGCCATTTCGAAGCGTATTGCGTTGGCGGGTAATCTCGCCGTCTTTTCCCTTTCCACCATCTTTTGGCTCGTCGCCAAGGGGCCGCGACGCGAAACCCTCACCCCCGCTTTCTATAATATCGGCGTTCTGAGTCTCCCCGTCGTCATGCTCACCGGCGTCTTCATCGGCATGGTTCTTGCCGTGCAGTCCTATCCGCAATTCAAGGTCATCGGCATGGAGACGCGAATCGGCGCGGCGATCAACCTCTCCCTCGTGAAAGAACTCGGCCCCGTCCTCGCCGCGACGATGCTCGCGGGACGCGTCGGGAGCGCCATCGCCGCGGAACTCGGAACGATGCGCGTCACCGAACAGATCGACGCGCTCTCGAGCATGGGCGTCAATCCAGTGCATTACCTCGTCGTCCCTCGATTCCTCGCGTGCCTCATCCTCATCCCCGGCCTTACCCTCTTCGCCGACCTTCTCGGCGTCATCGGCGGCGCGTTCTTCAGCATCAAGCTTTTAGGCGTCGACTGGAGCTATTACTGGGAATACTCGAGACACGTCGTGAGCATGTTCGACATTTTCGCGGGAATGTTCAAATCGATCTTTTTCGGCGCCGCAATCTCCCTTATCTGCTGTCATCAGGGATTCCGATGCGGCGCGGGCGCGGAAGGCGTGGGAAAGGCCGCGACGAGTTCCTTCGTTCTGTCGTTCGTCTCGATCCTCTTCCTCGACCTGCTTCTCGCCGTCGCTCTCGACCAAATCCAGCAGATCTTCCTCGGCGGCTCCACCGCGTCCGTCGTTTGACGCGCGACTCCTCTACTCCAATAATAAAGCGGACGGCGAAAAATGAGAACTCCAGAAGAAGAAAATAATCCTGAAATTCAAGAGAACGACTCTATTGAGGGTTCCCTCTACGTCGCTCCCGACGGGACGCAGAAGACGTTGAAGAGGCGTCCTCCCCTTATCGAAATCGACACGCTGAGCGTCATTTTCGGGGAAAACCAGGTTCTGCGCGACATTTCCCTCCGCATCAGACAGGGAGAGACCGTCGCCGTCATCGGGGAAAGCGGTTGCGGTAAGACGGTTCTCCTCAAAACGATGATCGGGCTCGTGACTCCAACCTCGGGACGCGTCCTCTTCAAGGGGAAAGACCTCGCGCTCCTCAACGACAAGGAACTCACCGAAACGCGCTCGCATTACGGCTTCGTCTTCCAGATGGCCGCGCTCTTCGACAGTATGACGATCTCCGAAAACGTCGCCTTTCCCATTCGCCAACACCAGAAGAACGTCAAGCGCGCGCAGATCAACGAGCGCGTCGAATTCCTCCTTGAAGAGGTCGGGCTCAATCCGCGCGTCGTTTGGAAAAAGACGCCGGGAGAAATCTCCGGGGGGATGAGAAAACGCGTCGGTTTTGCGCGCGCCCTCGCGATGGAGCCGGAACTAATGCTCTACGACGAACCGACGACAGGGCTCGATCCGATCATGAGCGACGTCGTCAACGAACTCATGATTAACGCCCGCGACAAACATAAGGTCGCCGGCGTCCTCGTCACGCACGACATGAAATCCGCCGTCAAAGTCGCAAACCGCCTCGTCATGCTCTATCCTCACTCTATGCTTGATCCGACGCAACCGCAGATGATCTTCGACGGAACGGCGGAAGAGATCTGGCGCTCGCAAGATCGCCGCGTCTCTCAATTCATCAGAGGCGAAGCGGGAGACCGCTTGCGGGATATAGGAGGAAAAACTTGAGGAAAAATCAAAAAAATCACTACAATCGCTAAACATTCTACTCGCGCAGACGATAAGACTAGTAACGACGCGCGTTACGCGCTCGTTCGCGTCGACCAGATGGCGACGTAAAGATACTGGTTTTGCCGGAAGCTAAGACGCTCAGCGCAAGGAGGATGCAATGTCGAGTCGAAGAATGGAATTTTTCATCGGAATGATGGTCATCGGAATCATCGCCGGCGTTTTTGTCATGGCCATTCTTTTTGGGTCGGAAAAGGGCTTCTTTGTCGGCGCTAGCGGCGGTCAGAGGATGACGATCGTCTTCCAAAAAGGGAGCGGAATCAGCCAAAACTCCCTCGTGCTTAAGAACGGAATCAAAATCGGGCGCGTCTACTCCGTCGAGCTAATCGACGAAGAGGATCGTTCGGAGGTTCACGTCTCCTTTGAACTGGAACCCCAGTTTAAGATCTACTCGAACGAATACGCGAAGATCAATCGCACCCTTCTGGGAGACGCGTCGATCGAGTTCGTCGACGATCCAAACTACGTAGGCGAAGTCTTCGAAATCGGCGCCGACGACCTCATTCCCGGTCAGAATACCGGCGACTTGATGGGAACCGTCAGCAATATCGAAGGGGATCTTGCGCAAGCGTTGCAGAATATCAATAAGGCTAGCGAAGGTGTCACCCTCTTCATGCAGAATATCAACGCCTTCCTCGGCGACGACGCAGAGCTCAATAATAAGAAAGAGCGTCTTCAAGGAGTCTTCGACAACCTCTCCGGAACGATGACTTCGATCAAATCCCTCGCGGATAATCTCGACCTTGTCGTCTCGGATCCGGAAATCGTCGACAATATCCGCAAGACGACGAGCGAAGCGCCTCAACTCCTCGAACAGATGAGCCAGTTGAGTTCAAACGCTCAGAATTTCATCGGCGACGCGAGCAAAATCGGCGCGGACGTGCGCGAGACTTTGGCGCGCGCTCAGACGACTTTTGATCTCGTCGATAAAAACCTTGATAATTTGGACGTCTTCACCTCCGCCCTCTCCGACGACGGAACCCAGATGATGGGAGCCCTTAACAGCGCGGCGGGGGACGTGCGCACCTCGATCGGCAATATCCGCTCAGCAGTCGACAATATCGCCGAGTTGGCGGAAACCCTTAACGAAAAGATTCAAGATCCTAACTCGACCTTCGGCGTTCTCGCGGGGGAAGACGCGGCGAAATCCCTCCGGAACATCATCAAGAACGCGGAAGAAATAACGCAGAAGATGTATCCGATCATGGACGACGCGCGAGTCTTCACGAACAAGATCGCGCATAAGCCCAGCTCCCTCGTGTGGGATCGCACGACGAGCAAAGGCTCCCTATTCTCGGGCGCATTCGGAAAGCAGACCCTTTCGCCCACCGGCGGAGTCTCCTCGCCCCTCTACCGTCAGACGGCGGCGGGCGCTAGAATTCGCGAGCGGAACTACTACGAACCCGCTGCGGACGAAGAGTTTATGACCGCCGATCTGTGCAACGCGTATCAAGGCGCTCTCGACGAACTCGACGCGACGCGCTCCTATGAGGAATTCGGCGCGGGCTCCTCTTTCCCCCTCCTGCCGACCGCGTCGAGACCTTCGACCGGACTCTTCGGAAAGAAGAGTTGCGCCCTCAAAACGGGCAAGATGCGCTCTTCCCTCGCTTCCCTGTGGGGCGCGATCACGGGACGCGGCAAAGACGCCTGCGAAGAGGCGATTCCTCTTGAGCCGCTCGACGCATACCAGAACGTTCAAGCTCCCTACGACGCCTCCTTCGTCAACTACGTCCAAGACGCGAACGGTCAGTATCTCGCGCAGCCGATTTACAACGCCGGAGCTTCTTTCCAAGGGATCGAAACCCTCGATCTAGAATCGTACGACGCCTCCCCGTCAATCGGCGGTTCCTCTTGCGCCACGCCAAGTTGCGCGCTCCCTTCTTGCAACGTTCCGACTTGCGACGCGCCGACTTGCGCGCCCCTGAGCGAAGCGCCCTCATGCGAAGAATCGCTCTCCGCGAAGGGATACTCGCCGAATGAATCGATCGGAGGATACACGCGACCTAACAACAACGCGCAGTCCCTCGGACCTTACGCTCCGGAAGACGGCGAGACGATCGAAGAGCTCCCAACCTCGATCAACCGCGTCGCGACTCCTAAGGAAATCCAAGACGCCGAGGCCTTTGAAGACGACGGACTCCCCCTCGAATTCGTCGCCCCCGCGACTCTCTGACGCGAAGAGCCTATCGCTAAACGCTTTACGCGCGTTCCGACAAGGGACGCGCGTTTATGTTTAATCCAATAGAAAGGAGACCCCTATGAACGAAGTCACGATGCAAAACATAGCGATTATTGGAAGCGGTCCCGCCGGGTGGACGGCGGCAATCTACGCCGCGCGCGCCGCGCTTGAACCGATCCTCTTCGAAGGCGCCCTCACACCGGAGAATCAAGATGCCGGACGACTTCCCATGGGACAGCTCGCCACAACGACTTATGTTGAAAATTATCCCGGATTTCCAGCCGGCGATCTGCGCGAATATTTGAAAACGACGATCGACGAAGAGCGGCAATACGCGCTTCCTTACGATACCTTCGACGAAGCCGCCTCCAAACGCGGCGTCTCGGGGCCCGCGCTCGTCGAACTCATGCGCAAACAGGCGCTCGACTGCGGCGTTCGCGTCGTTTCGGAAGACGTCGCGAAGGTCGATTTTTCCAAGAGGCCTTTCAAACTCGTCGATTCGAACGGAGACAAGTATTTCGCGCGTTCCGTTATCGTCGCGACTGGAGCCTCCGCGCGGTGGCTCGGACTAAACTCGGAAGAGTTCTTTAAAAACAACGGCGTAAGCGCATGCGCCGTTTGCGACGGCGCGTTGCCGCGTTTCTACAAACGCCCCATTCTTGTCGTCGGCGGCGGAGATTCCGCAGCGGAAGACGCGCTCTATTTGACGAAGTTCGCGAGCAAAGTGTACCTCGCCCACCGGCGCGACCAGCTCCGCGCGTCAAACGTCATGCAAAAGAGACTCCGCGAAAATCCCAAAGTCGAACTTCTCTGGAATCGTGTCCCTACGGAAATCCTCGGTTCTCCGGGAAAGGGCGTCGAACGCGTGAAACTCGCAAACGTCCTCGACTTAGACGAAACCCCGTTGGAAATCGAAGCGTCGGGAGTCTTCGTCGCGATTGGACGACGCCCCAACACGGAGTTTTTAGAAGGCGCGCTCAAACTCGATGCAAACGGCTTCATCCTCCACGAATCGGCCTCCGCGACCGCGACAAGCGTTCCAGGCGTCTTTGCTGCTGGAGATTGCGCTGATTCACGATACCGCCAGGCGATCGTCGCCGCAGGTTCGGGCGCTTGCGCCGCACTTGACGCCGAACGGTTTCTCATGGAAAATGAGTAGACTTTATACCCAAAGACCGCCAAAGCGTTAAACCCTTAGGGGGGATTTTTTTGCGTAATCTAGTACAAATATTCTTAAATCATGACAAATAGACTTGCTCTAAAGTTGAGTGTGGATAGAATGTTTTCCGCAAGGGCTGTTGCGTGCGTGTATTGGCGTTTCATAACGTTTCTAGGGTTTCAACTTATGAAATTGTATTATTATATTTGTCCTAGGTGTGGTCGTCAGTGGACGCGTCTTCTGTCACACTCGACGATGAAATGTAAGTTTTGCGAGACAACATGGGAGACGAAGGGAAAGAAGGGAACCCGTTCGCACTTTTCGCTCTTTGCAACGCTTTACTGGCTTCTTCTTGTCGCGATCATTGTCGCAGCAATTGCTTTTTTTCATCGACCAGTTCTCAATTTGGTCACTGGCGGAGACGCGCGTACTACGGAGTCGCAAACTTCTTTAGAAACTCAACAAAAAACGCCTTTGGAAGAAAATCTTCCTACGGAGAATGATCCTTCGTCTCTCGAAGAAACGAGCTCCTCTTCAGACACGGAGGAACATTCGGCTGGCGAGTAACCTGTATCAAGGCGCTTCCCCCTTTCCCCCTCCTGCGGCGCTACGCCGACAGCGAGGGATTTTTTATTTCTTGCCTTACCTCTCTTCATTCGTTAAAACCTAAACCTTCCCATCTTTGTTGTGTCAAGTTGTAGCGATTAGTCCAGTAACGCTTGAAATATCAGTCTTTTATGTTATACATATTACAATCAGACAACGGAGATAAAATAAATAAGATATACATACAAATCAGGCAAAAGGGGCTTTCATGACGCCATTTATGCAAAACATGCTGTCAAAAAAACGCGTCGTCGCGTTCGCGCTCCTGGCGGCGAGTCTCGGCGCGACCTCGGAACTACCGCTAGCGCGCGCGTACGATCCGGACGTGAACGCGTCTTGCCTCAACGACGTCGGACGCGGCGCCTTGATTTGGGGTTCTTCCGGAGAAGTTACGACTTATTCTCCCCCCTACGCTTCCTTTATGACGCCCGAAATCTACCAGATTCCCGTCGCGTCGCGCACGACGACCCAAAACGACTCCGGGGATTCCGACCGTCCATTGACGGGAAACCCAGGCGATCCGAACGACCGCTTGACCGAGTCTGGGACGATTTTTGGTTCCGACGGCAATATCTACGAGTATCATTACGTGCGTGGAATTGAACCGCGCAAGGTCGTCGACCTCAAGCGCGAAGAGACAAAGCCTGGCGTATGGGTCGATCATTACGTCGCGCGTATCGTCTACGAACCCGTCTTAATCCGCGTCTTGCGACCTGCGGGCTCCAATCGCCAAGACGCCCTCGACGCTGCGAACGCCGCCGCAAGAGCTAACGACGGAACGACTCCCGATCCGTGCGCCCCCGCGACGGAAGACTCAACCCAACCTTCCGAGACGAAAACCCTCAAGCCCCCGATCCAAGGCGTCGCGGAAACCCTTCCTCCCGTCGAAGGCGCCCCACAGAAGACAACCGCCTCCAAAGAAAAGCCGCCCGCAAGCGCGAGAACCGTCACTCCGGAAGCGGCGTCCGCCCCCGTAAAGCCCGCGCCCCCCGTTCTCGTCCTCCCCGACGAATACCGTCGCCGTCAAGAAAGCGCCAAGGGCAACGCCAACACGACTCCCTCCGCCCCCGCAGGCTTGCGCACTCTTCAAGGGACGTTCCTCGCGCGCCCGGCGACGCCTCAAAGAACCGTTGAGACGCCTCCCAACGTCAAAACGCTCAAGGAACAAGCGCTTCCTCAGCAGTAAAAATTCCGATATTTTTCCGGTTTTAATTAAAGTTTCACCCCAGTTTTGACGCGCCGCGACCCTTGCGGCGCTTTCTCAAAAAAACTACGGTTTCTTTTGCAAAAATCTCGCTAAATTCTAAACCTTTTAATGTCTGAGACGATAATAGCAGTAACGGCGGTTGTAAGACCCCGAAAGTTGCTTCACTCGCGTTTTTTCGAGTCCTCGAGGCTCTAAACGCATTGTGAACTCATGCCTTGTCGCGTTGACCTGGACGACCGACAACGCTGCGGTTCTTGACTCAATTCAACATGGACGTTGGTTAATTGTCTGGCGGGACGTTCTCGTACGTTCCACGTCGCCAAGGAGGAATTTATGATCGCGACTCAGTCTGATCCCGAAACGGTCGCTCGTATGTGGCAGGACTTTATTGTCGATCGTTCTAATCAAACCTTACGCAACGAGCTTATCGAGCAGTATTTGCCCCTCGTTCGCTATCACGCTGAACGCGTTTGGTCGCGCCTACCCGACGAAGTCGACGTCGACGATCTCGCTTCCGCAGGAGTCTTTGGCCTCATGGACGCCATCGACGCCTACGATCCTTCGCGAAGCGTCAAGTTTGAGACCTATTGCGTTCCACGCATCCGCGGCGCTATGCTCGACGAATTGCGCAGCACCGACTGGGTTCCGCGACTCGTGCGCTCCCGCGCGAGAAAACTCTCCGAAGCGAACA
>CAKVCP010000086.1 GCA_934725735.1 uncultured Thermoguttaceae bacterium
GAAGAATCGCGTTAGTAGAGAAATCAAAGAAACCGCCGTGAATTTCGTCCTCGCATGGACGGAGGTTACGGCGGTTCGATATTGGGGGGAGGAAAATCTGCGGGAGCCTATAGGGCGCAACTCTCGACTCTGGGTTTTAAATAAGGGGGTCGAGAGGACAAAGAGCCTTTCCTCGGCGCGATTTTTCTATCGCGTCTTGTCGAGTAGGCGCCGGGCGTCTTTTCTTATATAATGAGCGCGCACGCCGACTTCATGGCCGCAACGCGTCGAAGCGCTCGACTATATTATGGGGACGTTCCCGATCGTGAAGCGCAAAGAAGAGGAGGACGCCGCGCTTCGCGGTTACGCGCGGCGCCTTCTCGCGTCGATCGGGGCGCCGGAGGACGAAGAGCGTTACCCGAGCTTCGCGGCGATTCACGCGCTCTTCCTGCGCGGTCTGCGTTGACCAAACGAAACGCGACGCGTCGGCGACCGAACTTCTCGCGTCGGTCGCCGACGCCTCTTTCTTGAACGAATTTCTAAAATTTCTGAAAAAGAACGAAAGATCATTTCTTTCCGCGCGTATATTTCTACAGTTCAACGTCTGTTGGTTTTATTTACGCGAATTGTGTAGTTTTTTATGAAAAAACGACGACTCCTCAGGTCTCTTTCATAAAAAATCTGAAAAAAATCTTTTTTTCTCTTGAAGGGAGAGAATTTTTAGAAGACTTAGTAAACCTACGTAATTAGTAGGCTTAGAACGCTCTTTAAGGAAAGAAATAAGTATAAGAGAAAGGCTAAAAATGATATTTATAATGAGAATTTCGCCAAGTAGGGGTAGACAAAAATTATAAGACGTGTGAAAATAGGTAGCTAAGAGAAGTTGGGCTCCTTGTTACCCCAGGGTTGGCTGTCAATGATTGACAGCGGGCGTATAAGTCCCAACAGACGTTGCCATAAATGGGAGGCCGCGGTCTCGAACGCGACGGCAGGACGCGTCGCGTTGCGAGACAAAAATAAACAGAACACGATTTTACGAAAGGCATAGAAATGAATAAGATATTAAAAAGAACGTTGACCGTTTCATTAGCGATCGTATTAGGTTGCGCGGCGCACTCCGCGCAGGCTCAGACGCTCCTTACCAGAGGCCTCTTCGCGCGCGGCGCATCGCCTCTCTTCCCACGCGTCGCTATCGCTCAGCGTTTCGCTCAACCGTCGTACGCGCAACTCGCGCAGCCTCAGGCGCAGGCTCAGCCCCAACAGCCCGCCCCTCAAGCTCAGCAGACCGAACCCGCCCCCGAGCCCCAGACCGACGTCGCCCCCGCGACCCAAGAAGGGGAAACGGAAGCCTGCGGCGATCACCATTGCTGCACCGCCGACGCTTGCGCCCTCTCCGACTCCAATTGCCCCATCCGTGAAGTCGTCAAACGCGTCGCGTCGCTCCTCGACGTCGCCAACGCCACCCGCGCCCGTTATGGACTCCCCGCGCTGACGCTCGACACGAACCTCGAAGCGGGGTCGCAGTACCAGGCGTCCTTCTGCTCGCGCATCGGCGGGCTCCAGCACGCGGCGGGTTACGCGGAGATCCTCGCGCAGAATTATCAGGGGATCGAAACCGCGATGAATCAGTGGATCAATAGCCCCGCGCACCGCGCGCTCCTCCTCAACGGCGCGTATCGATTCGCCGGCGTGGGAATGGTTCGCGACGCCTATGGACGCGTTTGGTGCGCCATGCGCTTCAGGTGATTCCTTACCCCTAGAAAGGTTTCGCCAACCTCTATGACGACTCTCTATACTGCGGCGACCGACCCCTAACGCGTCGGTCGCCCTCTTCGTTTTCTTGCCCCCCCCCCGCGTTTAACAAGACGTCCGGATTTTAAAGCGCATTTTAAAAACGCGCGGCGAAGTCGATAAAAAAAAGACCGAAAACGCGGTCGTCTCGGTCTCTCGGAACAATTTCTTTATTTCTTAAGATTCAGGGATCCCTGAAATTTAAAGCGTCGTTTAAAAATCGCGCCTATTGGTTAGGGCGCGACCCGTCAATCACGCGTCGGCGCCGCACGGGGACGTCTCTTTCGCGAGCGCCTGCTCTTTTGCGATCGCCGCGTAGAGTCGGTAGCCCCCCTTAAAGTTGCGCGCGTCGTATCCGTACCCATGGAGAATGCGGCACGCGACGTAACTTCTGAGCCCACTCTGGCACATGACGTAGACGGGCTTCCCTTTTTCGAGTTCGCGGACGCGTTCGCGGAGCTCGTCGACGGGGATATTCACGAACCCTTCGACGTGTCCGAGCGCGTATTCTCGCGGCGTTCGCGCGTCGAGCAGGGAGACGGAGCCGTCGCGCGGAAGATCGGCGAGCTCGGAGATTCCCCACTGTTTGACGACGCCTCGCGCGACGTTGTCCGCGACGAAGCCCGCCATATTCACGGGGTCTTTCGCGGAAGAGTAGGGGGGCGCGTAGGCGAGGTCGAGATCCTTGAGATCGTCGGCTCTCATCCGCGCGCGAATCGCCGTCGCGAGAACGTCCAAGCGCTTGTCCACCCCGTCGTAGCCGAAGATCTGCGCCCCTAAAAGCGCGAAGCTCTTCCGGTCGAAGACGATCTTCATCGTCATCGTTTTCGCGCCAGGGTAGTACCCCGCATGGCTCGCCGGGGAGATCACGACCGTCTCGACGTCGTATCCCGCGAGCTTCGCGGCGCGTTCGCCAAGCCCCGTGCTTCCGACCGTCGCGTCGAAGAGCTTGAAAATCGCGCTCCCTTGCGACCCGAGATAGCGCGACGTCTTCCCGCAGATATTGTCCGCGATGATCCTGCCGTGCTTATTCGCGGGGCCCGCGAGCGCGACGAGGGCGTCTTCTCCGGAGACGTAATGCTTGACGAGAACGGCGTCGCCGCCGGCGTAGATATCGGGGTCGGAAGTCGTCATGCGATCGTCGACGAGCACGGCGTCCTTAGCGCCGAGGGCGAGCCCGGCGTTTTTCGCGAGGGTCGAATCGGGGGTCACGCCGATCGCGAGTCCGACGAATTCCCCTCGCAGAGGCGCGCCCTTGTCCAGAAGAACGTCGACCGCGCCCTCCGCCGCGCGAAAGCCCGTTACGGAGCGCCCCAACGCGAGCTTGACCCCATGCTGGCGCAACGTCGCGTGGATGAACGGAACGATCTCCGCGTCGAAGGTCGTCATGAGCTGGTCCCCGCGCTGGACGATCGTGACGTCGAGCCCCCTTTCGCGCAGATTCTCCGCCAACTCCAGACTGATGAAGCCGCCCCCCGCAAGGATCGCGGAGGCGGGCTTCCTCGAGTCGACGAATTTGCGAATCTTGAGGGCGTCCTCCACCGTGCGGAGGGTGAAGACCCCGTCGAGATCGACGCCCGCGAGGGGCGGGACGACGGGCCTAGCGCCTGGCGCGAGAACGAGCTTGTCGTAACTCTCGACGAAGCGCTCCCCCGTCGCGAGGTTCACGACGTCGACGGTCTTTGCCGCGCGGTTGATAGCGACGACCTCATGGCGCGTCCTCGCGTCGACGCCGAATCGTTTGAAGAGCGCCTCGGGGGTCTGGAGCGTCAACGCGTCGGAGTCGTCGATAACGCCGCCGACATAGTAGGGGAGCCCGCAGTTCGCGTAGGAGACGTACCCCGTGCGCTCGAAGAGGATGATTTGGGCGTTCTCGTCGAGTCTGCGAATACGGGTCGCGGCAGTCGCGCCGACCGCGACCCCGCCGATAATGACGACTTTCATAGGAGTTCCTCCTTCTGATTTACTTTTCGTACTTGCTGCAAAAAAAAGGTTGCGAAAAAGATCTTCATTCTTGATATCGCGGCGCCTTCAGCCTATACTCTTCGACGAGGCGTTTTAAGGTTCTTTCGGCGAATACGGTAACGCCGTCGAAAGCGCCGTCGCAATAGGCGTCTGCGACGACATGTTTGACCGAATCGGGGATGACGACGGAGGTGATTTGGTAGCAATACTGGAAAGCGTGTTCGCAAATCTCTACGACTTCGATTCCGCCAATAAGAGTCGGAATCTCCAGCGCGCCCTTGAAGTTTGTGTCGCAGTCGGTAATGCGAGCGCCGTTCCACGCGATTTCCCACTCCAGATATTTTAACGATTCATTCGTTGAACTGGGGCTCGCGAAAAGCCCCCTCCGCCGATTTCGAGCAAATCGGAATACGGGAAGGTCTTTCTCGTCGACGACTTCGACCGAGTCGGGAATATCGACGATTTTGAGCGAACGGCAATTAGCGAAAGCGTCTTTTTCGATTCTCTTAACGCCCTCTTCCAAGCGCAGCTTTACGAGATAGTCGCACGCCTTGAAAGCCTCGTTGCCGACGATTTCGACCGAATCGGGAATAGCGACGGACTTGAGCGAAACACATTCGGCAAAAGCGGCTTTTTCGATCGATTTAATCCCCGTTCCCAAGCGTAGCTCTTTAAGCCCTTGGCGCCCTGCGAACGCCTTCGCGCCAATTTCGCGCACTGGGACTCCGCCAAGAAGACTCGGAATTTCCATGACCCCTCGAACGCGCTGTCGCACCCGGTAACGCGAACGCCGTTTCCCGTATCTTCCCATTTCAGGTATTTCGACGCGTCTTGCACGACATTCTCCTTTCCGATATAGAGCAAGGTACGTTTTTGAAGGACGCCTTCATTTTAACCGCCTTTAGACGAAAAGCAAGCTTGCGGGTAATGAGACCGACGGGCTCGCGTCATAAACGGGCCTTACGCAAAACTCAGAACGAAAGGGGGCGACCATCGAGGAATCGTTCGTCGTTGAACTTCAAAGGACGGATTCTGGACGAGCGACAAAGCGTATCGGACGCAATTCTTACGATCCGTCCTTGTCTTTTTATCAGGAAGGGTCGGGGTCGCGTCGATTGCGCGTAGCCTGCGACGGTTCGGGGCGACTTGTCGAATTCATGCGCGGATCTTGTCGAACGCGTCTTGAGGGACGGTTTCACTGCGATTTGTCGCTAATGGAGCTTTATCCGGATTGTCTCCAAAGGTCGAAGAGGGCCCGACGGACGACTTGGGGATTTCCGGACGTTTTTTTAAGGGAGAATATTTGGCTGATTTGGTCGAGCCGCGCGTTTTCTAACGAGTCGTTCGTATGGAATTCGGAGCGCTCAAAATTTCGGATTGAAGCGCCTGCGAAGGGTTCGAGAAATAAATGAAGCCGCTGTAATTTTAGAAGATTTCGTTCGTTATCAAAAGAAGGAACCTTTCGGCAATATAGGAGAAAAAAGGCCTCTACGAAAGACGTTATTGGGCGGCTTCGGAGCGCTGTTGGCCGCGTTTTGTAACGTCGAAAAAACGAGTCAAAGACATGGTAACACCGGTCTAAAGAGTAAAAAAAGAGGGTTTCAACGCAACGCGTAAAAACCCTTGAAAGCACGCCCGGGGGGACTCGAACCCTCAACCTGCGGATTAGAAGTCCGCTGCTCTATCCAATTGAGCCACGAGCGCATGATTAGCTTTGAGTATTCTAGCGGGTTCCCCATTCGTTGCAAGAGCGGAAAGTAAAAATTTTTCGCGTTTGCGCAGAAAAGCGGCGGTTTTTGACGGCTTCGAGCGGAAGGGCGAGGCGTCTCGGCTTGACTCTTTTCCCGTCTTGGGTAGGATATACGAGGGTGAATGGACGACGGTCGTCCGTCACGCCGTTTGAGACGTCGTGGTTGTCGCGACGTTGACAACTAATTCAATATATTTGGAGAAGAAGATCAAATGACTGAAGTTCGTGTCGAACGCGACTCCATGGGAGAAGTCTCGCTCCCTAAATACGCTTATTACGGCGCCCAGACCCAACGCGCGGTTGAGAATTTCCCGATTTCCAATCGTCCGATCGCTCCTGAGCTCATCCACGCGCTTGGCCTCGTCAAGCTTTGCGCGGCGAAAGCCAACGCTCAGCTCGGTCGTCTTACCAAGGGTCGCGCCCCGCTTGATCAGAAAGAGCTCGACGCCCTCTTCGCCGCGTGCCAGGAAGTCGCTGACGGGAAACTTGACAAGGAATTCCCGATCGACGTCTATCAGACCGGTTCGGGCACCTCTTCTAACATGAACGCGAACGAAGTCATTTCTAACCGCGCTCTCGAACTCGCCGGTTACGATCGTTTCGACATGAACAAGAAGATTCACCCGAACGATCACGTCAACTGCGGCCAGTCGACGAACGACACCTTCCCGACCTCTATTCACGTCGCCGTCGCCGTCGAGATCAAAAATCGCCTCATTCCCGCTCTCGAAAAGTGCCGCGATATCCTCAAGGCCAAGGCGGAAGAGTGGAAAGACGTCATCAAAATCGGACGCACCCACCTTGCCGACGCGACCCCGATGACTCTCGGTCAGGAATTCGGTGGCTTCGCGCGTCAGTTCGAATTGGCCGTTGAACGCGCTAACGACGCGATCAAAGAAATCTGCGAATTGCCTGCGGGCGGCACCGCCGTCGGTTCCGGTATTAACTGCGATCCCAAGTACGGCGAAACGATCGCCAAATTCCTCGCCGAAAAGACGGGAGTCCCCTTCGTCGAAGCGAAGAATCACTTCGAAGCGAACGCCCAGCGCGACGGTCTCGTCGCCTGTCACGCGCTCCTCAAAGCCGTCGCCTCCACGATGTCCAACGTCGCCAACAATATCCGTTGGCTCGGCTCCGGCCCTCGTTGCGGTTACTACGAAGTCATCCTCAAGGATTTGCAGCCCGGTAGCTCCATCATGCCCGGTAAAGTGAATCCCGTTATCTGCGAAAGCGTCATGCAACTGAGCGCGAAAGTCCTCGGCAACGACGCGACGATCGGTCTCGCCGGCGTTTCCGGCGGTCAGTTCCAGCTCAATATCCTTATGCCCGTCATGGCGGACGTCGCGCTTGACTCCGTGCGCATCCTCGCCGGCGGCGCCCAAGTTTTCGCCGATAAGTGCCTCGAAGGTTTGCGCGCCAATCCTGAAAAGTGCGCCGCCGCCGTCGAGCAAAGCCTCTCCATCGTCACCGGCTTGAATCCGTACATCGGTTATGAAATGGCCGCGAAATTGGCGAAGGAAGCCTTCAAGACCGGTAAGACGATCCGTCAACTCTGCGAAGAGAAGGAAGTCCTGCCGAAGGATCAGTTGGCCGAAGGTCTCGACGTCGTGCGCATGACGCGTCCTCTCGATCATTGATTCGCGCCGAGTTCATAGGCGTTTCATTGGCGCGGTTCCGGTTTGTGCTCGGAGCCGCGTCTCTATATATTAATCTCCTCTTTGGACTTTTAGCCTGAATTGCGACCAATATGCGGGATCCTGATCTTTCCCTTTATCAGCGCGCGGAAAATTTTCTTATGCGTCGTACGAATTACGAGACGTTTAAGTCGATTCCTTACGACGAAATGGCTCTCTCTCTCGAACGCATTAAAAATTTCTTAGCCTACCTAGGCTCTCCTGATCGTCAGTACGCGATCGTCCACGTTGCGGGGACTAAAGGGAAGGGATCGGTCTGCGCCGCTTTGGATCAGATCTATCGCGCCGCCGGATATCGGGTCGGGCTCTTTACTTCGCCGCACCTCGAAGAGATTGTCGAACGATTCCAAATCGACGGGAAGAATTGCGACAAAAACCTTTTCGCCGAAACAACGTGCGCGTTAGCCGAACAATGGAAGAATTTCCAAGCGCTCGAGAGGAAAAAAAGACGCGAAAGCGATTCCTTCGACGTCCCCGAAAGACCGCTCACTTTTTTCGAATGGACCTTGATTATCGCCGTCGTTCTCTTCGCGCGCGCGCGCGTGGACGTCGCGATCCTCGAAGTGGGGATGGGAGGGCGCTTTGATTCGACCAACGTTTGCGACGCCGACGTCTCCGTTCTTACAAGCGTTAGCTTTGACCACTGCGAGCAGTTGGGACATACGCTTCAAGAAATCGCGAGCGAAAAACTCGGGATCGTGAAGTCAAACGCTCCGCTGGTTTGCGGGTGCGGGCTCGATTCAACCTTTTACGACGACTTTGACGCGGTTCGGAAAAAGGAAGAGGAGGCCAGAAGGCGACTTTGGAACGATATGTGCGAAAAGAACGACGGCGCGGCGCGCTTTCGTAAAGTAAACCGCCTTTCGGACGACGAACGCGATTTCTGCGTCGAGCCGGGGGAAGACAAAGCGCCGAGGCTCAACGTCGGGCGCGATCTTGACGTCTGCGATTACTCGCTCCTCGTCGATCCTCAGACGATTGTAACGCGCCGGGAACTCGAGGAAGTTAGGCGCATGGCGAAGGACAAAGCGGCGGAATTTAACGCGCCCTTCGTCTCCGTCGAGGCGCTTTCGCCGCGCGTCGCCGCCCTACCGACTCCCCCGTTTGACTTGGTCAAAAGATGGAATTTCGAAATCGCTCTGCGCGTCGTCGAAATCCTAGCCAACCGAGAATCGGCGCCTGATCGTCGACCCGGCGCCGACGCGAACGCCCCCGTCAGACGTTTCCCCGTCTCCGACTCCGCGATCATCAACGCCGCCGCGCATTACGCCGTCCCCGCGCGATTTGAGATCGTGTCGAAAGCGCCTCTTGTCGTCGTCGACGGCGCTCATAACCGCGCTTCCGTCGCGGCCTTCCTGCGTGAAGCGCTGGAACGATACCCCAATAAAAGGATTAAGGTTCTCCTTGCGACGACTCGCGGAAAGGACGTGCGCGGGATGCTAGCGGAACTGGCGGCGCGAGCCGACGAGATATATTTAAGTCAACGTTCTTCCGACGCCCGCGCCGAATCCCTTCCCGAACTCATCAACGAAACGGAAAGACTCTTGGACGAGACCTGTTCGGAAGATTCGGCGATACGACGGAAATTTCATGTGGCGCCCGATTTCAGGGCGTTCCTTACCGACTATAAATCCCGCCCAGACAAAGGAGACGTCCTTTGCGCTATCGGTTCGTTCTATTTTGCCGCAGAGGTGCGGAAGATGCTCAAAGGCTAGGGACGCGTCGAAAAATGAGTTGACGAGCGCTCTTTTTGAAATTTTTTAAAAAAGAGCGCTTGCGGTTCTGAGAAAGTCGGTATACTTATACCTGTTGCTTGCAACGAACGCTACGAAGCCTTCGAAAGCAACTGATCTTTGAAAAAAAAGAATGAAAAAGATGATTGACGAACTGAAAAGTTCTGCTAGAATTATCTGAGTCGCGACTAATCGCGAAGCTCCCAAACTCAGAGATGAGTGAAAGAGAATCAAGCGTAAGCTTGACTGATTTTTAACAATTAGGTGATGCAAGAGTGGCGTATTTAA
>CAKVCP010000087.1 GCA_934725735.1 uncultured Thermoguttaceae bacterium
ATTTAGGACAAAACGATTCAAAAGGAAAGCTTTAGGCTTTGCCATTCCCTAAGTTCCGTTGTAAAATCGGGTCGAGGTTGTTCCGTTCTTTGGTTATGAACAGCAAACAACTTTCTTTCTCACGTTGGAGGATTACTTATGGCAGCGCAAATACTTGATGGTAAAGGACTTGCAGAAAAAATTCGAGAAGAGATTAAGGTTGAAGTATCCCAGTTTATAGAACAAACGGGAATTCAACCGGCATTAGCGGTTATTCTCGTAGGGGAAAATCCGGCTAGTCAAGTGTACGTTCGCAATAAGGAAGCGGCTTGCGTTAAGGCGGGAATGCGAAGTCTCATGTATCGTTTGCCGCAAGAGACAGAAAGCGACGAGCTCTGTACTTTAATTGAGAAACTTAATAAGGACGATTCCGTACACGGAATTCTTGTTCAGCTTCCGCTACCTAAAGGAATTGACGAAAAGAGAATTCTCGACCTCATTGATCCTCGAAAAGACGTCGACGCCTTTCATCCCGAAAACGTCGGATTGATTTCTCAGGGGCGTCCGCGTTTTCTCCCCTGCACGCCTTATGGGATTCAACAACTTCTCGTCCGTTACAACATCGAAACGAAGGGAAAGCGTGTCGTCGTCATTGGGCGAAGCGATATTGTCGGCAAACCGATGGGACTTCTCCTCCTTCAGAAGGGGCTAGGAGGCGACGCGACCGTTACGATTTGTCATAGTCGAACGGAAAACTTGCCCGAGGTTGTTAGAGAAGCGGATATCGTGATCGCCGCCATCGGTAAAGCTGAATTTGTCACGGCCGACATGATTAAGCCGGGCGCCGTCGTTATTGACGTCGGGATGAATCGTGCTCCTAAAGAAGTTATTGATGAAAACGGCGAAAAAAAGACGGTCAATAAGCTCGTGGGAGACGTTGATTTTGAATCCGTTAAAGAAGTTGCGTCGTGGATTACGCCCGTTCCCGGCGGGGTTGGTCCGTTGACGGTTACAATGCTTCTTCTCAACACCCTTAACGGAGCGCGACGTCAGGTTGGCGCTTCGAAATAGTCCCTTTGTATTTTTCCTAAGACGGTCTAAAAGAAATCAACGGACCGTCTTAGAACGTCGTATATAGGTTTTGTCAATTAGGAAATGACTCTGGTAAGGCTTAATCCTTAGGGAGCGCTTTTTTGTCGCGTCACAAAGACGAGGAACGGGATCAACCTGGCAAGATTGTCTTAGTCGCGTTGTGTTTTCTTGCGTGGCTATTTCTTGCCGCGTCCTTTTTGAGCTATACGCCATGGGACCTCCCGACAACATTTGTGTATCATGATTTGCAGGAGATTCGCAATCTTGCGGGCCTCCCTGGGGCCTGGTGCGCTTATTTACTCTCGTTTTGCTTTGGCGTGGCCGGTTACGTTCTTGTTTTAGGTCTAGGGCTCGCCTTGATATGTTTCATGTTCTCTCGGAGAATTAACGAGCCATATAACAAGACCTTGGGGAGTTTCCTGATATTGATTTCTTGCGCAGGCTTCGCCGCCTACGTTTGCAACGCCTCTTTAGGTCCGCCCATTGGACCTGGGGGATTCGTCGGGGCGCTCGTTAAATTTCTACTTGATAAGTTCCTTGTCAAACTTGGAGCTTATGTTGCGTTGGGCGCACTCGGCGTCGCTGGACTTCTCCTTATCATCCCCGAGCGAGTTATTGAAGCTCTAATATGGCGTTCGCGCCTAGGAAGTATCGTCGCTAGGGCTACCCGTCCCTTTCTCGAAAGAATCCAAAAAGCCAACCCAGAAAGAAGACGAAAAGAAATAGCGCTGGCGCAAAACCTCAATGGCTTTATCAACCAGCCTAACATACCTATCCCGACGCCCAAAATTGAACGGAGCCAAGCGACAGTCCTTGTCGCTGAACCTTTCCCCTCCTCGACCGTTCCGGAACTGCGAACCGATCGTTTCAGCGTTGTCAAAAATGATTTCCAGGAAGTCCCCCAAGACAAACGTCTCAACGCTTTAGCGCCTCGTCCAACATTGAATTCGACTTACCAGAAGGATGAATCCCCCGCTTCCGAATTTATTCTGAATCCCGAATTTCCAGGCGTTGTTCAAGAAGACCCATCCATTAGCGACAAATCGGAATCGGAAACGGAGGTCGTCTCTTCGGGTATTCCTTTCGCCTCGCTCGCGTCAGGAGACGTTGAATACGACTACCCGTCGATCGAGCTTCTCGAAGATCCCGTCATCTACGACTACGGCTCCATTATGGAGCAGATCCGTTTAAGAGGTGAGAAATTAGAGCAGGTATGTCGCGATTTTAAAGTGGAATTGCGTGTTGTCGACATTCGAACGGGACCCGTTTTGACCCTTTATGAAGTTGAGTTGGAAAAAGGGTTGAGAGTTAAGTCTCTCGTCAACCTTACGAAAGACCTTGAAATCGCGATGAAGGCCCGGCATGTTCGTATTGTCTCCCCGATTCCCGGAAAAAATACTGTCGGCGTGGAGATCCCCAATCAAGACCGCCAACTCGTGCGCCTGCGCGAGGTTATGGAATCGTGTTCGGAAGACGCTCAAAAAATGTCGCTTCCTCTCTTTTTAGGGAAAGACGTCATCGGAGCGCCAATGGTGGCCGACCTCTCCAAACTTCCGCATTTGCTTATTGCCGGTCGTACGGGCACTGGTAAATCGGTATGTTTGAACTCTATCATTATGTCAATCCTTATGACTCGAGGACCTCGACAGGTTAAGTTCATCATGATCGACCCCAAAATGGTGGAACTCAGTCCGTATGAAACGATTCCCCATCTCATGCATCCTGTCATCACGGATATGGCAAAAGCGCAGGCGATACTTGAGTGGGCGGTCGAAAAAATGGAAGAACGTTATCGACAGTTCTCGAGGATCCGCGTGCGCAATCTAACTGAGTTCAATAAACTCAGTCTTGAAGAGATGCGCAAAAGGCTTCGACCTGTCGACGAAGACGAATGGGAAGTCTTTCCAAAATCGATGCCAAGCATCGTGATCGTCGTCGATGAAATGGCGGACTTGATTATGACGTCGGGAAAAGACGTCGAGATTCCAATCGTTCGTCTCGCCCAAAAAAGCCGCGCAGTTGGCATCCATCTTGTTCTCGCAACGCAAAAGCCGACTGTCGACGTCGTGACGGGCCTGATTAAATCGAATTTGCCTGCGCGCATATCATTCGGAGTCTCCAGTCAGACTGACAGCCGCGTCGTTTTAGATTCGGTAGGAGCCGAACAACTCTTGGGAGACGGCGATATGCTCTTCCTCTTGCCTGGAACAAGTCAGTTGCTTCGAGGACAAGGCACTTTCGTTTCCGGCCAAGAGATCAACGACGTGGTCAACTCGATTTCCGTCGATACGCCTGCCTTTGAAATCGAAATCCCTGACGTTGTAGACGAAGAAGGAGACAATCCTAACAAGGAAGATGATTTTGAATATGATCCGCTCTACGTGCAAGCCGTCGATATTGTTATAGAAGCGGGACGCGCAAGCACGTCGATGCTCCAAAGGAGAATGAAAATCGGATTTGGGCGCGCTGGTAGAATTATTGACGTCATGGCGTCGGAGGGAATTATTTCCCCGTTCAATCCCGCCAAGCCGTCGAGCGCGCGAGAAGTGCTAATGACGATGGAGGAATGGAGGGGTAAACAGCGAGAAACCGAGACTGAGTCCCCAACAGCGCCTAAGCCGAATCCTAGTTCCCCCGTCAAAACGTCTCTTTGTTACTCTGGCGGCGCCTATCCAACGCGCTTTTCAGACAATGAGAGAGAACCCGAGCCTGTTTTGCGCGCCAAGACGTCTGAAGTCGGCGTTAGCCCGGAAGAATCCCCTGCTCCTCACGAACCAAACGAGGCGTCCGAAACTCCGGGTAAAGGTTGGAGCGACGAAGTCTGGAACCAATATCTCAACATTAATAGCGATCTTGAATAATAATAGAAATTACAATTCCTGTTGACAAACCGTCTCTCACACAATACCATTGAGGGGGTAACCAAGAGTATGACGCGACGTCCTTTTAAGCTCCCCGGGATTGGCTATTCTCGCAGAGCAAAGTCGGTTTTAAGACATTTAGGCAACGAAGATCGATCATGTCGATCCCCTGTTCGTGATTTTCATGGTCTCCCAAATTCGTGTGGCGCTGTAAAGACGCTCTGATTCCTGGAGCCCATAACTGCAATATTCCCTTTCCTTCTCAATTAAAGGAGTATCGTATGCGACGTTTCGCTCTCTATTGTCTCCTTCTCATTTCCGCTCCGTTAATAGCCGGATGCACCGGCGCCAAAAAACCCGCCGATTTACCGGAACTCTATCCGGTAAAGATCACCGTTATTCAGGATGGTCAACCTTTGGCTGACGCTTCCGTCACTCTCAATGATCCAACGAACGCGACGCGCTTCGTCGTAGGATATAAAACAGACGCTAAGGGCGTTGCCGAACTCCGCACCGACGGCAAATTCAAAGGAGCCCCAGCTGGAAAATACAAGGTTTTAATTTCTAAAGTTTACGTGCCCGAGATAGATCCGAATGAAGTCCCGCCGGAGGATCCGGAAGCCCGTAAGGAATATGACGCCAAAATGGCGGAATTGACTGCTCAACAAGTCGAAACAGTCGCAGTTGAGTACAAACGTCCTACGACGACGCCCGCTGAAATTGAAGTAACGTCTGCTGGATTGGAAACGACGATCGACGTTGGAGAAAAGGTCAATGTGCCTCTAAGCGAGATGTTTAAATCCTCACACTAGCACTTTCAGACTTTTTTCATAAATATTATCGGCGTTAGATGGACGTATCGTCTAGATGCGTCCATTTTTATTTTTCGTTATTATAAGGAAATAAATAAAATATTTTGTTGTCCATTGACGCCCCAAAGGCGTCAAAGTAATATTGTGTATATTTATCCATTCTTTTTTGGGAGAGACTCATGCAAACGTCTTTTTTTGCTAAAAGCAAGGGTTTTACCCTTGTCGAACTTTTGGTTGTTATTGCAATCATTGGTATCTTAATTGGGCTCCTTCTTCCCGCCGTTCAAGCGGCTCGTAGGATGCAGTGTACCAACAACCTCAAGCAATGGGGCTTGGCCGCGCAAAATTACCATGATATTAATGGCGCGTTCCCAGCTTCTCAAAGTTGGTGTGTCGGCGATGGCAACGTTACCGGCGGAACCATTACTTACACCTATAACTGGAGCGCGACTTTTAAGCTCTTCCCCTACATGGAGCAGCAAGCGCGTTATGAAAGAATTTTCAACCGTCGTCCTTATGTCTGGGAAGGCGGCGCAATCGATGAAATGAAGGGGGCAATCCCCACGATCCTTTGCCCATCCGATGGTAACGCGGCTCAACCCGGCCTCAATGGAGGTGGACGAACCAGCTATGTCGCTTGCGGCGGCGATGGTATTGACGCTAACAACTTCGCGGACGAGGAAGTTTCAGCACACTGGAAAATTTCTCAACGCGGTATCTTCACCCCCAAAAAATGGAAGACGATGGCCGCTATCACCGATGGTACGAGCAACACGATCGCCGCTAGCGAAACCGTCACGAATCCGCAAACAACGAATGGTTACCTGGGAATTAAGGGCGGCGTCTACCCCGTTCGTCCTTGGTCGGCTTCCTCGTGCTACACAGACGCTCGTAGCGCGACAAACCCCAACGAAATGCCTCAGGGTTCGTCTGGTAGCTGGCGCGGACATTGGTTCGGCGACGGTCGTCCCGTCAACGGTATGTTCTTGACTGTTCTGCCCCCGAACTCTCCCAGCTGTGCCAATGGAACCGGCGACGGATGTTGGGCGATTACCTCGGCGAGTAGCAATCACTCCGGCGGCGTCAACGCTGTCTATGCCGACGGTTCTGTTCGTTTCATTTCCGATACGATCGCTACTAATCTTACCGGTCAGGATAACCGTACCGACGGTAATGAACCGGTCGCCGGTCCTGTCAGCGGTAAGAGCCCCTACGGGCTCTGGGGCGCGTTGGGGACGCCTTCCGGCGGTGAAACCGAATCCCTGTAATACCTCTTCTAGAAATTTTCAAAGTTTTCTCTGTTGAGCTCAACATTCAAGGAGTAACTTCACGGTTACTCCTTTTTCTTTAGTTCAAGGAACTCCTTACCGTCTACGGACGGCTTTCTAAAACTTCACTTTAGAATATAAGGTCAAGAATACCCCTTTAATCTCTCCTTAATATCTCAAATAGGCCTTTCCGAGAAGAAAAAGATCGTCAACCGATATACAAATCTATCTTAATCGAAGTCATTACGAATATTTATTGCCGTCGCCAATCTTCTCGTAATACGTAATAGGTACAATATTGATATCAAAAAACCGGACTGAAAACGTAGGTTCTCAATCCGGTTCTAAATTTATCAAGTCAAAATTGCTTGAAATAGCCTATCCTATCATTTGCTATAGTCGGGCACGTTGCCTTTAGATTTATCAGGATCTTCAGGACGTTGCGGCTTCACGGCAGGATTCTCGGCAATCTCTTTGAGAAGTTCTTCGACCCCGCGTTCAAGTTGAGGATCACGTCCCTCGAGAACCGCTTTCGGTTCCTGCCAGACTTCAACGTCAGGATCAACGCCGTGACCTTCGATGACGTATTCGCCCGTCTCGCTATTTGTCGCGCTAAGAGGAACGAAGACGACTCCGCCGTCAGTTAGGGGACCGCGTCCAGAAATTCCTACGACGCCGCCCCAACTCCTCTTACCAACGAGTTTCCCCAACTCCGATTTCTTGAAATAGTAAGGGAAGATATCCCCGTCGCTCGCGCTAGTTTCGTTAATCAAGCATACAAATTTGGCGCTCGTGGCGATCGTGGGATAAGTCGTCGGGGTCTCGCGAACTCTACCGTAACGCGTTCCGAGAACCTTCTGATTTAATCTCATAATAATCCAAGGAGAAATATTGCCGCCGCCGTTATTACGATCGTCGATTACAATACCTTCCTTTCGGAGCTGAGGATAGTACCATTTGATGAACTCATATGCGCCGGAACCGCCCATGTCGGGAATATGGATGTAACCGAGTCTTCCGTCGCTAAGTTCAGAAACCCTCCTCTGACGATCCAAGACAAAATCAAGATATCGCAAAGAATCTTCAGATTGAACCGGCTTGTATGACGTTTTCCAGGCGTTTTCTTCACTGCCGTCCTTGCTTAACGTCAGTTCAACGCGATCCTTTTTATTTTGTAGCAAACGATAAGGATTGTCCGTTCCAACAAGTTTTTCTCCGTCAATTGCGAGGACGTAGTCTCCTTCGGAAGCGTTCACGCCAAGTTCAGTCAAAGGCGATCGATATTTGGTCTCTTCATTCTGACCGGCGTAAATCTTTCCAATTCGATAAAGGTTCTTTTCGCGATCAAGGGCAAATTGAGCGCCTGGAAGTCCGGAAACAGGACGCTGAGGCTGATAATAATCGCCGCCTTCAACGTAGGTGTGTCCAATGTTGAGTTCCGCGATCATCTCGGTAAGAATATAGGTCAAATCGGAACGGTGGGAAACATACGGGAGCAGAGAGCGATACTGATTGCCGACTTGTTCCCAGTCGACGCCATGCATGTTCTTGACGTAGAAGTAATCGCGGAAACGTCTCCAAACTTCCTCGAATACTTCGTTCCACTCTTCGCGCGGAACCAGATCGCAATACATATCGTCAACGGAGAAAGTCTTCGAATCGCCGCCTTTGGCTCCGACGTCATACATACGATAACCGGCTTTGTGAGTCAACAACTTTTTGTTGTCGGCGGAGATAGAATAGCCGCTGAAATCTTCAATAAACGTTTCACATTTGAGTTGCTTCAAATCAAATGTAAGTAATTTGGGCGTTCCATTTCTGTCGCGTCCATAGAACTCCTCGGGCTCCTGAACAAAGAAAAGGAAATTGTCGGCGCAGGAAAGATCGCTATAATTCTCTGAAGGAATAGGAAGACGCACAACTCGACCGGGAAGCCCGTCGAAGTCAATTTTCTTATCTTCGTCGTCTTGCGCCTCTTTCTCCTCATCCTTTTCCTCAACTTCTCTCTCCGTCTTGGAGGAAGACTCGGGAGCTTCGTCGCTCTTCGGAACAAAGATGTTTTCGACGTCTTTGCGCAACGCTACGGCAAAAATACCATTGAAACGATCCCCCGCAAAGTTCCATTCGATCGAACTAAATTGCGGATAAAATTCACGCTGACCGATATAGAAGAGCCAATCCCCGTCGCTAGACCACGCCGGCGAGAAATTGTTAAACATAGGATCAGTGACGCGATGAGATTCCTTGCTACTCTTGTCCCACACATAAATCGCGGTATACTCGGTGCTCTCCCCCGTCTCATACGCAAGATAAGCGCCGTCGGGAGACCACGTGGCGTATGGGAAGCCGCCATACCAATCGCGAGAAACTTCAATGAGTTCGTCCGCAAGCGGATAACTTTCGACCTCTTCATATTTCAAGGTCAAGACCCAAAGGTGATTCGTCGCGTCGCGGAAAGAAAGCGCTTTACCGTCGGGGGACCAAACGAGGGAATCAAGTTTACTTCGAAGAGAGTTGGTCAATTGACGCTTTTCTTTTTCCCCTTTTTGATCAATCACGTAGATCTGATCTTCTCCGGATTCGTCTGAAATGAAGGCAATCCATCGACCATCGGCGGACCAGACGGGGGAACGATCGTGCGCGTTGGAACTATTCGTTAAATTACGGGTCTGACCGTTTTCGCAAGGAACGGTAAAAATATCTCCGCGAGCCGTGAAGAGCGCGCGTTTACCCTCGGGGCTCAGCCCATAAGATTCAATGTTGCTCGCGGCGTTCACGCGACTGGGCCGCGCGGCAAGTCCATCGTGAGGAACGTAAATACTTAATTCGCGCGTCTCGTTTGTCGACGCCTTATAAACAAAGAGAGAACCGCCCTTCTCGTAGACGATTTGATCCTCTCCGTCGGAGGAAGCCCATCGAAGATCCCATTCTTTAGAATCTGTGAGCTTCTCGACTTTTTTATCTTCGCCCTCGAGAGAATAGCGATAGAGATTCATCGTGCCGTCTCGGTCAGAGACAAAATACACGCAATTGTTGCCAAGCCACATGGGGTCGCGATCAGTTCGCGGGGTGGTCGGCACTTCGGAGAACTCTTTCGTTTCACGATCATAGATCAAGAGATATTGCGCCCACCCTCCTTCGTATCGCTTCCAGTGACGGAAATCGCGGAACAGAGGGGAAT
>CAKVCP010000088.1 GCA_934725735.1 uncultured Thermoguttaceae bacterium
AGATTGATCCCTCGATTGCCAAGACCTTCGAAGGCGTCAAACGTCCTCAGGAGAATCCTTCCGCTCCGGACGATAAGGACGTTGAACGAAATCAACTCGACGAATACGTTCTTTCTGGAGGAGATTCCAAAGGCGAGTTTTATTCGCGTGAAGATTGGTCGATAGAAAATCTTGACGTCGAAGATTCCGCCGCTCATTTTGACACGGTCGACGGTCGGATCCTCGCCGAACCAACGAATCGCATCTTCATCTATAGTCCTCGATTTGGCGCGGTTCGTCAGGTCGTCGGTCCTGTGGAAGGGGATTATCGCGAGGGGGTTGAAATTGCGAACGTCACCGACGTCGCGTCGGAAGACTCCGTCGCCGAAGGAACGGACGTGCGTTCGCAAGAAGTTCGTCCGCTCGGGGCGAATAACTCCCTCCAGGCGGAAGGCGCCGAGACAACCGTTGGAACGATGGCGCAGACTGGGTTTGAAGGCGTGATGGAAGGCGATTCTCAAGTGCGACTCGGCGCGATGTTGACTTCCGAAACGATCGATGATCTGAGCTCCGAAGACGTGAGCTTGGTTTTTGACGGCGCCGTCGCCGCTCAAGGCTGGAGCTCGGAACAGGGCGTGGCTGTGTCGACCGATCTCGTCAACGCTTTCTCTAACGCTTATATTGAAGGCCCGGCGACGATTTATCAAATCAAAGACGACACCAAAACGTCAAAGCTGCGCGTCATCAAGGTTGCCAATAAAGACGCCGCGCGCCCCGGCGAGCTTGTCGAATTCACGTTGCGTTTCGAAAATATCGGCGATGAGTTAATCGGAAACGTCACGATCCTCGATAGTTTGTCCCCTCGTCTGCGTTATGTCGACGGAACCGCGCAGTCTTCCGTCTCCGCAGATCTGGTAGCGTCTCTTAACGAACAGGGCGCTCTGGTGTTGAGATGGGAAATTACGGATCCTCTCAAGCCTAAAGATTTTGGCGTTGTCCGTTTCATCTGCAAGGTTCAATGATCGAGTTGTCTTTTGGTCGAATTTGACAACATAACGAAGAAGCTGAACAAATGACTCGTTAGTTGGGAACGCAAGTTTGTTCAGCTTTCTTTTTATCTTCGCATTGTCTTTTTAAAGGTTCCTTTCGCGTTTCTTCTTGACCGCGCTTTTTCTTCCGTTTACACTTAACAACGATTGCGGATTATCCGACGGCGCTAACGTTTCGTTTATTTGTACGCGAGGAAGACGATGACATGTTCCGATGAACGTTCGAGCGAAAAGCGGGATTGGAATGATTTATTTGCGCGTTTATGCTGTGCTGCATCGTATTTGCAAGCGCGCGATGATGTTCCGGGTTCTGATTTTACGCTCGATCAAGAATTTTATGACGCGACTTTCGTCTTTCTCACGTATGACGATTCGCCGGACGGTCGCGCTCTTCGCGAATCAAAATGGCCTCTTATTAGACGTTGTCTTCGTAAAATCGACGGTTATATTTCAGATAAAGAGGTTTTTGAAGCGTACGCTCGTCGGGCTTTTGATCGAGACTGGCTTCAAGCGACGCCGGAAAAACGTCGCGAGCTTGTAAACTCGTGGCTTTTTGATAAGAAGCCCTTGCTTAAGAGCGATCGCCTTGCGAACTTTGCGATCAATATGGCCCAAGTGATCTCGACCGACAAGCGCGGAGACGCCAAGTTAAACGAGTTAATCGATTATATCGTTGACGAAGATAGTCGTGAAATAGCGTTTCAACTGAGCGAATACGTCGCCTCGCTTGACGACTATTCCTTTAGCGAATCCCCTGAGGTGGAAACGCTTTGCAGTCGTTTGATAGATTTCGTTTACGACTGCTATCAAGCGATTAGGAAGAGGGACGAAAAGAAAAAAATCCTCGAAGCAAAGGCGACTATGACCGCCGATAACTCAAAGGCGTTGGTTGAAGGAACGCCGGTCAAAGCGTCTGCTAAAAGCTCCGAAGATCAAGAACCGCCAGCTTCTAGCGCGTCGGAGGACGGGAATTCCAACCCAAGAGACGCGAAGGCGAATGAAAAAAGAGTTATTGAGCGCGACCCGCAAAGCGGATACTATCCCATTGACGAAAGGTTGGCGCGTCAGGCGCAGGAGTCGAATTCTTTTCGAGAATATGTTCCGAATACGGCGACGCGCGAGTATCGCGCATCCGTCAACACCGCGCGCGCGACGGCGGCTCGGCAAAAGGAGAAGGTGGGGAGCGAATATCACGCGGCTATCGATCTTTTGCTAGAAGAGTATGAACGTCAGCTCGCTATTTGGTACGACAATTATCATAAGAACGCGGCGTCCTGTCCTTCCGCGCGACTCGTCGGTCCGAAAGCCGTGCCGCGCGAAAAGCATGCCGCGAAAGTAAAACGCGCGAGCGAACTTTTTCGCGAACATGAAAAGATTGACGATTTAGCGCATGAAATTGGGAAGGTGGGGATTGGCGTCGCGTCAAAGAGGATTCCTCAGAATATAACGCAAACGGAACCTATCCCTGCGCCGACGCAGAAGACTTCCTCAAAGCCGCCGACTCCTCTGACAACGATGGAAGAGTCGAATGATTTTTCAAAGCTTCAAGCGCGATTGATTGAGCTTAAAGAAAAGCATGCGGAGATGAAAGAGGCGAATAGCTATCGGCGTAAACATGGATCGTGGGACGGATACGACGGCGTTTTGAAAGACGTTGTTCCGCAGGATACTAACGCGCTCTCCAATTATTTTGATTTATCCTCTAGCTTAGCCGAGATCAAACGGATTGAGCGTCGTCTCGGATTCTTGGCGCAAATAAAACCGACAGACGAGGACAATAGTTGGTTCTTTGAAGGGGGAAAGGCGAAGTTCAATTACGAATTGAATCGTTTGCAAATTATCTTTGAATCTAAACCAGACGACGAGATTCGTATGAAGTTGCGCGAATGTGGATTTCGATGGTCGCCTCGAAATAAGGCTTGGCAAAGACTGATAACCCCCGATTCGATCTGCGCGGCGAAACGCCTTGGCTTTATTCCCAACGACTGGACAGGCGGAGATTCCAAGTGAGTTGCGCCGGTATTCGGTTCCAGTCGCGCGGAATTATTAAATAGAAAAAGGCTTCGTCAATTAAGACGGAGCCTTTTTAATGGAACAGGACGCAATAGTGTCGGCTATCCTGGTTTAGTTATCTTTTCGAGGCGCGAGAGTCGCCATCATTCCTGAGAGGCGCGGTTGCCCTGACGAGCCGCGCGCGTACGCTGACCTTGTTCGCCCTGGGGGCCGCCGAAACCAGGACCGCCCATACCGGGTTGACCCATGCCAGGCTGTCCCATCGGACCGGCTCCCATTCGTCCGAAACCGCCGAAGGAACGCATCATGAAGAACTGGAAGCTGGGGGACGCTTCGCGGACTTCTTTGACGAAATCTTGGATTTCCGCGTCGTCGATGACTCCGTCGGTATTCTTGTCGGCAACTTTAAGAGCTTCTTCGATCTTCTTGCAATCGAAAGCGTTGTTTTCGTCGACGAAAGCAGGTCGTTTGTTTTCTTCGAATTCGAATTTGGGTTCAGGCATCGCCTGGAATTCTTCCATCGTCAGATATCCGTCCTTATTCTTGTCCGCCGCCTTGAAAGCCGCTTTGCGTTCGTCGGAAATCGTCTTGGGGAGCTTGGAAAGACGGAGCTTGCCATTGGTCATCGCCGCTGCTAATTCAGGGCCGCCAAATCCCATACCCATTCCCATTCCCATGCGAGGGGCGCCTTGCGGACCGCCTTGCTGGCGATTTCCTTGCTGACGATTACCTTGCTGACGAGCGTTGGGACGGCCTGGGCCAGGCTGAGCTTCGGCGTTCGGTCCGCCTTGATCGGGACGCGGGCCCATTCCCTTCATACCCATTCCCATGCCCATGCCCATGCCCATACCGAACATGCCGGGTTGAGCGCTGTTGAAGAGATTGTTGATGAAACGAGGCGTTTCAGGGGAATTTTCACGGATCGCCGCCGCTGCGGTTTTGAGTTCGTCCGTATCGATGAGACCGTCTTCGTTCGTGTCGGCCTTTTTGATAGCGACGAGGAGTTTTTCAATGACGATAGCGTTGTCGTCGTTGATAAAATCAGGTTTTTGCCCTTCGGAGAATTGGAACTTGGGACGCGGCATGTTTTGCATTTCTTCAACGGTGAGGAAACCGTCTTCATCCTTGTCTGCGGAGGCGAAGCGAGTTTTCACATCTTCCGGAAGATTCTCGGGCAACTTGGAAAGATCTAACTTTCCGTCGGCAAAAGCTTCGCCGAAGGGAGAGCGCGGTCCGCCAAATCCCTGGGGCCCGCCAAATCCCTGGGGCCCGCCGGGGAAATTGCCGCCGGGAGCGTTGGCGGCGCGCAGAGTCGCCGCTTCTTCACGATTGAGGAACCCGTCCTTATCCTTATCGGCTTCTTGGATGAACTTTCGGGTTTCTTCCGGAATACGATCGTTGTTGAGGATTTTGGACAGGTCGTACTGACCATTTTCCGCGCGGGCGTTCACAAGAATACGTCCAAGGGTCGGTTGAGCAGGAGCTTTGTCTTGCGATTGCGCGATAGCGATGGAAGCGACGGCAGCCGTAATCGTAGCGGCGATGGATAGGATCTTTTTCATAATACTTTCCTCTCTAAGCGAGGCAGAATGAAAGGGTTTTCGAAGAACCTTTCGTACTGCCGTTGTTTGATGCGAGACCCTTCGTCTTAGTCGATTGGAGGGACTGGGATAGACTCTAAAAATGGTTGTGTCGCATGTTTTTCATTGAGCTATCAAAAAGTTAAACCTCGGTAGTATTCCCGAGGTTTCTAAGAAAATTAAAAAAATTTTTGTCTCGTCGACATTTTGAGTCGTTGGCGGTTACAACGTTTTGGTCTCGCCGCGAGCGCGCGTAATCGTCGCCGCTAGAATCGTAAGGTCGGCATTTTCAGAGACGAAACGGCCCGATCCGTCGACAAAAAGCGAGTTTAATCCCGAAGGGTGTCGGCTTCGCGCTTCATACTGATACGCGCTGCACTCAGAGCAACTCCAGACGAGATTTCCCGACTGAAAATGCTCGCATGTCGGCTTGTAATTGATTGGCGCCGTCGTTTTACGAAAAATATTGGTTCCGATGATCCAACTTCCATTGTCGTAAACTTTGGCGTTCGTATTTTCGTAAGACGAGGCCTCCATGACCATGACAGTGTTTGAGGCGCCGTCGAGGACGTCTTGGATTCGTATGGCGCGAGATATAATCAAACACCCAAGTTCGTCGTTTTTAAGCGTCCAACCATCCGTCGTTTCCGCCCCAAAGTTCGAAATTTTTTCCGTGACGATTCCGGCGTAATGAGAAGGGGATAATTTGAGCTTTTCCAGCGCCCATCCTTTGTCCGGATTATAGTAGTCGACGTCTCGAATCTCGTTATCGGAATCAGACGGACAGAGATAGAATGGAAGGCGCGTTTGTCCTGCCTTTTGGTTGACTTCATCATAGACGCGCCGATTGAAATCGACTAAGTCTTTGACGTTGGCTTGTTCGAGGTAAGGGAGAATTAGCGCTCCCCAACCAAAACTTGAGTTAGTTCCATTGGACGTAAGAGTACCGGGAGGAAAGGTTGCTAGAACGTCATGGTATAGATGAAAAGCTAGACCGATTTGTCGGACGTTATTCATGCACGACATGCGTCTGGCCGCTTCTCGCGCCGCCTGTACGGCGGGCAACAGTAGGCCCACGAGAATCCCAATAACGGCGACGACAACGAGTAGTTCTACAAGCGTAAACGCTCTCCTAAGGGAAGATAGATTGAATTTTTTCATCGAATCGCGTTCTCCTCAAAAAATAGGAAACGGAACGACGATTTGAGCGAGGGGACGATCCCCGAACGACGCCTTCGTCCATCGCGTTAGCGTCGGCGCGCGGAATTTCCGAAGATACCGCAAAACGCAGGAAGGTCTTCTGACTCACGTAGAAGAACGTCGCCTTCTCGACTGGAAGTCAATGGCTTTGTGACGTTTTCTGAATGAACTATCATTCCTAGCGACGTATACAGCGGCGAGGACCGTTCCGGCCTTTCCACCGGATTCCCTGTTATGCCTACGTTTTCAAACGCTCGATATTTCTGAGACGTTGAATAAGGCCGCCTGCGTTCTCAAATAGTCGACGCCGCGTTCGCGCGAGGGTGAACTCGACGCCGATCCATACGTTATCGACGTTCTTTGATCTGTCAAGGAAGGTAGTTTTCTCTTGTTTCAGGATTAAGATTATATTAGAATGAGTTCGTTGTTGCGTCGTTTTGACGAACCTCTGAAATTGTCCGCGAAAAACTTAAAGAAGGATTAGGACTGCTTTCTATGACGCCTGTAATTTTGATCGCCTTAGCGGCGTTTGGACTTTTGATCGTTTTGTGGATGGTAAGCGTTTACAATGGTCTTGTGAAACTAAGACAGCGTTACAAGAACGCTTACGCTCAGATCGACGTTCAACTGAAACGACGATACGACCTCATTCCCAATCTTGTCGAGACGGCAAAATCTTTTATGAAACATGAGTCGGAAACCCTTGAGGCCGTTATTCGAGCGAGGTCTGGGGCGATGGCGGCCAATAAAGAGGCGTTAGCGAACCCCGGCGATCAAAGCGCCATGTCGCGCGTCTCCGCAGCCGAAGGCGCGTTGCACGGCGCGTTGCACGGTTTTTGGGGGTTGTCGGAGTCGTATCCCGAGCTGAGTTCCAATCAGAATATGTTGGCCCTTCAGGAAGAATTGACGTCGACTGAGAACAAGATTGGCTTCGCGCGTCAGTCTTATAACGACAGCGTGACGGCTTACAATACCTCTCGAGAGACGTTTCCGAACAATATTTTGGCCGGCGTCTTTGGATTCCTTCCGGCGGCTCTCTTTGAATTAGCCGACCCGCTTGAACGCGAAGCGCCGAAGGTTAAGTTCTGAACGTCGCCTCAAAGTTTGCTATCTTGAATTCTCCCTTCCTCAAGGTTTGCCGTCATGGACTTTTTTGAAAGCCAAGATCGAGCCCGCGCCCTGTCGGTTCGACTCACAATTCTTTTTACGTTGTCTGTCGTTCTTACGATCGTGTTGGTTCATTGTTTCGTCTCTGCGGTCGTTGCGATGCTTTATTACTCCGACTACATGGGAATTGGGATGAAGCAATTCTTTTATAGTAAGCTAACTTCTCCGCTCCTAATTCTGACGGATTGCTCGCTTACCGTGTTGATGATCTTTTCAGGGATGCTCTTTAAATCAGCGCAGGTAAAGAAAGGGGGAAGCGATAAGGTTCTTAGCTCTCTCAATGCGACGATGGTACCTCGCAATTCCTCTGATCCGCGAGAGCGGAGGTTATACAACGTCGTCGAAGAAATGTCGATCGCGTCTGGCGTCCCCGTCCCTCGCGTTTTTATCATAAAAGGCGTCGACGGAATCAATGCCTGCGCGGTTGGCCTTTCTCCTGAAAACGCCGCGATTTGCGTTACGGAAGGCGCTTTGAAGCATTTAAAACGAGACGAACTTCAAGGGGTTGTCGCGCACGAATTTAGTCATATTTACCATAGTGATATGTCGCTAAATATGCGACTGCTCGCCATCTTGTTTGGAGTCGAACTGATCGTAATTTTGGGAACCTACACGTTCCAAATGGCCTTCACTTCCACTCGAGAGTACGACCCTAAAACGAAGTTATCCCTTTTTTTCCTTTTGATAGGAATGGGGATAAGCCTTATAGTCATCGGGTGGTCTGGTCTTATGTTCGGCAACATGATGCGCGCGGCGGTGACGCGTCAACGCGAATACTTAGCGGACGCGTCCGCCATTCAATTTACGCGTAATCCGGAAGGATTGGCGAGCGCGCTGAAAAAAATTGGAGGGGCCGGCGTCGAAACTTCCGTCGGCGGGAAAGGCGCGCAACAGGCGGCGCATTTCTTCTTTGCGCCCGTTTTCAAACCTGGGATCATGCTCGCGCTCTTTCGCACGCATCCGCCTCTTCGCAAGCGAATCAAGACGATTGATCCGTCTTTTGACGGCGTCTTCCCTGCCTATGACGCCTCCTCGGAAGATGAGACGATCTTCAGACCGTCTGACGTCGACGTCTCTAATATCTCTCTGTTCGCGGATTCCTCGAAGAACGTAACGGTGGGCGACTCCGTAGATGAGAATGACGCCTCTAGCGTTTCTAACGCGGATTCTTCGAGCGTAACGGTGGACGACGCCTTCGTCGAGAGCGACGCTTCTAGCGTTTCCAGCGCGGATTCGACTCCAGCGCCTTCCTCGTCCTCCGAGCGTCGTTCTTTGCCTCAGGAACTTTATGGCGACGGATGTAAGTTGGAAAAAGACGGCGAAAATCTCCTTGAAGAACGAATTCCGACTCCACTTTTGCCCGCGCTAGACGAGTTTATTTCTTCTGTCGTGAACGCTCGAGCGGTTGTGTTTTCCGTACTTCTGGATAAGGACTCTAGAATCAAGGCAATCCAACGCGAGGGCCTCCGGAAAAGGTATCCGAGTTCTTCAGACAATGAATCGCTAGAAAAGGCGATTTCCCTTGTTGAAGGGCTTTCCGACACAACGCGTCTTCAGGTTGTTCGAATCTGTATTCCTCTTCTTAAAACGATGACTTCCGGAGAATATGATTCCTTCCGCCAGGCGACGTTTTTCCTGTGCTGCGTCGATAAACGACTCGACGTGTTTGAATATACGTTGCAATGTCTAGCGATTCGCGAACTTGACGTTTTCTTCGGCCTTTTAGCGCCGATGGAAATCAAATACAATACGGCGTCAAGCGCGAAAGATCGTCTTGTGAACGTCTTGGCGGCTTTAGCGTCGCAGGGCGCTTTGAAAGAAGGGGACGCTGAATTGGCGTTTGAAAAGGGATTCTCGGGGCTCGGAATTTCTGCGGCGTTCCCACCTGCGGAATCGATCTCGTTGCGCTCGTTTACCGAGTCGCTCAACGAACTTGCCAAGTCCTCGCCTCAATTGAAGAAACGCGTGATGGAGGCATGCTGGCGCTGCGTTCTTTACGACGAAGTCGTCACGGAACGCGAATTGGTTCTTATCAGCGCCATTGCGGCGGCTTTAGGAATTCCGGCGCCATTTTGGCAGAGTAAAAATATCGAGGCTTAGCCTTTTTAGCCTGGTTTGTGCTATAATCATAGTCCGCTTCTGCGTTGTACAGCGCGTTTTTATTATTTTGGTCTTCTGTAAGGGAGGTTTATTAT
>CAKVCP010000089.1 GCA_934725735.1 uncultured Thermoguttaceae bacterium
CCTACGGAATGTGGGGGGAAGGGCACTCGACCCTCGGCGTGTGGGACGGCAGACTCTCCGAACTTGCGGGCAGCCAAGTCGCCCCAGGGTCGCGATATACCCCGGAAAGAACCTTCAATATCGTCAAAACGCATATCGCGCTACACAAAAAGTATTTCCCCAACGTTCAGCTGTGCGTCAGCGACGACGTCGCCGGTCCGTCGAAACCTGGCGATTCACTCCCCGAATTGGATTACGCGTTAGAAAACGGAGTCTCCTTCCGCGACGACAGTATCCTCGTCGGACCGGTCTCCTGGTATCATGAAGCCGCCGCGCAGAAATTCTGGCCGACTATGCCCGTGATCCTCGAACATGAGCATATGAAACCGTCGATCGAACGCGGATGCTGGGACAACGACAAGCTCTTGCGCTCCGTCGAAGCGCACCACGCCTCGTACATGTCGATTCACTGGACCCCCAAGGAAGAAAAAGAACAGCTCGGCGACACGCTCCGTCAGATCAACATGCGCATCGGATATCGTCTCTTGCCCTCGCGCGTCGAATATCCGGCGACCGTGAAGATCGACGAGTTCTTCGACGTCAAATGGACGCTCGAAAATCGCGGCGTCGCCCCGTGCTACCGCGGCGGTTTCGTCGCCTTGACCCTCAAGGACGAAAAGGGCGGGATCGTCTCCCTCCTCGTCGACGAATCCTTCGACGTGCGCGAGCTGCCCGTAGGAGAACCCGGCGCCGCGCCGAAGATCGAACGCGCCGCAAAATTCCGCGTCGGACACGTCGCTCCCTCCACAAAGCCTGGAACGTATCAAGTTTACGTCAGTATTGGAACCCGCGACGGAACCCCCGTCTACGAGCTCCCCCTCGGAGATTCCGACGGCGCCAAGCGCTATCGAATCGGCGAGATTACGCTGGAGTAGTTCGTTTACGTTTCGTCCAATAAAAAAGGCCGCGCGATTCGTTCGCACGGCCTCTTTTTTCGCCTTCTTTCGAAGAATTGCGACTTAGTAGAGATAATTCGCAAGACGCGCGTCGGAAAGCTGATCCATGATCTTGATGACCGTGTCGTAAGGAATTCCCGCGCGGTTGTCGAGAATATAGCGCACCGTGTCGTACTCTTCGAGCGCTTCTTCGACGAGCTTGCCAAGGTCGTGATAATCGACCGTCTTCTCCTCTTCGCCGTCTTTCCAGACGACTTCGCTTACCGCCGTCGTCGTGAGTTCGACCGTCAAAACGTCCTCTTCTTCCGCTTCTTCAATCGCTTCTTCGAGCTCGACTTGCTTACCCTTTTCGCGACGGCTCATATCCGCCGCCGTCATGAACGCGTAGATGTTGATCGTCTCTTCCTTATCCACCGGGGAAACGCCGGACTGGAAGAATTTGCAGATCTGTTCCACGAGAGGAACGTAACCTTCGTAATCTCCGACGCTCGCCATGCCTTTTTCGCCGAAGACGCGGCAACTATACGGCGCCGCGCCCTTGCGAATTCCGCGGAACGTTCCGACGCGCTTGCCGTCCCAGATTCCCACGACGACGTCGCACGCGGTCGTCCCCGTGCGCGAGACGCTCTTGCACTCCGGTCCAAGAACCGTGAAGAGGGATTCGACTCCGTGGATTCCGTACCAGTACAGGGACGGATGATGCGGTTCGAGAGGCGCCGGGCTCGTCGCGTCCGCGCCGAGAATTTCGCCGACGGAGCTTTCTCCTTCGCGCGCTTCCTGATACGCCTTCACGTAGCGAAGCGAGGACGAGCTGAAGATCGGCGAGCCCGCTTCTTCCGCGAGACGGTAGATTTCCAAAACTTCCCAGAGGGAGCCGCCGATCGGTTTGTCGATGAAGATCGGCTTCTTCGCCGCAAAGACCGGACGCGCCTGTTCGAGGTGCAGACGTCCGTCGACGCTTTCGAGGAGGATTCCGTCGACGTTCGCGACGAGTTCCTCAACCGTCGAATAGACCGTAAGACCCGCGTCTTTGCAGAATTCCGTGTATTCCGTCACGCGATTCCAGCTGTCCGGATTATCCGGAGCGCCGCCGGGGTAAACGCCCGTAACCTCGAAACCCTGATAGAGCTCGTCTCCCTTCGGATCGTTGATCGTCTTTATAAACGCCGGAACGTGCGACGTCGTCGCTCCGATCACGCCGATCTTGAAGACTTCCCCTTCCGCTCCGTTGCACGCCGTCGACGCTACGACAAGAAGCGCCGCCGATAAGTAACCCAAGATTTTATTCATCGCTTTTCTCTCCGTTATTCGTTCCTCGATTCGGCGCGTCGCGCGTCTTGCGACTCTCGACGACCGATCGTTCGATTCGTCCATTATATTTTTTTTTGACGCCGACGCCAGGCCCGACTAATTCCATCGCAACCCCAAAGGAAGCGCCTCGCCGAACGCTTGCGACGTCGCCTCGTCGACAAGGCGTCCGCTCCGCTCGAGCGCCGCCAACGTCGACTCTTCCGCCCCGTGTTTGAGGAGGAAGGACGCGACCGTTTCGCGCGTCTTCCTCGGAACGTCGAAGCGCGCGTCTTCCGCTTCGCGCGTGAGTTGCGCGAGCGCGAAACATTCCGTCGACGTCGGCGCTTCGCCGCGGCGTTCGATCGAGTCGAGAAGACGCTCCGCCCACCGGCGCCCAAATTCGCTCGGCGTCACCCGATCGAGCGGCGCGTGGAAAAGGCGCCGCGCTCCCACGCGACCGAGACTCCAGACCAACGCGTCGCGTACCGGCTGGACGCTCTTTTTGTCCAAAACGTCCGCGATAATAGTCCCGATTTCAATCCGCGACTCGACCGGAAGAAGCTCCAGCGCGCCGAGAAGACGCCAAATCTCCGCGCCCTCTTGCGTCGTGAATTCGAGCGCCGCGCCGCGTCCGCGACCTTCGACAAGCTGCTTGTGAAAACTCCGCGCTTGAGATAAGAGCGGCTCTCCAAGCGCGTTCTGACGCCCCGACGCAAGCCCCGACGCGACGCGGCGCCAGAAGATCCAATATTGCGTCATGACCTCGGGGGAGCGGAACGTCAACCGTCGATTCCCCAGCTCTTTCCACGCCTGCTCCACGCGCCAGTCGTCCGCCGACGCGCCGAACCCAGGTCTGAGCGCGTAGCCGAGCCAGTTGAGCCACCGCGCCTCGTGCGCCGCGCTATGCGACCGACCGGCTCGAAGCTCGAACGTCTTCTCCGCCAAACGACGAAGCGTCATGACGCCGAGATTCTCCCGTTTTTCGCCGAGAGCTTCCCCAAGTCGACGGAAGAGAGAGCCCGGCTTCTCCGTGAACGCGACGAAGGTCGATTCAAGCTCCGCGAATCCGCGTTCGACGAGCGAATCGTCCTCGACTCCGCTCGCCTCGCCGCTCGCGTCCTGCTCCTCCCAGTCCGATTCCACCGCGCCGCGCGCGTCGAACTGCAACGTCCATCGCGAAATACCTCGACCTCCCTTTTCGTCGCGCTCCTCCTTCAAAAAGAGCTCGATCGTGCCGATTTCCGTAGGACGCGCGACGAGACGCGCCTTCACTCGACCCGCCGCCTTCTTTGCCGCGCTGCGCGTCCGTAGCGCCGTGCGGATCGGAGACAATTCCCGCGTCTCAAGAGGATCGAGGACGACGAGATCACCCGGCGCGTCCGTCGTGCGGACGCTCGAGACGTGGAGCGGAAAACTCACCGGCTTGTCGACTTCCAAATCGAAAACTCGATCCAGCTCGATCGTGTCCCCTGGTTCCGCCTGCGCCGGGAGAATGCAGACCCCTTTGCGCGCCGTTCGGCGTTCATGACGCAGCCCCGTTCCTTCCTCGGCGCCCGCGTCGAGCGCCACTTCCGCGTAGTAAGTCCGCGCCAACGACGCGCCGATTCGCTCTCCGCGACCCCGAAGCGCAAGTCCGTAATACGCCGCTCCGCGCGCCGCCGCAAGGTAAAGCCCCGCGTTCTCGAGCTCCGCGGGAGCCCAACCATTTTCCGAATCGCTCGGAAACCATTCCGCGATCGCGTCGATAATCCGGCGCCGAAGGATCGGAGACTCGAACGCTCCACCGTTGAAGAGGACGGCGTCGGGACGCGCAGGATCGACGCCCGGCTTTTGCGCAAGTTCTCCGACGATCCCCGCGCGAACGAGATCGGAGCCCGAATGACGACTTCCGACGAGAAACTTCGCTAAATGTTTCGTGACCGCCGGGTCTTGCGCGTACGGGAGCGCGATCGCGCGAAGACCAAGGCGCGCGCGGCGCGGCTCCGCGTTCAAAGACGATTTCGGGAAGAATCCGTCGACGAGGAGCGCTTCGACTTCGCCGCGCGTGATCTCCGCGGTCGCGCCGCCAGAGAAGAGGCGCGCCCCCGCGTCTAGAATAACCGCGCGGAACTTCTCCTCCGGATCTCCCGACGCGCTGAGAACTTTTTCCTTGATTTCGCGGCTCTTGCGAAGAAGTTCCACGCGCTGACGCGGCGATAATTCGCGTCCGTTCGATTCGCGAAAACGCGACTCGAGCGCGACAAAAAGCGTTTGGTCGAGATTGTCCCCCCCGAGGACGAGATGGTCGCCGACCGCGACGCGGTAGAACTTCACTTTTTGCCCTTCGAAGCCCTCTTTTTGCGATTCGCGATTGAGCGCGTAAATGATCGCGAAGTCCGTCGTTCCGCCTCCGACGTCGCAGACGAGGATGCGATCGCCCGGTTTAACGGTCTCGGTCCACGTCTTTTCATGGCGTTCTAGCCACGCGTAGAAGGCCGCTTGCGGCTCTTCGACAAGGGAGACGCGCGGGAGTTTAGCGAGCTTCGCCGCGTCGAGGGTGAGCGACCGCGCAGTTTCGTCGAAGGACGCCGGAATGGTGAGGGAAATCGCCTGCGTTTCGAGGGGATAATCGGGGAAAGTATGGTTCCACGCGGCGCGGAGGTGGCTGAGGTAGAAGGAGCTGATTTCGACGGGAGACCATCGGGGGGAAGGGGATTGAGAGTCGGAGGCGTCGCGGAGCGGAAGGAGTTTTGAGAGTCGGTCGACGTGCGCGTGACAGAGCCAAGATTTAGCGGAGGAGACGAAGGCGTCGGGCTCGGCCCCGCCGTAATCGCGAGCGAGGGCTCCGACGACGCCGAATCGACCGTCGCCAGACGCGCCGCCGACTCGACTACTGACGGAGAAATCGCGTCGTTCGGCATTTTCCCAAGGGAGGGGAGAGGCGCTGGAGAGACGCGAGAAAAAAGAGGGAAGGGTCGAGAGTTTATCGACGATATTGGGCGCGACGCATTGGGGTATGGAGAGGTCGTGGACGACGGAGGCGTCGGAGTCTCGCGAATCGAGTTCGTCGAGGTCGATATAAGAGAGGGCGCAGTTGGTTGTGCCGAGATCGATACCGACGACGTATCTGACGGGGACTTCTTGTTGCGATTCGCGTGAATTTGAGGTCATGAGGGATCCTATAGAATAGTGTGACGAGGATGAGGGAGTATACTAATAATAGCGTGGAAAAGGAGAGGTGAAAGGAGACGAAGCGCGAGTTGAAAAGGAAAAAAGATTTTTTTGAAAAAGGCTGTTGCGCAGTGGTGAAATTGGTGTATATTAACTATGCATTTGCGCGGCGCGGTTAAGTCGGGCAGGTGTGAGGAGCGAGTTAATCGCTCGGTAAGTTGAAAGAGCGAAAAGAAAAAATGAAAAAAGAACTTGACGCGATTGAAACTTCTGATAAAATCCTTACATCTTGCTTGTCTGCGACTAGTGAGGCTAGCGTAGCTCAATAGGCAGAGCAGTTGATTTGTAATCAACAGGTTAGGAGTTCGATTCTCCTCGCTAGCTCTACCAATTGACAGTCGCCTGAATCGAGCGTCAAGGGGGTTTTCCCGAGCGGTCAAAGGGGGCAGACTGTAAATCTGTTAGCTCAGCTTTCGGAGGTTCGAATCCTTCAACCCCCACTTGAGTTAAGCCGACGGCAAAGATATTCGACAATTAGCGAGAAACGCATTTGATAAACGGGGGTTTTCCCGAGTGGTCAAAGGGGGCAGACTGTAAATCTGTTAGCTCAGCTTTCGGAGGTTCGAATCCTTCAACCCCCACTCAAAATAATGCGGGTGTAACTCAATGGTAGAGTGACAGCCTTCCAAGCTGATTACGAGGGTTCGATTCCCTTCACCCGCTCTAAGAATCCGTTATCGTGAATACGATACAGGGTTAATCGTCGGAGGTATTGGGGGCTTCACTCCAACCGTCGATTTAAACCGCCTAATAAGGCCCTATCATATGCTGCCGTAGCTCAGTCGGTAGAGCGCGTCCTTGGTAAGGACGAGGTCATGAGTTCAAATCTCATCGGCAGCTTTAGTTCTTATAAAGGGACTCGTTAGGGTGGTTTAGTATTATATACTGTTTAGAGGTCCCAATCCTTTCAAGGAGATTTAAATGGCTAAAGAAGTTTTCGAACGTACAAAGCCGCACGTTAATGTCGGTACCATCGGACACATCGACCACGGTAAGACCACTCTTACCTCCGCGATTCTTGCGGTTCAGGCTACGAAAGGCCTCGCGGTTGTTAAGTCCTACGCTGATATCGCTAAGGGCGGTACCGTACGCGACGCTTCCAAGACCGTTACCATCGCTGCGGCGCACGTCGAATACGAAACCGAAAAGCGTCACTACGCTCACATCGACTGCCCTGGCCACGCTGACTTCATCAAAAACATGATCACCGGCGCGGCTCAGATGGACGGCGCGATCCTCGTCGTTTCCGCTGTCGACGGCCCCATGCCCCAGACCGCTGAACACGTCCTCCTCGCTCACCAAGTCAACGTTCCGAAACTCGTCGTCTTCCTTAACAAGTGCGACCTTGTCGACGACGCTGAACTTCTCGACCTCGTCGAACTCGAAGTTCGTGAACTCCTCTCCAAGCACGACTTCGACGGCGACAACGTCACCGTTATCCGCGGCGCGGCTCTTCCCGCTCAGCAGAATCCTTCCGATCCTGCCGCCTCCAAGTGCATCTCCGAGCTCATGGACGCTATCGACAACGATATTCCCGAGCCCCAGCGCGAAATTGACAAGCCCTTCCTTCTCGCGATCGAAGACGTCTTCTCCATCGAAGGTCGTGGTACCGTCGCTACCGGTCGTATCGAACGCGGCGTAATCCATGTCGGCGACGCCGTCGAAATCGTCGGTCTCCAGGCTGAACCCCTCAAGACGACCTGCACGGGCGTTGAAATGTTCAAGAAGTCCATGGAAGAAGGTCAAGCTGGCGATAACGTCGGTCTTCTTCTCCGCGGTATCAAGCGCGAAGATATCCAGCGCGGTCAGGTCATCGCCAAGCCCGCTACCATCACGCCTCATATGGACTTTGAAGCCGACGTCTATATCCTCTCCAAGGAGGAAGGTGGTCGTAGCACCCCGTTCATGTCCGGTTATCGTCCTCAGTTCTTCTTCCGTACCACCGACGTTACCGGTACGATCAAGCTTCCTGAAGGCGTCCAGATGTGCATGCCCGGCGACCACGTCAAGATGACCGTCGAGCTCATCAGCCCCATCGCTATGGAACAGAACGCTCGTTTCGCTATCCGCGAAGGTGGCAAGACGGTCGGTTCCGGCGTCGTTACCGCGATCACCAAGTGATTTTGCCCAAATAACTAGGCGCGTTGCGCTGTAACGCGCCTATGACGATATGGCGCTTAGCCAGGTCGTCGAATAGGGGAGTCGTCCAATTGGTAGGGCCCCGGTCTCCAAAACCGGTTGTTGGGGGTTCGAGTCCCTTCTCCCCTGCTCACATGATCAGTATGCGCTTGTTACGAAATTATTTTGTACGAGCGCTTTTTTTTTAATTACGGCGCGTCGTTCTCTCGCATGATCCTTCGCGCCGTCGGCACGGAGTCCATATTATGTCAAGCTTCTTTAAAGAGCTCGTCTCTACGAATCTCTATAAAAGTTCTCAAGGCCGCATCGCTCGCCGACTCACCTTTATTGGTCTCTCCGTCGTCTTCATCCTTTGGGGATACAGCATCTGGCGAGCCGCCTCTTTCGGATCACAAGCGTCCGGAATCCTCGCCGCCGTCGTCGCTGTCGCCGGTATCTGGGCTTCCTTCCGCGCTATTCAGTTCCCCGTTTTCGCCGACTTCCTCGTCTCCGTCGAAGCCGAAATGTCCAAGGTCTCTTGGCCTACGAAGTCCGAACTCTTTGCTAATACCAAAGTCGTTCTCCTATTCATGTTCCTCTTTACCGTCCTCATCTTCCTCTACGACTGCGTCTTCAGAGGATTCTTCGGGCTCTTTAGCTGATCGATTCTTTGGCGACTCAGGCTCTCAATATTTAAAGGAGTGAATCTATGGCTACGGTTTACGAAGGCGACGAAATCGATAATGGCGAACCGAAGGTTCCGCAATGGTATATCCTCAAGTGTCAAGTCAACCGTGAAAATCGCGTTAAAAAGGAACTTGACCGGAGAATTAAAGCTTCTGGGCTCGATAAATTCGTCGAAGAAGTTTACGTTCCCGTCGAACGCGTGAAGGAATTCGCCAAAAACGGAAAGCAGCATGAAGTTGAACGCAAGCTCTACCCCGGCTATATCATGGTCAAAATGATCCTGAATGAAGACACGTGGTATCTCATGCGTGAAACGAACGGCGTCGGCGACTTCGCCGGGACTGGCGGCAAGCCGATGCCCGCGCTCGAGGCGGACGTCCAGAGATTCCTCGCTTTTAAAGACGTCGATTCTCAGGCTAAACCGCGCGTTGAAATCCCGTATGAAGTCAACGAACATGTGAAGATTATCGACGGCGCTTTCAAAGATACCGACGGCGTCGTGACCGCGATCAATCCAGCGCTAGGGAACGTTACGGTCAACGTCAAGATGTTCGGTCGCGACACCAGCTTGACTCTCGAATACTGGCAGGTGGAAAAGGTCGGTTCGGAGAACTGACGACGCGGTTGGCAAGGGCGTTTTGAGCGCATTCAACAAAAGGGCGTCGCGCATCCATTGGAAGGCGGGGTCTTGTGACGACGTCTTCTTTTTTTATTATGGGGCCTCGATTGCCGACGTCAGGCGCTTCTAAAGAAGAGACCGAAGATAAACAGGGAAGACTAGTGAAATTGGAGAAAAATAGAGACGCAGATGAAGGG
>CAKVCP010000090.1 GCA_934725735.1 uncultured Thermoguttaceae bacterium
CATTGCTGCCATCACTAAGACGTTCCCGCCGTCGCTAAGCTAAAAAAGCGACGCTCCAACCGCCAATAAAAAAAGCCGCGACGCCTTCTCGCTCGCGGCTTTCTTTTTTCGACGGGACCGGATTTGCTCAGTCCGCGTACTCTTCGTCGTCGTCGAATTCGCTCTTCGGACGCGGGAAGATCTTACACAGCAAGATCCCGCCAAAGTAGAGGAAGATCAGGCACGAGAGCATGAAGAGCATGCTCCACGGGTCCGGGGGCGTGATGAACATCGCCATACACGCGACGCTGAAGATCGCGATGCGCCACTTCTCCATGTAGACCTTGATCGAGAAGATTCGCAGACGCTCCAGCACGAACATCGCCAGGGGAAGCTGGAACGAGACTCCGAACGCCACCGGGATCAGAAGCGCGAAGTTCAACCACTCGCTAATGCGCGTGTCCGGCTCGATATCCATCCCCGCGTTGAAGCGGAAGAGGAATTGCAGCATGAATTGGAAGACGACGAAGAACGCCAGCGCGAAGCCCATTAGAAAGAGGATGACGCTCAGCGGCAGAAAACGATACACGTATTTCTTCTCGTTCGGATAAAGACCCGCGCCGACAAAACGCCAGAAGAAATAGAAGACGCCGGGACTTCCAAGAACGATCCCCAAAAAGAGCGCCGTCTTCAAGAAGATGATGAAGGACTCTTGCACCGAAAGCGCGCGCGTCTTAGAACGCGAATCGTCGCCAAGCTTCTCCCAGAGGAGGATCATCGTCGGTTCGTTCTCCGAAACCCCCGCGCTCAAACTCGTCTGCGTGATCAGTTCGTCTTTATACGAACCGAAGTTGTCGACCATTCGCAGACGATTGCGACGCGCGATCTCTTCCTCCGGAAGGGACGTTCCCGACGTCGTCGGAACCCCCGCGCTACGGAGCGTTTCAAGATCTTTCGGGAAGATATAGAACGTTCGCGCGGTCATGTGCAACTTCGCGGGGGCGGACGCGATCTCGTCGTCGTAACCGAGCTCGCGAAGTTCGCGGCTCTTCTTTTCAAGTTGACGCTGCGACGCGAGGATATGATACGTCTCCAGCGACTTTTTCAAAGGCCGCTGAACGTATTCCACCGCCATCGACGTAAGAGACGGACAGAAACCGAGTGGAATAACCGCGACAATTAACCCAATGGCAACGCAGAAAATCGCGCCGATCAGGCACGTCCTAAGTTCGTCAAGATGTTCTAGAAAGGACATCGAGGATTGATCGAAGAGATCCTCGTCTTTTTTTGTACGCGGCATTTTCAGACCTACTCTTATATTCAAGGGGCGCGAAACGCGGACTCGCGCCGACGACGCGCCTCCGTCTTACCTGATTTACCTTGTTAATATAATCCATGTTGCCTAATTTGACAACCCTTTTTTCTCTCGCGCCCCCCTTTCTTGACGCCGTTATATTCCCTATATCCTGAATCGATCCGCGCCGTTGACGCGTCCCGCGCCGCGTCTTATAATAGCTTCGTTTGCTCGACTACCGCAAGGAGGGAATATGGGAAGGTTTATCGGCGCGTATGGCGCTTTAGAGGACGCGTGTCGACGCGCCGCCGTCGCCGCCCAACGGCAGATTCCCGTCTTTCTCAACGGCGAAAAGGGCGTCGGCAAGGAGACCCTCGCGCGGAGGATCGCTAAGGACGCGAATCGACCTTTTCGGAGCCTGCGCGCCTCACGGCTAACCGCCGAAGAATGGACGCGACTCTGCGAAGAACGCGAACTCTTCTTCGGACGCGTCCTCTATTTGAGCGAATTGGAGCGCGTTCCTAAAAAGTTCGCGCGACGAATCGCCGTCGCCGCAATGGAAAACGCGCTCCCCTTCCACCTTGTCGTCGCCGCCGAGACGCCCTACGGCCACCTCGTCCGCGATCGCGCTTTTCCACGCGAAACCCTCGCGTTCCTCGCCGCCTTCACGATCGAGCTCCCACCCCTGCGCGAGCGCAAAGACGAGCTTCCGCTCCTCGCCCAGCTCTTCCTCGACGACGCCGCGCGCAAACTCGGCGCATGGCCTCGAAACGTCGAACCCCAGGAGATCGAATTCCTCGCAAAGCGCGAATGGTCCGACAACCTCGACGGGCTCCGTCGCGCCGCGCGTCTCGCCGCAACGCGCGGATTTTTTGGCCCCGATCCCGAGCCGACTCCGCGCCCCGCGCAGCCCCCGCCGTCGTCGACCCCCGTCGCCGGAAAAGACGCTCCCTTTCAGACCCTCGACGAAAACGCGCGCGCCCACATCGAAGCCGCGCTGCGCCTCGCTAAAGGCGTCGTCGAAGGAAAGAACGGCGCCGCCGCGCTTCTGGCGATCAACCCCTACACCCTTCGCGCAAGAATGCGCAAACTCGGCGTCGACTGGTCGAAATTTCGCCAGGAATGAACGGTCGATTCCCTTCGTTTTGACACAGGAGATTCACTATGAGATGCACCAGACGCGCCGCGCTCCGTATAGTCGCCGCCGCTCCTTTCGCCGCCGTCCCTTGCGCCGCCGACGCGACTCGCGAACCACAGGAACGCGCCCCCGAATACTTGCGCCCCGGCGCCGATCCCCAGGCGATTCGATTCCGCGGCAAAGTTTACTGGTGCCGCTCGACAAAAAGGGGCGTCGATCTCTATTACGCCGACACGATTCGCGACCAAGGGACGCGCCTAACCATCTGGCAGGCGCCCGCAAAGGGACCCTATTCGCGCGAGATTTGGGCGCCCGAGATCCATTTCCTCGACGGAAAGTTTTACGTCTATTTCGCCGCCGACGACGGAGACAACGCCAATCACAAAACGTATGTCCTCGTCTCCGAAACCGACGATCCGACGTCGCGCTATGACCTTACGGGGCCCGTCTATACGGGGGACGACTTTGAGGGTAAGACGAATAATCGTTGGGCGATCGACGCGACGGTTTTGGAGAAGGACGGCAAGAGGTATTTGATCTGGTCTGGTTGGGAGGATACGCGCGACGTTCAGTACCTTTACGGCGCGCTTTTATCGTCTCCGCCGACGGATACGGCGAGCGCGCGGACGAAGCTTTGCGCGAACGACGACTACGTGTGGGAGCGCGTGGAGGAGCGTGTCGGGACGCGGGGGCTCAACGAGGGGCCTTCGGCGTTTTACGCGCCGAACGGGAAGATCTTTTTGACGTACGCGTGCGCTGCAAGCTGGTTGCCGACGTATAAGGTCGGGCTTCTGGAGCTTGTGGGAGACGATCCGCTCGCGCCGGGAGCGTGGCGTAAGAGGTCGACGCCCTTTTTGGATAACGACGAGCGTCAATTTGGCGTCGGTCACGGGTCGTTCTTTGAAGACGAGAATGGCGAGCTTCTCTATCTGTATCACGCGAAGCGAAGTCGGGAGCCGGGTTGGGCGCGCGACGTCTTCTGCCGTCCTATCGTTTTAGAGGAGGACGGAGCGCCGCGGATCGTCGGAACGCCGGGGACGTCGGGAAGTTCGAAAAAGGCGGATTAAGGGTAGGAAAGATGGGGTATAAATTTAAGGCGGACGCGTCGATCGATCTGCATGGGCTGCGTCCCGACGAGGCGCTGGCGCGGGTGCGGCGGATGGTTGAGTCCGGGAGGTATTCGGATAAGTCGATCGAGATCATTCACGGTCAGGGGCGCGGCGTATTGCGCGAGAGGGTTCGCGAATGGGGGGAGCGTTCGTCGAAGGTTAAGAGGATGGTCTGCGCGGAAGATATCGGATTCCTCGGCGGGGGCGGCGTGACGATTTTCTTCCTTTGATGCGCGGCGTCGCTCGAGGGGCGTCAAGAACGGTTGGGAAGGGGCGACGTGAGTTTTCGAAGGACGGGGTTCCCGTTTTTTCGTGTTGAGCGAATTGGGAAGAAACGCCGAGTATAAAGACGACTCCGATTGTTGCGTTTCTAACGATTGAACCCCTCAAAAAGTGAAAATAAGAAGGAAAAAAAGCGCGTAGTTCTTGACGCGCGCGGGCGGGGTGGATTATACTCGATACGGCGTGGCGTCAGCGGCGTCTTTCCATGGAACATTCGATTGAACGATAATTAAAAGAGCGTAATTATGACTATCCGACACAACACACACGCGCAGCGCCCTTCGCGCCGCGGTTTTTTCCGTTCGTTCGTCGCTTTGGCGACGTTGCGCGCCAAGGGGACGCGGCGTCTGGCGGCGCTCGTCTGCGCCTCCGCAGCCCTGTTCGTCGGCCTACCTCAACTTTTTGCGCAGAGCGCCGGCGACGCGAAGATGCGCGTCGTTAAGCCTTTCATCGGATACGGCGACGTTTTTCAGTGGGGCGACTTGCCCGAGATCGTCTCGCAGGGCGCCTCGACGGAAGCCGAGAAAGACCCTCTTCTCGATTACTCGTGGGGGGGCGACCTCTTCTTCGAAAAAGAGGTCTGGCAACTTCAGTTCGCGTATAAAAACATACGTTCAATCGACGTCGACTATCCTACCCCCGACGGAAAATTGCAGTCCCGCCGCGTGTGGTATCTCGTCTACTCCGTGACGAACACGGGAGAGCGCCTCAAGACGGTCGTCGACGATTCGATCAGCGCGGACGTTTCGAGCAAGCGTCTTGACAAGGACAACAAAGAAGTCGTTTATCAGTTCCCGGAGAACAACCTTCTCGGCGCTTACAAGCCTGAGCGGACGGTCTTTCAGGCGGGGGACGAAGAGGGCGCCGTGACCTTCGTGCCGCGTTTCGTCTTCATGTCGGCGACGATACAAGGGAAGCTGACGTACGAGAATAAGGGCCCCAACAATCTCTTCGTCGGTCACTCTCGCGGCGCCGAGTCTGGGCTATATTACGATTCCTACGAACCCTTGGCGCTCGTTCGCATTAGGCAGAAGGAAGGGCGCAAGGGAATCGAGATCCTCGACTCCACGCGCATTTCGAATATGAAGATCTTGCCCGGCCAGACGGTCTGGGGCGTCGCGACTTGGACCGGCGTCGATCCGCGAATCGATAAATTCTCCATCTACGTCAGCGGTTTGACGAACGCGTGCCGTTGGGAACTCGACGAAGAGGATTTGGAGAACGTCGGCGCGGCGGACGCTCAAGTCGGCGCGGGTCGCGCGATTTGGCGCAAGGTCTTGAAGATTAATTTTTACAATCCTGGCGATGAAGCGCACAGCGGCGGCAAAGAAATTTATAATAATTTGCCAGGGGAACTTGACTACGGGTGGTTTTACCTGTAGAATATACGGGAAATGTTTTATGCGTTCGTGACGCGAGCCCACTGTGCGACGTTGTACTTGCGAGATTGGCTCCCACGACGTCTTTGTCGCGCGCGCTTTGACGTTGCGACCTCTAAAGACAGGCGTCATGCGCTTCCCCCAAAAAAACGGAAGCGCGCCGGTCTCGCGGAGTTTTTTAGATTTTGACTTAGTTTAAAAGGTGGTACAATGGCTCATAAGAAAGGTCAAGGTTCTAGCCGCAACGGTCGCGACTCGAACGGTCAGCGCCGCGGAGTTAAGGTTTATGGCGGACAGACTGTCCAGCCGGGTTCCATTATCGTTCGTCAGTGCGGTACTCGTTGGCGACCTGGAAAGGGCGTCGGACTTGGCAACGACTACACGATCTATTCCCTCATCGACGGCGTCGTGACCTTCGATCAGGGTGGACGTCGCGTTAACGTCTTCGAGGCTAACGCCTGATTGACGGCGACTTGTCGAGCTCAGGGGGACGGTTATACCGCCCCCTTTTTTTGTATCCCCTCAGTTAGGAGATTCTTATGTTTGTCGATGAAGCGGCTATCGACGTCGTCGCGGGTAAAGGCGGCGACGGGTGCTCCAGCTTCCGAAGGGAAAAATACGTCCCGCGCGGCGGGCCCGACGGTGGCGACGGAGGTAAAGGGGGAGACGTTATTATTCGCGCTAACCAGAACGTCGCGAGTTTGTTGCAACTCGCAAATCAGCGCGTATGGAAAGCTCAAAACGGAGAGCAGGGCGGCTCCTCTCAGTGTCACGGTAAGAATGGGCGCGATCTCGTGATCGACGTACCCGTGGGCACTATGGTCTTCGACCTCAATCACGATCTTCTTCTCAAAGACCTCAAAGAGAACGAAGACTCCTTCGTCGTCGCGCGCGGCGGGTTCGGCGGAAAGGGAAATATGCGCTTTAAGAGCGCGACGATGCGCTCGCCGACGATCGCTCAGCCCGGTGAAAAGGGACAGTCGCGCTCCATTCGCCTCGAACTCAGAATGATCGCCGACGTCGGCCTCGTCGGGTTCCCCAACGCCGGAAAGAGCACCCTCTTGAGTCGACTCACAAAGGCGAAGCCCAAGATCGCCAATTACCCCTTTACGACGATGACGCCTCACCTGGGGCTCGCGCAAATCGGACCCGACCGCGGATTCGTCATCGCGGATATTCCCGGTTTGATCGAAGGCGCGAGCGAAGGCGTCGGCTTGGGGCACGACTTCCTGCGACACATCCAGCGCGCGGGCGTTATCCTCCATCTTGTCGAGCCCGCGCCACTCGACGGAACCGACCCGATCCGCAACTACAAGGCGATTCGCCGCGAATTGGAGAATTTTGACGAAGAGCTGGGTCGGCGCACGGAGATCGTCGCGGTCACGAAGAACGACCTTCCGCAAGGCGTAGAAGTTCAGAAGCGCTTTAAGGACGAGCTCGGGATCGACGCGTTTTTGATCTCCGCCGTCACGGGTTACGGGCTCAAAGCGCTGGTTGAGAAGATCGATCAGATCTTGAAACCGAAGCCTCGCTGGTAATTTTCAGGGACGCTTTTCGAGGCGTCCTAATTTATTCGTTTTTTAATTTTCTTTGTTGATAGTGTATTGAGGGCCGTTATAATTGACGCAACCCTCCATTGTATAATCTCCGAAGTATGTCTGGAGCCCTGCGGCGCCGCGCGTTGTCGCGCCGAGCTCTCCGAGACTCGCTCGGAACAGCGCTTTTAGGAGAAAAAATGCCGCTCTTGACGTTGGGGTCCGCCGCTTTTGATTCCGTTCAAACGCCTAGCGACGCTCGCGATTACGCCCTCGGCGGATCCGCCGTGTACGCCGCCGTCGCCGCTAGTTTCTTCACGAAACCTCAGCTTCTCGCGATTGTCGGCGGGGATTGGAACGACGATTTTTCTCGCGCTTTGCAACTCCGCGGCGTCGATCTCCAAGGACTCGAGGTGAGGAAAGATCAGAAAACCACTTTCTGGAAGGGACGATACTTTGACGATATGAATCAGCGCGAAACGTTGACTTTTGAGGGAAACGTTATGACGCCCGATTACGTCCCCTTCTTACCCGACGCCTACCAAGAGACGCGATACGTCTTGCTCGGGAACGGCTCTCCCGTCGCCGACTTGGCGCTCCTGGACAAGCTTTCCGATACGAAGCTTGTCTTCGCCGATACGATGGACTATTACATTCAAAACACCCCTCGCGAACTTGCGGCGCTTCTCAAACGCGTCGACGGCCTCATTCTCAACGATAGCGAAGCCGCCGCGCTCACCGGCGTTAAGAACGATTCGTTCGCCGCCGCGCGTAAGATTCTCGAAATGGGGCCTCGAGCCGTCGTCGTTAAACGCGGCGAGTACGGGGCGTTTTGGATGAACGCCGAAAGCGATATTTACGTCGTGCCCGCGTACCCCTTCAGCAAGGTGGTCGATCCGACGGGCGCGGGAGACTCCTTTGCCGGCGCCATGATGGGCGTCCTCGCGGAGGAAGATTCTCTCGACGCGGCGAGCGTGAAAAAAGCGCTCCTCTACGCGACCGCCGTCGCCGGCATGACTATCGAAGGGTTTGCGTTGGAAGCTTTCGACGCCGTCGACCGGAACGTCGTCGACGCCCGCGTGGAAAAGTTTCGCGACGCGCTCGTTTGTTGACCCTTCGTCAGATGATGATAATTAAGGACGCGCGTCTTTCCTCCCCGGTTTCACCGACGCGCTTCCGGTAAGCAAGGACTGACTACAATTGGCCAAAAAGAATGAATCCAATTCCTCCGCGCACGATAGATTTCGGCGCCGCTTTGATCGTCGAGGACCAAAGAACGATTTCCACTGGGACGCCGTCGACGACCAAGCGCAGGAAGATATGATCGAACCGATCGTCCCGTCAAAGCGTAAAGCCGCGCGCGCCGCCCATCGTCGCGACCACGAGGTCGGCACGCTCTACGTCTCAAACGAAGAATCGATCGACTCCGTCAAGAAACGTCGCGTCAAGGCCGCCCCGAAAGCGGAGGATTACGCGAGCTTCGTCGCCGAAATCGACGAAGGCGAGATCGATCCCTTCGCCGTCCCAAGCTACGGCGAGACCTCTCTGACCCACGACGACGAAGAGTACATCAAAGGCCTCGTCTCCGAAGACGACTCCCCCGAAACGCCCAAGCGCGCCCCCAAGAAAAAGGTCAAGCGCGACCCTGAAAAGCGCGAGCCGACGAAACGCGACGCGCAAAAACGCGAGTCGGCGAAGAAGGCTCCAGAGAAGATCGACGCGCCTGAGCCGCTCGACGCGCCTGAAAAGAACGACGCTCCCGAGGCGAACGAGGCCGCCGTCGAAAAGAAGCGTCCCAAACGCGCCGAGCGCAAAAAGGTCGAGCCCAAAGTCGAAACGCCCGTCGAGACGAAAGAGCCCGAACGCGTCGACAAGAAGACGTCCTTCTTCTCCAAAATCAAACGCGCCGTTTCTTCCACCGTCGCCCCCGTCGCGCTCGACTCCGGTCAGGACGCCAAGCTCTCCGAAGAACAGTTGACCGCGCTTGCGCAAAATGCCCAGAAGGTTCTCGACGCGGTCGGCGCCGAGTCGAAAGCCTCCCTCGCGCAGAAGGAGCTCTCACAGATCGAACTCCTCGCAAACGTCGTTCAGAACCTCCTTCACGTCAACTTGGAGCTCGTCTCGCGTCTCAACGCCGTTGAAGCGAAGAGCGTCGACGCCGTGAAAGAGACCGTCAAAGAGCGCGCGGAAGCGCCCAAGCCTGTCGTCAAAGAACGCCGCCCCAAACGCGACGCCGCGCAGAACTCAGCCC
>CAKVCP010000091.1 GCA_934725735.1 uncultured Thermoguttaceae bacterium
CTTCCATACTGCCAATTTTGCCAAGCAGATCAAAACAATACGAATGGAAAGTTTTGATTTCTACAAAATTCGCCGCTTTGCCAATAAGCGAAATGAGGCGTTTTTTGAAATCGGTGGCGGCAACTCGAGAAAATGTAAGCATCAAAAGCTGTTCATGCTTCACATCTTCAAGAAGGAGTAATGCAGCGAGCTTGTGAACAAGCACACGGGTTTTTCCACTGCCGGGACCAGCGGCAACAACAATATACTTTGAGTCGGCGTCGTTGATGATTTGCGCCTGAATATCAGACAATTCGCCAAATAGTTGATGAAACTTGTTCGGCGTAATATTTCTGTCAATCTCTTTCGCTCGATCACCCTTAAAATATTTAGCGATGAATTTCCGAAAGTCCATTTGGAAATAGTCCTGAACAAACTGAAGCGCTGCGTTGTAATCACGCACCATGAGATTTGCATACTCGCCCACGATGTGGATTTGGCGAATCTTTTGCTTGTAGAATTCATCCAGAAAACGGTAATCGTCAACCTTATACTTTATTCGGTTGTCGGTTACAAGACGCTTGATTTCCATACCGTTATAGAGAACAAGAAATCCCCCGTCAAGTTTTAGAGCGCCGATCTTTGACAAATATAGCAACGCGTCCTCTACGTCAACTAGGGTAACTTTACGATTATGTGCGTCCAACCAGGGTCTCCTTTGGTATTCAGAGAGGAGCCCAACCAAGGAAAACCAGACGTTTTTTTCATCGCCCACGTCAACAGAAAGCTCACCCGCTTTTGCGTACAGAACTTCGAGAATGAATTTGCACAGCTCAATTCTTAAACGATATTTTTCAACGAGCTTTGATACCTCAAGCGAAGGAATAAGACAGACTGATTGGAAAAAACAGTACTCTGATTTACGCACATAATTTTTGATCGTATGATAGTACATCAACGTGCGCAAATTTTTGACGCTGGATGAAGCAATTCCCTCAGAAAGAGCCCGCTCATTCAATTCTTTGTAGTTAAACTCGCAACCTTCTTCCGTTAATTGGGATAAAAGATAGTATTCCAGCTTTGCAAAACGCCCAAGAATCAACAAAGACTTTTTTTCTGTATCATTTGCCATTATAAAAGCAGACATGTCCAGTGAATCAGCTAGAAGCCCCTCTTGACGCATTAAATTGACGGTGTTGATCACTTCATCCTTGGTCATGCCAAGTGCGTCGGCAAGATAGTCCACTCTGGACTCTGCATCGTCATTTCCGGCGTTCTCAACACTTCGACTAGAAATCAATGATTTAATAATGCGCTTTGCAGAGGTTCGCTGTTTTTCCGAAAACAGCGCAGACTGATCGATGCGGTAAGACGCCTCACGCATATTCTTCGCAAGGATGCTCGTTGCGTAAACATGCGGCACATTCCTGCCGCGTTTCACATAACCAGCGCTTTCCAGCGCTGAAATCGCAGTTTTAACACGAGTTTCAATATCGTTAACCGAGTCATCCCATCCAGCTTGTCGCGCTATCTCCAAAGGCGAACACCTTATACTTGGTCGCAACTTCGTTAAAGCCTTGATTGCCTTCCAGACTTGCTGTATCTCGCTGAGACTCAGCTTGGTTTGATTAAGCAGAATAAAATGCTTGTCCAAATCATTGTCGTTATAGAGCACATAACACTCTGCCTGCATGGAAGGATCACGCCCTGCGCGTCCTGCTTCCTGCACATAATCTTCTAGCGAGCTTGAGACGTCATAGTGGACGACTAACTTAACATCCTTTTTGTCAACGCCCATACCAAAGGCAGACGTCGCTACAATAACCTGTATTTCATTCCTGATGAACGCCTCTTGATTTGCAATTTTATCATTTGCGTCCATTTTTCCGTTGAAAGGTCTCGCTGGGAAGCCGTCGCTGGTCAGCTTTTCTGCAATTTCTCTCGTGCGCTTGGTTCTGGAAGCATAAACAATCGTCGGGCAGTTTTTCTGCGCGACTAAATCCCGAAGCGCGCTGTATTTCTCTTCGTCAGTTTCCTTATACAAAACCGTGTAGCGCAGGTTCTCTCGAGTTGCGGAAGAAGCAAAAATTTCGAGATCCAAATCCAGTTTTCTTTTAAAATAATCGCAAATATCGCTGATTACTTTTTGTTTTGCCGTTGCAGTAAAGCACGAAATAGGAATTGGCTTCTTATCTACCTTATTCTTTTGTAATTCACGGATAAAGTCGCCAATATACAGATAGTCAACACGAAAATCTTGCCCCCATGCCGAAAAGCAATGCGCTTCGTCAATGACGAAACGCGCGACATTTCGCGAGATCAAAATTTTTTCAATTGTGCGAGAGCGCAATTGTTCGGGAGAGATAAAGAGCAAAGTTGCAGACCCGTTGGAAACACGCTCCAATGCGTTTGCCCGTTCAATAGGATCAAGCAACCCATTGACAGTAACCGCCTCGGTAACCCCAATGCTACTCAGATTGTCGACTTGATCTTTCATCAAAGATTGCAAAGGGGATAAAACAACGGTCAATCCGTGGATAGCTTTTCCGGCCATCAGCGCCGGAAGCTGAAAAGTAATAGACTTGCCGCCGCCGGTAGGAAAAACAGCAAGTAAGGACTTGCCGTCTACTGCGGCTTGCGCAGCTCTTTCTTGAAGGGGCTCCCCATTGTATGTACGAAAACTGTCATAGCCCCAAATCCGCTTTAATTCCCTATGAATATTGAGAGCGTCTTTACAATATTCACATTCCTCCCGACAAGGCGTATTCCGAAGATATTTAATTACATTCTCAATTTTAGGATAGTTTCGCAGCAACCATGGCGGAGTAATGGAGTGATAGTCGTCTGCGCCAATTAACGCAAGAGCATAGGCCAGTTCAACAGGATAGTGACGGATAAGAGGAATAAGATCAGCATTGGCGCATATTTTTCCTGCATATTCACTTCGAATCAAATTCAGCACATCGGAAGTGAACGGTTTGAAATTAACATATTCAAAGAATCCGGTAAATTCAGGATAGCTGTATAGAAGACAAAAAAAATTTGCTTTACTTTAGAAGACAGCGCAAAGAAAGCGTTGACTTCATCGTAGAACAGATTTGCCGCCTTTTGGCAGTCATTTACAGGATTGTTCAACTCCTCAACTTGCAGTTTGTCATCTTTCAATAGCGCGTGATAAGGGCGCTTGGGGAAAAGAAGAGGGGAAAGATATAGCGTATCAATCGCCATGATTTGGAGATCGTCTTCAGTCGCAGCTCGAATATACTTCAAATCATGATGAACAATATTATGACCGCAGAGAAAGTCAGCCCCAGATATAAATGAAAAGAAGTCTCGGATGGAGGCGGAATGAAAATAAGTCCGGTCGTCTTTCATCGCGCCGAGATCGTGTATTTTTTTGTCCTCCAAGCCAATCTCTGCGTCAATGAATACAACGGATTTTGACATTATTCCGCCCCCCTTTCACTTATTTTGCACTATTCTTTCCGCCGCTTCTTCGACGCGTTCTTTTCTTTGTTCCGTTCCTTTGCCATCCAATAGGCGTTCAGTAAGGCGCGCGTCACGGCGTCCTTATCATTTTTGGGCAATTCACCGCCGGCAAAGAGCGCAGACACGCCGACAACCAACTCTGCCGCGTCTTTTACACCTTTGCGCCCATAGGTTTGCCGCGCTTGCAGTACGAGATCTTCATCTTCTGAAAGCAGGAAGTTTATCTCACATCCAAGAACTGCGGTAAGTTTGGCGTATACTTCGCGCCGCTTCGGATAACGCCCGTCCACTTCATAATTGCAGATCGTCGACAGAGAGAGACCACACATTTTCCCTAGTTCTGTCAGGAACAGCTTCTTTTCATTTCACAGTAGACTACCTTTTTTCCCAACTTCATATCGAAAACCCCGTCCCCAAATTACTTGCCTATTATTCACTTAAATCTACGACAGAGTCCCCTTGTCGGCTTATAACACAATTGAGTTATTATCTTGCCTATATCATAGGCAAAGCTGCGTCTTTTGTCAATTTTTTGAGAAAATAAATAAAATAGTAAGCGCAGCAAAAGTATAAATACTGACAAAATCCGCATGACGTCATTCCGAGTCTCTTGTTGAACAGCAAGCGACTCGGGTGTTGCCACACAAAAGATTACTTATCATCAGACAATCCTAAAGTCTTAGTATTTCAAGAGAAACGGAGGGCGAAATGAAAAATCTTCCGCAGCGCGCACGATGCTATTGGGGAGGAAGAAAGTTTTGAACGGGTACAAGAACTTCGACCAACAAGCGCAGCTCCAAACAGCATTGAACAGTTCATTCACTGGGTGAAGAAATTCCTGGCACATGCAGAACTAACGTCGACAGCCCTGCATGATCTTGAGAACAAGGCGTAAAAGTTCGCCCCGATCCCCCCAGAATGTACGGCGTTGTCTCGCCTAGATATTTTTTCAACGCGAAAGCCTTATCTCCCCCATGGTAAATCACGTAAAACAAACAGGAACAGCGTGACTCCTCGCCACGCTGTTCCTGTTAAACATAAAAACCTGTCTTATTACGCACACCTCTTAGGAAGCGTTTTTTACTAACTTAGTCAAACGTCATGCAACTTTATCAGCGCGAGTCTTCTCCGAATCGCATATCTCGCCGCGCAGAATTGTCGTCTCTTTCCCGGCGGTGACGCCCAATCGAATCTTCGAGCCTTTAATTTCAACCACCGTGACGCTTACTCCTTCGCCAATATGAATACACTCTCCGGGCTTTCTTGACACGACAAGCATAACAAATCCTTTCTAATGAACGCGTTGAATCCTTTCAACGCAGTATAAGATAGCCAAACTCAACGACCGACGACGGGAGAATCTCCTAATGAAGTCAGTCGATAACGTTCGCCATTTGGCCTATAAAAAAGTACTCTATTTGTTTGTTTTTCCCATATGGCGCTAAAATCAGACGTTCGCGGCCCATGCACGCAAAATATCATTCCGCATAATTCGCCGTTTGTTCGACGCAATGGCGTCGACGTCGTTGGAAAAGCGTCCGCTAAAAGTTCATTGTCTTTGCACAAAGTGGCATACACGTAACATTTTAGCTCTTCCATCGATCTGACTTTCAGAGCGTCTTTCACTACGTTCATAAATCGCTCGCTTTTATTTTCCCAAGACGAACGCCGGGCGCGACGCGCGCAACCAAGTACGTTTCGCTTGCAGGAAAACAAATTTCGGGGGGGGCGGGGGGAAGACGCGTCGTAGTCTGCCGCGCGTCCTTACAAACGCATTTATCGACTCTGTAAGAGAAATTGCTTGCCAGAAAAGAGCCTGAAAATTCCACGAAAAGAGAGAAAGAAAAACCGGATCAACCTTTAAAAACTACAATCGATACAAGCTGAATTTTGCTCTTTTTTCTACTTCCCAAAATGAAGCGAGGGAACGTCCAAAGCATACGTTCCCTTGCTTCTTTTGGGCTTGAGTCATTCGTCGACGCGTAAGTTCGACGACATGATCTCGCAACCGTCCGGCGTTGCCAATACGTCGTCTTCGATCCGAATTCCGCCCCAACCAGGAAGATAGATTCCGGGCTCGACGGTAATAATCATATTCTCCTCGACGACGCCTTGCGCGCTCGGCGAAAAACCTCCGTAATCATGAACGACGCGTCCAATCCCGTGTCCTAGACCGTGCCCGTAATAATCGCCGTATCCAGCGCCGCGTATAACGTCGCGCGCAACTTTGTCGATCTCGCGACACGACGCGCCGGGTTTGATCATTTCGATCGCTTTATCGTGCGCCTCTAGGACAATCTTAAAGAGCGATTCAAAACGCGCTTTATATTCACGCGACGCTACCGACTCGCCTTTCTCCGTGAGGAAAGCTCTCGTCAAGTCCCCAACATATCCGTTTCTTTTCGCTCCCCAATCGATCAAAACCATATTCGCGTCGCCAAGCTTGCATTTCCGCTGGGGAATCGCATGAGGTAGCGCCGCTCTTGCGTCAAAAGCGATAATGGAAGGGAAAGAAACGTCGTCCCCTCCTTCCTTACGTATTCGATATTCCAACTCGTCGCGAAGCTCGACCTCGGTCATATCGTTAGTCGCCGTCTTCCGAAGAACGCGATACGCGCGGATCGTTATGTCGATCGCTTGACGAATCTCGGCGATCTCCGTTTCGTCTTTAATCGAGCGCAACCGTTCGACGTCTGAGTTACGTGCGACAAATTCCGCGTCGGACAACGTGCGACGCATTGCGTTCAAGAGCGCCACCGTCGTCGACGCGCCTTCTATCCCGATACGCTTTGGAGCTTTACTTGAAAAAGCGGAATCCCCGATCGCGCCTTTGAGCAGCCCTAACGTCGTCTGTCCGCTGCAACGAATCGCCGCTCCAATATCGGGACACTCTTCTTTGATCTGTTCTTCAAATCGAGTGTCGCTCAACAAACAAGAGCCAACGTCGCCGATCCAAAGAAACGAATCTTCGCCTTGAAATCCCGTTAAGTAGGAAACGTTGACAGGATCAACAACAAGATAACCGTCGAGATTCTCGTCGTTCATCACTTTCATTAGCTTTTCACGTCGCAGACTTTCACGTAACCCCATTTTTTCCTCTAAATTCGATCTATGCGCAAAAGAAAAGCGGAGAAAGCGACGCTTACGCCTTCTCCGCCGACGCCCAAGAGTCGTCTAAGACGACAGTCTATTCGTCATTTCTTGTTAAGCATTTCCATGACGCGATCAGCGATCGCCTTGACCAACGCTTCAGTTTGAGGATCTTTGCCGACCTCAACTTTGTTGGCGAGGATCGGGTTCGACGCGCAACCGCAGGGCTCGGAGTCGCCGCGTCGGAATCGAGGCGGATCAAACGCGCGATGTCCAACGCCGGTTTCCTTCCAGCTGTCGCGGAACATATCGTTCGCGCAGAGTTCGCAGTTCTCAGCCTGCAAACGCGGATCTTTGATGCCCCACTTCGTCTTGAGTTGAAGAAGAGCCTCCGCTTCGTCTTTCGTGAAGTAGCTCGTCTTACCCAAGTCGTGAGAAATCATAAGGATACGGCAGTAAGCGTCAAGAAGTTCCGTCATCCAATACGCCTTTTCGACGGTCGGGCCAAGGCTTACGGTGCCATGGTTCGCCAAAACGATGACGTCCGACTTGTGAATGAAAGGAAGAACCGTGTCGGCAAATTCTTGTCCGCCAGGAATCGCATACTTAGCAATAGGAACGTCGCCCATGTAAATATCGACTTCAGGAAGCACGCACTGGGGAATCGCTTCCCGCGCAACGCCGAAAGCGGTTGCATAAGGCGGATGGCAGTGAAGAACCGACTTCACTTCAGGACGTTCCTTCATGATCGTCAGGTGAAGGAAGATTTCGCTCGTTCGCTTGCGCGTTCCGGCGATCTGATTTCCTTCCATATCAACGATGCACAAATCTTCCGGCTTCATGAAACCTTTACAGATTTGCGTCGGGGTGCACACGACTCGATTTTCGTCGATGCGGTAACTAATATTACCGTCGTTCGCGGCGGCAAAGCCCCGATTGTAAAGTCTGCGACCAATATCGCAGATCTCGTCTTTAACTTGATGCAAATTGAGCATGCGCTGTTCCTTTGCTATAACCATTCCTCAACAAACGCGCGCCTTATCGCCGCGCATTCATTCCACACTAATTATCTTCTTCTATGAGACGGTTTCAAGACTTGGGAATAAAAAAAGCGTCCAAAAAAAATCTTTGACCTTTTTTTCAAACTTAAGTTCGGCTTATCCGAGCAAACCGTCCTCTTTATTTCTTCACGGGGGTCAACTTCGCCACAACCTGGGGATCGATCGACACGCAATCGAGTATTGCGGCGCCGAACGCGTCGACGGGTTTCTGCGTTTTCTGTCCGAAAGCGGCGGCTGCCTCCGCGCCTTCGCTGAACGCAATCCATTCGCCGATCGCCGCGGAACAATCGTCATAGACGACTAGCTCGTTTCCCCAACGCTGCGTAAAATTCGGACTCTCTATCCTCTGAATCGCCTCTTTCAGGCGTTCTTCAGGAGATAATCCTCGTTCTTTTTCCGATTGCGCGATCGCCTTGGCCGACTCTACGGGATCTTCCGTTAAATCCTTAAAGGTTAGCGGCACGACGATTTTGAATTGTCCGCCGACGAGCGAAGGATGCTGACCGCTTAAAACGACCTTGCCGACAACTCTTCCTATTCGCATCCGATCCTCACTTCATCGTAACCCAAAAGTCGACGACCAGACGCGCTTGATAGGCGCCTAGATCGCGCGGATCCAAGATCAAAGTATTCGCGTCGGCGGCTTTTATATCGCGTTTAGCCTGTTCGACGGAATACGCGACGACGGCGCGAACGCCTTTCTTGCGATTTGCCCAAACGTTGGCGATTGCTCCGTCGTGCGTCACGATGAGCGTTCGGATAGCTTTCTCTTCATTCAATCGATCTGCAACGGCTTGAGTCGTTTTTTTCAAACAATCAAAACGCTCTTCCTGGAACTCTGTATTTCTAGACAGATACTCCAAAAGAGTGCGCGGCGCGCCTTCCGACTCGGGCAATTTGGTCGCGACAAAGACGCTGACGAGCGACTTCTGAGCGGAAGAGGAGGGAAGGGACGCCCCCTTTTGTTCCGGCCTCGACGAAAACGTAGATTTCGTCGATCCAATATTCGACGCGGAGATTGTCGACTGAACCTCCGCAACCTCTTGCGCGACTTCAACGCCGAGTTTCTTCATCAAATCGAGCGCCGCCGGGGTGATTACCGCTCTGGGCTGAAACGTCCAGGAT
>CAKVCP010000092.1 GCA_934725735.1 uncultured Thermoguttaceae bacterium
TTCGAGAAGTTCAGGCGCGTCAAGACGCGAGCCTGTGCGCGTCGCGAGCGAAAAATCCGCCGCTTTATTATGCGCCGCTCGGAGCATGAAACACTGCGCCCCCGCCGCCCGCGCGGAAGCCGCTCCCGCGCTGCTATCCTCAAGAACAAGGAGAGAATCGCTCGGGACTCCAAGACGCGCCGCCGCTTTCAGGTAGATCTCTGGATCAGGCTTGCCTCGCGTTATGTCGTCGCTGGTCAGCACGAAGTCGACTCGACCCAACGCGCCGTCCTTTTTGAGAACTTCCGTCGCCACTCGACGCGCGCTGGACGTGCAAACGCAGCGCGGCAAACCGCGTTTGTCGAGTTCGTCCAAAAGTTCGAGCAAACCGGGAGTCGTCCCATAACCGTCCTTCAACAGCTCGATGAAGATATCCTCAGATTCCTTTTGAAGCGCGCGCCAATCCTCCGGAAGAGAAAAAACTTCGATAAAACGACGGAAACAGTACTCAGGGGGCCGTCCCATTACTTCGTCGCAAAGGCTCTGCGTGTAGTGATAACCGCGTCGGCTTAAAAGCGTCTCCGCCGCCCGATAATAAACGCTTTCCGTCTCGAACATCAAGCCGTCCATGTCAAAGGCGACGGCTTGCGCTTTCCAACTCCCTTGCAATTCTTTACTCAACTCTTCTTCGTCCTTCCCCTAGCAAACGACTTACAAACGCGCGTTCACGAAGACTCGCGCCCCTCTTCGAATTCGAAACGCTTCATGAAGTAGACGAGTTCGTCGATCTCGTCTACGCTTCTCTTTTCCGTAAAAGCCAAAAGGATACCGTCTGGGAGCTCGTATCCCCCGACGATTCCCCATTTGTCAAGATATGCGAGCATCCCCTTTGGATCGCGCGTCTTCACGGCAAACTCGCGCCAAAAAGGAGCCGCGTGTTGAAAACTAAACCCTGCCTCCAGGAGGGACTGACGCGCATATTGCGCCGCGAGTCGCGAGCGTTCCGAAGCGCGACGCAGTTCCCGCGGCTCAGTGTACGCAAGATGCGCAAGCGTTCGCAACGCCCCGCGCATACGCGCCCCCTTCATCTCGTCGTCCCGAAGCGTTCGGAAGACGTCGGAGGAACTTGCCGCGTTAAAAAAGTAGTCGGAACATGCGATAAAACCAAGACGCGCATCCCCTTCCGACGAATGAATCGGCGCCGTATGAGCGTCGCAAACCGTTATATCCGCGCCCCAATCCGCAGGAGAACGCAACGCCGCTAGCGCGACGGGATCCACCGTCAACATTAAGAGCGCTCCGATCGCCTTAACGGACTCGGAAATCTGCCCCAAGCGTTCTAAAAGACCGTAAAAATTCGGATATCCAACGATCGTCGCCGCTACGCGATCGCCTTCCGCATAGAGAGTCTTACGTAACGCGTCTACGTCGACAAGACCGTCGCGCGACTCCACCGCCCGGACTTCGAGAGACGCGGCGCTCGCCACCCCGCGAAGCTCCGCAAGTCGGGATCCCCCAAGCGATTCCGACGCCAAAATGAGTCGCCGCCCCGTCGCTCGCGACGCCAACGTCGCTCCCCGACATAACGCGCTTCCACCGCAATAGACTGAAATCTCCGCGTGCGAAGCCCCCGTAAGTCGACAAACCGCAGCGTTGCAACCGTTCAACGCATTCTCAAAATCGCGTCCGATCAACGCGTTCAAACGCGAACTTTGACGATGAAACTCGATCTCCGAAACAAGCCGTTCCGCCTGCGTCGGAATCAAATGGTCGTAGTACCCCGCGCCTAAATAGACCGGACCGTCCGACTGCGCCGCAATCGCCGCTCGCTCGCGACTCTTCGTCAACTCGCGCGCTTCTCCCGGCTCCTTCAACGCGTCAAGACGCAAAAAAACGTCGCTGTAACGCGCTCCATCGTTCTTAGTCTCCACAGAACGCACTCTCCCCTTTCTCGCTAGGCGATTATCTGAGTTTAGGCCTCTTCGAGCGCCCTTTATACAAGATTCTAACCCTCAATCGCTAGCTAAAAACCCCTGGCAATAAAAAAACGCCGCGTTCAAAAGACTTGCGGCGTTTCTTTAAAACGACTCTAACTAAAACTCACTTGGTCACGGGCGCGAACGCTCCGCCGATCACCCATGCAAGCTTCGTCGGTTCGTCGGCGGAGAGCGTGAGGAGACCGGTCTCTTGGTCGATCTTGTACGCGTAAACCGTTCCCGACTTCTTATTGCTCACGAGGAGCCAGTTGCGCGACGGATCGACCATGAAAAATCGGGGAAAACGTCCGTTCGTCGAAATACGTTGAAGAAGAGGTAAGTCCGCTCCTTCCTTACCCGCAAAGATCTGATCCGCGTCGAAGACGACGACGCTGTTCTGACCTCGGTTACTCGCATACAACACGTGTTTGCCATTCGGAAGCTCGACGACTTCGATCGCCGCCGTCTTATTCCCATAAAGGTACTCTTTTCCGTCGACAAGGCTTTCTTCGTCCGTCAATTTTTCACGGTACTTCTCCTCGATTGTCGTCCACGTTCCCAAACGTTTGGCGGGCGTTTCGCCATCCTTCGCGTTGAAATTCACGCGGAACGCCGACACGGTCGAGGAAAGTTCGTCGATCGAAAAGACAAGTTGCCGTCCCTTGGCGTCGACTCCGAACGCCAGATGGCGCGGTCCGGAACCCGCGGGGGGCGCGAGATGATCGACGACGGGATCGGGAGTCAACGCGCCGGTCTCTTCGTCGAGACGCGCAATGTAGACGCGGTCGGAGCCCAGGTCGCTCATAAAGACGCGCTGTACGCCGTCCGTTTCGACAAAGTAGGAAGAGTGGCCGTACGGTTGGCTCTGACGACGCTTATTCGGACCGCTACCCTTCCCTTCATACTTTGCCGTAACCTTTTCGAGCGCGCCGTTCGAATCCAAAGAAAAGACGGTGAAATCGCCGCTGGAGTAATTCGCCGCCGTCAAAAAACGCGCGTCGTCGCGAACGCTCGTGTGACACACGCCCTGTCCCGTCGTACTCATGCCGTTCAAAACGCTAAGACGTCCCGTTTCGGGATCGATCGCGCAAGAATAGGCGTTCGCCCAACCGTCGGATCCGTCGAGCGTCCCGACAAACCAAAGGCGATCCCCTTTGGTCGGAGTCGTCGCAAGGTATCCGGACGACTTCGCTTCAAGCGCGAGAGAAACGTCGCGCGTTCGCCCCGTTTCGGTATCAAAACGCCCTACGTAAATCCCCTCCGATTGCGGAATCCCCGACTCTTTCATCTCTTCGGTCGGTTTGTCTGTCGAAGTTCCAAAGTAGACCCAATATTCTTCGCCTTGCGCGTTCGTAAGAAAAGTAAGACCGAACGCCAACGCTGAAAAGACAAAAGCCGCTATCCGTCGAGTTGAGCTCATGACATATCCTCCGCCGTCTTAATCTGTGAAAAAATCTTTTAATAATTTCTATCGATCATATCGAGCGCAATCGGAAAAATCAAGGGCTGTCAAAAGATGAGAGAAAGCGCTCGAATTTTCGACGCGCTCTTGACTTTTGATTGCGTTTCTGATAAAAAACGTTCCACAACAATTAGTCCACTTCTCTGCGAAGCGTTCTTCTTTTACATGACAATTATAAGGAACTTGACCGTGACAAAGCTCAATAGACGCGCGTTCTTAACCGCCGCTGCCGCATCTACGATGACCCCTTATTTCATGACCTCTTCCGCTAATGCCGACGAAAAGGTTCCTGGATTCGATCAGACGAACACCCAAGTCGACGCCAGTTCCGTTTGGCAACCCTACACCGACCGGAAACTCCGCGTCGGGCTCGTCGGATACGGGTTCTGCAAATTCTCCGCTGAATTCGAATTCCAAAATCATCCAAACGTCGAAATCGTCGCCGTCTCCGATCTCTTCCCCGATCGATGCGCGGAACTCGCCAAGGCCGTTAAATGCGAGAAAACATACCCCTCTCTCGAAGAAATGGTCAAAGACGATTCGATCGAAGCGATCTTTTGCGCGACAGACGCACCCTCTCACGCGCGTCACGCAATCCTCTGCCTTGAGCACGGAAAGCACGTCTGCCACGCCGTCCCCGTCTTCTATGGAGACCCAAGCGACGCCGATAAACTCTACGAAACCGTCAAGAAAAACAGCGGCCTGAAATACGCCATGTTCGAAACCTCCGTTTTCCACGACGACGTCTACGCGATGGAAAAGATCTATAAGGCGGGAGGATTTGGGCGCATCGTCTATTCCGAAGGCGAATATTGCCACACCAAAGAGCCGAACGCCCCGTCCTATCCCTCCTACAAAGACTGGCGTAAAAACGGCTTTCCCCTTTGGTATCCGACGCATGCGACAGCCTATTATGTCGGCGTCACCCACAAGGCGTTTACGGAAGTAAGCGCGCAGCCCGTATACAACCGATTCCCCGGCGCCGATCCTAACAAACTCGTCGGAGAGATCGCCCTACTTCGAACGGAAGAAGAAGGGATCTCGCGCATGATGTGTTGCCATTGTCACGGAATCTATCTCGAAGCGGGACGCGTCCGCGGTGAACTCGGCGGATTTGACGCGACTTATCGTCCCGTTGAAGAAGCCTTTACCGGCGTTTCCGACGCGGTAAAGGTCGTCCAATCGCTCGGAAACTCGATCAAAAAACCCGCGCTGCCGCCGACCGTCTCCGCAGGAAGCCACGGAGGATCTCACGGATACCTCTGCTGCGATTTTGTCGACGCGATTCTTAAAGATCAACCGACCCGCGTGGGAATCGCCGACGCGCTCAACATGACCATGCCCGGATATTACGCGCACCTTTCCGTCCTCAAAGACGGCGAAACTCTCAAGGTGCCTCACTACGCGCAGTGATCCATTGAAAAAGAACGCCCCGACGACAGCTCAAAGTCGTCGGGGCCTTTTTTATGAGCTTTATTCTTGTTCGTCGTTGATCTTCGCGGGGACTTTGCGCCCTAAGATGAAGATCAGCGCCAAACAGGCGACGAGAGAAACGGGCAACGCAATTTTCAGGCTGACGCCCAGTCCCACGGGCAAGAATCCGAAGACGATGGAAATCCCCGCGACCCACAGCGCGTATCCGAGCTGAGTCGAGACGTGTTCGAGAAGTCCGCACCGCGCGCTCGTCGAGGAAAGGATCGTCGTGTCGGAGATCGGAGAGCAATGATCGCCGAAAATCGCGCCGGTGAGCACGGCGCTCGTCGCCGCGACAAGATACGCGTGGTCGCCGGGAAGAAGCTCGTGCGCAAAGGGAATCGCCAACGGCGTGATGATCGCCATCGTCCCGTACGAGGTGCCCGTCGCAAAGGACACGATCGCCGCAAGCACGAAAATAAACGAGGGGAGGATAAACGTCGGAGTGTTGGAGGACAACGACGTCACAAGGAAATTTGCCGTTCCTAGACCCGTCTTGCTAATACACGCGGACAAGCTCCACGCCAGAATCAAAATAACAAACGTAAAGCACAGAGACTTCACGCCGGAAAGCCACGCCTGCGACGCCTGACTCGCCGTCAATTTACCGCTCGCCACGCACATAATAAAGGACGCGACGCACGCAAAGAGCGCCGCCTGGAAGAGCGCGATCGACGCGTCCGCCTCGCCGATGCACGCGCGAAACGACTCGAAGTTAAATTCCCGCGCCGTCGCAATTTTCGCTGCGTCCTCCCCCGAAAGAATCGTCGAACGTCCCGAAAGATAAAAACAAACAAAGGACGCGACGACAAGAGAAAGAAGCGGGATGATCGCAAACATCGACTCGCGCAAAAGCGAGCGCGGTCTCTCACTTTCGACCGACTCGGCGGGATCGCTGCCGTCGACCGCCGCGGTTTCCGCCTCTTCTCGACGAATTAAATGCGAATCCATTTCTCGAAGGAATCCTTTTCGCGCAAGAACCTCCGCGCGTCGCATCGACCCAAATTCACGAAGCGTTAGCGCCGTGCCGAGAACAAACGCAAGCGTTAAAAGATTGTAAAAACGATAAGGAATCGACTCGACAAAGAGCGTGTAGGCCGAAATATTTTCGATCCCCGCGTCCGAAAGCCCCGTGCGAATATACGATATCTCTGTTCCTATCCACGTCGAGATTAACGCAATACCCGCAATCGGCGCCGCCGTGGAGTCGAGAATAAACGCAAATTTCTCGCGCGACGTCCCGCTTCGATCCATTAGAGGACGCATGATTGGCCCGCGTATCTGCACGTTTGCATAGTCGTCGAAGAAGATGAAGAATCCCAAAAACCACGACACGATCTGAGAAGAGACCGGGCCGCGCGCAAACTTCGCGAGAAACTCCGCTACCGCGCGGACTCCCCCGCTACGCGTGATGAGACCGACAAGTCCGCCTATTGTCGCGCACTGAAGAAGCACCCCGCTGTTCCACGGTTTCGCCGCCGCCGAGCGCATCTGCTCTGTCGCCGTAAGAAAACAACGAGGAATCGACTCAACCGGACCATAAGACTCAAGCGCAAGCAAATACGCCGCGCTAAAAACCCCCGTCAAAAGAGAAACGATAACGTTGCGCGTCAAAAACGCCAGCGCAATCGCAATTAATGGCGGAAGAACCGACCAAATTCCTGTAGGCGAAAAGAAGGAACTTTCACAATATGTCGACGTAAAAGACGCCAACGCCAATAAGAGGAGGATAAAAAAATAGCAACCGACGTGAATTACGCGTTTCATAGCTTCTCAAAAAGCGCTGCAAGTTTAGCAAACATGATATAACGGGGAACTCCCCAACAAGGAAGATTATAGTAAGACGTAAAGAAAACGTCAACAACGTTCACTATAATTCACATTTCCTCTATTTTGTCCAACCATCACAATAAAAAGTTCTAAAAATTCATTCCTTTTTTTCTCAAAAAAAGAGTGTGCGTTGAAGTCCTTGTCCTCCGATATAGGCACCAGGAGTTTCCCACACAGACTTAGGCGAACGACGTCGGGTCAACGCCTGTTATTGAATCACGGATGTTTTAAGGCGTCATGGAATGAAAAAATTTGCTTGTATTACACCTTTGCTTTGCTCTGTACTTTTTGGAGGCGTCGCCGCCTTCGCTGTTGATCTCGACTATCTCAACGGAGCGCCTGCTAAACCGATCGTTGCGAGCGCAATGCCTTCTTACACGCAGGAAGTCGCTACCGAAGCAATCCCAGAAGAGGCCGCTGTTGAAGAACCGGAAAAATGGTTGAGCGGAAACGTCGTCGGATATTGGATGGACGGTTACAAAGGAACCGACGCGGCGTTGGCTCAAGCCTGGTTGACCGCCCATAAATCGATCGACTCGAACCGTCCCTTTTCTATGGGCTATCAAATCGACGCGCTCTTCGGAACGATGAACGGTCAGTGCTTCGGCGACGGCGGCTTTGATGGAAAATGGGGCGTGACGGGCGATGGATACGCCGCCTCAATTTTTCAGGCCTACGCGGAAGTCGGCATGGGCAAACTCTCCGCAAAGGTCGGTAAGTTCGGCACGCTTCTCGGCTTCGAACCTCTCGACGCGAGCGCCGACAATTTCCTCTCCCACACCAATATGTACGATCATGAGCCGTTGACGCACTCTGGCGGACTCTTAACGTGGGCGCCGGAAGACGCCCTGGAATTGAGCGTCGGTCTTGTCGCGGGTAGCGACAACAGCTTCGGCAATAACTTCGGCGACACGGGTTTCCTCTTTGGCGCGACCCTTAATCTCGACGAAAATCTCTCCGTCAGCTACGCTGGCGAACTCATGCAAGTTCATAGCGCGCTAGGGGCGGATCGCACGGCTCAGAGCTTTGGATATTACGACCTCGGCGGCGCCTCAATCGGCGATCAAAACGAATACCTGCAGTCCGTCACCGTCAATCTCGGACTCTCCGACAAGCTGTCGTACTCCTTCACCACGAACTACGGCACGATGGAAGATCGCGCGACGCGCACTCAGCGTTACAGCCAGTTCGGCCTCGCGAATTACCTCACCTACAAACATACCGACAACTTCTCCAGCAACCTGCGCTACGAATATTACACCCAGCAGCTTGAAGGGGAAGAAAACTTTGACGGCGTCGAAAAAGAAAGCAAGGGCAATTATCACGACATAACATACTCCATCAACTATATGCCGATGGAAAATATGTTCATCCTCCCTGAAATTCGTTACGACTGGGTCGACGAACTCGGCGCTGAAGACAGTGGCGTCACCGGCGCCGTTGGGTTCGGAGTCCTCTTCTAATCCTTCTAAAATCCCCAATTCGAAGACGCGAGTTATCTCGCGTCTTTTTTATTTTAGAGAATCATCGCCGCGCACCCAAGCGTTATCAAAACGCAACCAACGACGCTCTTGACGTTCGGCGTTTCGTGAAGAAATAGGAACGCCATGAGAAACGTTAAGACGACGCTGAGCTTATCGATCGCCGTTACTTTATGAACCTCCCCCATTTGAATCGCCCGGTAGTAAAAAAGCCATGACGCGCCCGTCGCCAAGCCGGAAAGGATCAAAAAGCTCCAATTTTTCCGACTCAAATGCGCGATCTCTCCCTGAGAGCCAACAACGAACGCAACAAACCACGCCATGAAAAGAACGACCGTCGTTCGCACAGCGGTCGCCAAATTCGAATTGACGCCGTCGATCCCTATCTTTGCAAGAATTGAAGTCAACGCCGCGAAAAACGCGGACAAAATCGCATAGAAGATTGCTGTCATCTCTCCATTATCTCAGACGCCTTTTACACCATGAAGCCATTGAAAGACAAGTCGTCTATTACCGCGTCGAGAAAGTTTGTCCCTCAGGCT
>CAKVCP010000093.1 GCA_934725735.1 uncultured Thermoguttaceae bacterium
CCCATATAGTGAGCGGTGTCTTCCTGGACGGTAGAGGCGCCGTCGGTCGCTTTGAATTGAGCGCCGCGCAAGATATTGCCGCCCCCCATAACGACGGCGACTTGAACGCCGAGACGCGCGATTTTAACGATCTGTCGCGCTAAAGAATTGACGGAATCCATGGAAATTCCGCGCTGATGCTCGGGGCAGAACCCCTCGCCGGAAATCTTGAGAAGAATACGCTTTGCCTTGATTCCCTGAACCTTGGATGCGTCGCAACAATTTGACATAAAAAACTCTCCGCAACACCGATCTAGCCGTATATAAAACGCGGGACGCGTGACTGAGTCCCGCCTGTCCGTCGGTAGAATTTTGCCAAAAGATCGAAAAACGTCAAGCGGAGCGTTTTTGAAAAAGTAAAGGCGCCATTCTCGCAAGAGAGAAGGACGCCTGACGAACAGATTCGCGATCGAGCGACGCGGCGAGTAAGATCACGCCATGTCTTTGAGACCTTTGAGGGCTTTGACCTTGATTTTGTAGTGTTCCGGACGAGCGGGACGATCGACAGTCTGACCAGGATGGAAAGGATCGGGAACGTTCTTCTGCCCTTCTTTGGCGGGAACGAACTGCTTTTCGATCTTGATGAGACCGGGAAGGGTGAAAGACGCGTCGTTGGAAGACGCCAAGCTCTTGGCGATGACGCCGGCGATATTGTCGAGCACCAGGGTGACGTCCTTCTTGCTCAGCGTGGTGGCGTCAGCCAATTGCTGAACAATTTCGCCCTTGGTCAAGGGCTTGAAAGCGACCGGCTTGGGAGCGGCGGCTTTGCAAGATTTGCAGGATTTCGCCTTGGGAGCGGCGGCTTTCGTTTGCGATTTAGCGCAGGCTTTCTTTTCTTTGGCCATAAGTCTCTTTCCTAAGCATCTAGAGATGCGAAACGAGTTCAATAAAGTATCAACAAATAGGCAACCTGAGACGCGCGCCTCGTCCGCGCGGCGCCTCAACCAAAGGCGCGCTCACGAGAGTACCTCGCGGCCTCGTATGCCTAATTTAATCGGCCAAAAATGACGACGTCAACGAAAAAGAATGTCGAAACTCTCATTTTTTCGAAAAAAAAGGGGAAAAGTCGAGTAAAGCCGTTAAAAAGCGCGACTTTTCCACGATGAAAGGCGTTTTTTCCTGCTTCTCGGCGCCCTTTTCTAATATCAAAAACGCTTTACAATGGCGCCAATTGCGCATGAATTGTTCAAGCGCGTTGACTGTTCATTTATATATTGCCGTTAAAGGACGGCGAGCGCCCAGCGCGCTAGGCAAGAAGTTATGCATAAATACGCTATGAATTCCGCTCCCGACTTTATGCCACTCGAGCGTTTACGAGCCATTCAAAACGAAAAATTCCTCAAGGTCTTTCGACGAACTTATGAAAACGTCGAATGGTACCGCAACCTTCTTGCCAAGCATAAGGTCGATCCGAACGATATTCGCTCGATCGCCGATATCAGCAAGCTCCCCTTCATTGTGAAGACGGATTTGCGCGACACCTATCCCGACGGCATGCGCGCCGCGCCGATGGAGAAGATCGTCCGATTCCACGCCAGCTCGGGAACAACCGGCAAACCGATCGTCGTTCCTTACACGCAAGAAGACCTCGACGTCTGGGCGGAATGCGTCGGTCGATGCCTGACGATGTTCGGACTTGACGAAACGGACGTCTTGCAGGTCGGGTACGGTTACGGGCTCTTCACGGGCGGTTTAGGGCTTCACGACGGCGGTCAGAAACGCGGTTGCGCGATCATCCCCGCGAGCGGAGGGAACACGTCGCGTCACCTCATGCTGATTAAAGACTTGAAAGCGACGGCGATCGCGTGCACGCCCAGCTACTTCCTGCACATCATCGACCAGGCGCAGAAGACCGGTTACGACTGGAAAGAGACGAAGCTTCGCGTCGGAATCTTCGGAGCGGAGCCGTGGACGGACGGCATGCGCCAGTTCATCGAGCAGGAGACGGGAATCGTCGCGCACGACATTTACGGGCTCACGGAAATCTCTGGGCCTGGCGTAGGGGGCGACTGCTCGCATCACGCGGGAATCCACATCTTCGAAGACCACTTCTATCCGGAGATCATCGATCCCGACACCCTTGAGCCTCTTCCCGACGGAGAGTCGGGGGAACTCGTTTTCACGACGCTCGACAAGGTCGGCATGCCTGCGATACGTTACCGCACGCGCGACATAACGCGCATCATTCCAGAACGTTGCGCGTGCGGACGCACGATCCGCCGGATCGGGCGCATCTCGCACCGTTCCGACGACATGATGATCGTGCGCGGCGTGAACGTCTTCCCGAGCCAAATCGAATCGGTCTTAACGTCGATCGATCCGGGGCTTATCAACTACCAGATCTATCTTGATTCGAACGAATCGGGTCTTGCGACGATCGAGGTCAAGCTGGAAGGGACGCCGGAGATGTACGCGGCGTTCACGGAAGACGAAGCGCGACGCGAAGGTCTCGCGCGCCTCGTCACGTCGAAACTTCGCGACACGATCGGAATCGGCTTCAAGACGACGATCGTCGATCAGAACGCGATTCCGCGCAGCGAAGGCAAGATGAAGCGCATCGTCGACAACCGCAAGAAAGACTGATCCGCGCCGTATAACGCGCCGCCGACTCGACTTAAAACGCGGGTTCGGCGGCTTTTTTTCACTCTCCTCGCGTCGACGCGACGCCCCTGCTCACCCGAAACGTCATGACCTACAACGACTACTTCCGTCCAACCCCTTCCCTCCCCGGCCACGATCCGTCGACCTACGCGTCGAAGCTCGGCGATCCCTCCTACGCGCCCCCCGCGATCGACCCGCGCGTCGCGGCGCTCTTCGACCGCTCCTGGACGCCGAGCATGATGAAGCTTGCGTCGAGCGCGGAACGCGACGATTCGCGCGACGCGTTCTTGGCCCGCGTTGAAAAGGAAGGAGTCGGCGTCGCGGGCGCGGGTCTCATGGGAATATCGATCGCGGCGTCCTTCGTGAACGCGGGAATCCCGGTTCTTTCGCGCGACGTCTCGGAAGACGCGATCGCGTCCGCGCCGGAACGTCTCGAACGCGAACTTGCGGCGCTGCGCGTCAATCAGGGTCAAGCGCTCGCGGCCCCCGAGGCGGAAGCGCAAACGCGCCGCGATCTCGTCGCGCAATATTTCCGCGCTTCCACCGACGTCGCGGAACTTGCCGCCAAGCCTGTCGTCGTCGAGTCGGTTCCGGAAAAAACGAAGCTCAAAGCGAAGACGTACCGCGAAATCGAGCGTTGCGCGACGCAGCCGCTCCTTCTTCTAACAAACACGTCGTCGCTGACGATCGCGGAACTCGCCGCGACGCTTCCTGCGGAGAGCGAAGGACGCGCCGTCTCGCGCGAACGCTTCGCCAGCTTCCATTTCTTCCACCCGGCGACGAAACGTCGGCCCGTCGAGATCGCCGTCGGCGAGCAGACGCGTCCGGAGACGGCGCGACGCGCGTATCTCCTCGCCGAGCGCATCGGGCGCGTTCCTTTCGTCGTGGGGGATTCGCACGGATTCCTCGTGAATCGTTTGCTCCAAGCGTATCTTAACGAAGCGCTCGCGCTCGTCGAAGAAGGCTTTTCCGCAGACGCGCTCGAAGCCGCCGCGATCCGCTGGGGGATGGAAGCGCCGCCCCTAAGGATCGTCGACGAAATCGGTTGCGACGTCTCCCTACACTCCGGATGGAGCTTCTTAAAGGCCTTCCCCGAGAGGACCGTCCCCTCGCAACTCCTTCCCGACATGGTTCGCGAAGGACGCCTCGGACGCAAAACGCATCGCGGCTTCTATACCTACGCGTCGCGTACGCCGTGGAAAAACGACTTTCTCTCCTCCCCCGACGCGGAGATCGCCCAATTCCGCGACAAACCGTTGAGGGAAGGGGCGGAGCCTCCCTTCGAACGCCTTCTTCTCGCAACCCTCCTCGAAGCGGGACGTCTCGTCGACGAACGCGTCGTCGGCTCTCTGCGCGAATGCGACGCCGCGCTCGTCCTCGCCCTCGGTTTCCCCGCGACGCGCGGCGGACTATGCTACTGGGCGCTCTCCCTCGGACTCAAGCCCCTTCTAGAACGTTGCGACGAACTCGCCGCCAGCGAAGGCGCGCGATTCGTCCCCCCCGAGTCGCTGCGACGCCTCGCCGATTCCCTCCCGGAAACCGCCTGACAACGTCGCCGCCCGCGCGTTCAACAGTCCCCCCCACAAAAAAAAGGAAAGCGACTTCTCCGCGCTTTCCTTTTCTTTTTCGATCGCCCGTCGCAAGACGCGCTTTTCGCAAGGGCCCTCGATTGGCGGCAAACGTCCCGAAGGAAGTTGTCAAAGAGAGCGTTTTTTAATATAATACCCCTAAACGTAGCGTTCCCCAAAGACGCTTACTGAACAACGCGTCGTCCAAATCAAGGAGAGACAGAATGAGCAAATCGATTTTAATCGCGTATTTTTCAGCGTCGGGGGTTACGCGTCGCGCGGCGGAAGAGCTTGCGTCGGCGTGCGACGGGGATCTTTACGAGATCGCGCCCGCGATTCCCTACACGACCGCGGATTTGAACTGGCGCGACCCCGAGTCGCGAAGCTCTAAGGAGATGAAAGGAAAGGCGGAGTACCCCGAGCTGAAAGACGTCGACGCGGACGTCGAAGGACATTCCGTCGTCTTTTTGGGTTTCCCGATATGGTGGTATACGGCGCCGACGATCGTTCGTCGGTTCCTCGAAAGCTACGATTTTTCGGGGAAGAAGATCGTTCTTTTCGCCACGTCCGGCGGGAGCGGATTCGGGAAGACGGCGGAGGAATTGCGCCGCGCCGTGAAGGGAGACGCGCAGATCGTCGCGGGAAAGATTCTCAACGGTCGACATTCCGCGTCGGAACTCAAATCGTGGATTCAAAGTTTTCTCTAATCGAATAGCCGGAACCTCTTATGTCCCTCTTTTGGAGTTTTTTTTTTGGCGCCTTTTTCCGTCTCTCTTTCTTATCGGAATCGGCTTCTATCTGTGGCGGCGCGCCGTCGTTGCAACGCGGTATTACGCGCCGCGAGCGCCGCGACTCCTCGTCTACGCGTTCGCGCCTGGAATTCTATTCCTGATCGCGGCGGGAGCCGTCGCGTGGAACGGGGTCTTTGTTTTCATCGCGCTCCTGCATTTGACCGTCTTTCTCGTCTTCTTCGCGTCTCTTCGCCGAGGCGTTCGACGCATGGGGTGGGATAAAAAGCGCGCGGCGTTCTGGGATCTTGTCGATCGCGGGGGGGGCGGCGCGATCGTCCTTACGGCGGCGGTTTTCTTGTACGGGTACGTCAATATACGACATGCGGTAAGGACGGAATATTCGGTCGAAGCGCCGGTTTCGCTACGCGCGGAGGGGTATAAGATCGTCTTTCTCTCCGATCTTCACCACGGATTGGCGACAAACGCGTCGAGTCTTCGCCGCCTTGCGGAACGTCTCGACGCGGAAAACGCGGATCTCGTGATCTTAGGGGGCGATATCGTCGACGAAAGGACGACGTTCGAGGAGATGCGCGAGGCGTTCTCGATCCTTGGGGGAATTAAGAGTCGTTTCGGAATCTACTACGTCTACGGGAATCACGACCGCAGTCCTTACGCACGGTCGCCGAACTACACGGAACGGGACGTTCAGACGGCGCTGAACGAATCGGAGATTCGCGCGCTCGTCGACGAAACGCGCGTCGTCGACGACGCGTTGACGCTCGTAGGGCGAGAAGACGCGGGACGGAGGCGTCGAAGCCTCGCGGAATTGACGCGCAAGACGTCGGCGTCGACCGCGCGAATCCTCGTCGATCACCAGCCGGTCGATTACGACCAAGCGGCGCGCGACGGGTACTCGTTGATCCTCTCGGGGCATACCCACGCGGGGCAGATATTCCCCTTTGGGCTCGTCACGGGGATCACGCATCATTCGAGTCTCAACTACGGTTTGCTCAAGTTGGAGGGCGGAACTACCGCGATCGTCTCTTCGGGGATCAGCGGCTGGGGCGTACCGATTCGCACGTCGAAACATAGCGAATATGTCGTCGTGCGTCTCTCGGGGTCGGGGAGTCCTCAAGCAAGATAAAAGGGAGCGCGTTTTCGAATCGTCCGCGTTTTCACGTTCGGCGCCGAGACGTCAAAAGTACGCGTTCGTCAAGAGTTTCTTTCGACGTCGCAACGCGTTTTTACGCGGAGAATCGCGGGAACCGGCGAAGCGAATGTTCGAGCGCAGAGGAAGCGCGCCGCGAGTCCTCTTTCCGGCGGGTTGATTTTTATCTCCGAAACAGCTAGAATCATGAGAACGCGCGAATAATGCGTCATGACGACGGGAAACGAGAGGTAACATGACGGACGTTTCGAAATATTTGAAGTGGGAAAAAACGAAGAGGGGGGTACGCGTCGCCGGGTGTCTTGCGTCGTATGAGGGACCGATGGCGATACCTCGCGCGATAGAGGGAGTCGAAACGCGAGAGATCGGCGACAACGCCTTCGCGGGGTGCGCGGGTCTCACGTCGGTCACGGTTCCTTCGTGTGTGGCGACGATCGGGCGCGGGGCGTTCGCGGGGTGTCGGAAGCTCTCGGTCGTCGAACTTCCCGAGACGCTCGTCGAACTTCCCGACCGCGTCTTCTACGGTTGCGTGAAGCTCTCGGGTATCATCCTCCCGCACGATCTTGTCCATATCGGGAACGAAGCGTTTTATAAGTGTCTCGACCTGTCGAAGGTAACGACGAACGATCGTCTCAAAAACATCGGAACCAGCGCGTTCGAGAAGTGCGTCTCCCTTGGTCTCTTCCTCCTCCCGGAGAAGGTTGAACGACTAGGCACGCGCGCGTTCGCGGACTGTGCGTCTCTCGAAAAGATCTATCTTCCGAGCAATTTCCGCGACCTTGGCATGTGCGCTTTCGCGGGGTGCGCGTCCCTCTCGGACGTGAAGCTCAACCATGACAATCCGTATTTTTATCGAGATTCGAGCGGTCTTCTCTACACGAAAGATCGTAGCGTTCTCGTCTATTATCCGTCGGGGAAGAAGGAAGAAACGTTCGAGCTTCTCGACGACGTGGACGAAATCGGCGCGGGGGCATTCGAAGGGGCGACGGCGCTCATGCGCGTCACGCTCCGCGACTCGGTCAAGATGATCGGAGAACGCGCGTTCGCCAAGTGCGACAAACTCGAAACGATCATGATGGGCGAGAACGTCGAACGTCTCGGCGCCGGCGCGTTTCAGGACTGCTCCGCGCTCTCGCATATTCGCCTCCCCCAGAACCTCGCGCAGATCGAGCCGAACCTCTTTTCCGGGTGCAGTTCTCTCACGTCCGTCGCCATCCCCGATTCGGCGGAAGTCGTCGGGTCGGGGGCTTTCGAAGACTGTTCTTCAATCGTGAAGCTCCAGCTCGGCTCTCGCGTCAGGAGGATCGAAGAGGACGCGTTCAACGGGTGCTCGGGGATCCAGCGTCTCGCGTTTCCGGAAACGCTGGAGGAACTCGGAGCGAGCGCGTTCGAAGACTGCGCGGGGGACGATCCGGCGTACGCGCTGCGACAAGTGGAGCTTCCCGAGGGAGTGCGGCGCGTCGGCGCATGGTGCTTCAGCGACTGTTCGTACCTCGAATACGCGTCGATCCCTGCGAGCGTCGAAGAGCTCGGGCTTGGCGTCTTCGCGTTCTGCAACGCGCTGCAACGGATCGAAGTCGACGGAGGCAACGCCCGATACATGGAATACGAGGGAGCTCTCTACACGCACGACGGGAAGAGGCTCGTCGCGTACCCCGCAGGTTTGCCGCAGCGCCGTTTTGTCATCCCCGATTTCTGCCGAGAGATCGCGCCGTACGCGTTTGCGTTCGCGTCGAATCTTCACGAAATCGAGATTCCCGCGACGGTCGAACGGATCGGTCGGGGGGCGTTTGCGGGCTCTTCTCTCGAAGCGATCGACCTTCCGAAGGGGGTCGCGGAGGTTGAAGAAGACGCGTTCTGGATGTGCGGACGCCTCGAACGGATCGGTCTTCCGGCGGGACTCAAGACGATCGGCGCGCGGGCGTTCCGCGGTTGCGTGGTGCTCCATGAGATCGCGCTTCCGGAAGGGCTTGAAATGATCGGCGACGACGCGTTTTGCGGGTGTCGGAGCGTCGAGTCGCTCCTTCTTCCGTCGACGCTTACGTCGCTCGACGGTGTCCCCTTCGTCGAAACCACGAACCTCACCGAACTTCGATGCGCCCCGTTATGCCAAGGTTACGCGTCGCGCGACGGGGTTCTCTTCTCGAGCTCCGGCCTCGAACTCGTCCTCTACCCCTCGGGGAAAAAGGAGACGGAGTACGAAGTACCGCCGAGCGTGGCGACGATCTGCGCCAACGCGTTCCCGACGCAGCGCTTCCTCGCCAAGCTCGTTCTTTCGAGCGGAGTCACGACGATCGAAGAAAACGCGATCGACCGTCAAATTCCCCTTGTGGTCGACGCGGATTCGTACGCGGAAGAGTGGTGTATAGAAAATAAACGCAAATTCGAACGCCGCTAAACGCGTCCGACGTCGTGCGTCTGTCGGGCCGACGGTTCAGGACTTCCCTTCTCCATCCTTGCCGTCGCGCGTTTTTGTTGGAAACGGTTAGAATCGGACAAACTTTCCTACTTATTGGAGACGGCGATGAAAAAGAACTTACTCCAGAAGACGCGTCAAGATATCTGAGGTGGATAATCACGGAGAAGG
>CAKVCP010000094.1 GCA_934725735.1 uncultured Thermoguttaceae bacterium
CGTCCGGCTTGCGCGTCTCCGGGCGGTAAGTTGTCGCCGTCGCGCGAAAAGCGTCGACGCGCGGGACTTTACGATGCGTTGCGACATGGATGGAGACGGTTTAGTCCGTTAGTGTATTATGGAGGTTGAGATGAAAAATTTATTTGGCGCGGCCCTTTTGGCGGTCATCGCGCTAGCCGCGTTCTCCGCGGAGAAAGCGCAGGCCGCGTACTGTGGAGCTTGCTCCTATACTGCGGTGCGACCGAGCGCGTGCGAGTTCGCCGCCCAGTGTAACACCGTGATGAAAACGTGCCGAAAGGTCGTTTTTGAGAAAGAACAAGTCGTCTGCTATCGCAACGCCGTACAGAAAGTTCCGGTTACGCGTCAGATTACTTGTACAAAATACGTTCCTGAAAGACACGCTCGACAGATTTCCTACACCGTCAATCGCACGGTTTGGGAAAACGCGCAGAAGACCGTTACTCGTACTGTCAATCGCGTCGTCTACGACACTGTTCAGAAGCAGGTTCCTTACACCGTTATGGTTCCCGTCACCGAACAGAAGACCCGCACTTACACCGTTCAGAAACGCGTTTGGGAAACCGTTCCCCAGCAAGTTTGCTACACGGTCATGAAGCCCGTCGTCGAACAGCGTCAGCGCACCTATACGGTGAATCGTCGCGTCGTCGAACAACGCCAGAAGCAGGTTCCTTACACCGTTATGGTTCCCGTTACCGAGCAGAAGACCCGCACTTACACCGTCAATCGCTTAGTCTGCCGCGAAGTTCCTCAACAGGTTAATTACACCGTCATGGTTCCTGTCACCGAACAGCGTCAGGGTTGCTACACGGTGAATCGCCGCGTCGTCCAGCAATGCCAGAAGCAGGTTCCTTACACCGTTATGGTTCCCGTTACCGAACAGAAGACCCGCACCTATACCGTCAATCGCCTCGAAGCGTACACGGTTCCTCAGCAGGTCTGCTACACCGTCATGACGCCCGTCACCGAACAGCGTCAGCGTTGCTACACAGTTATGCGTCCCGTTACCGAGACGGTCACGAAAGAGGTTCCTTACTGCACGATGGTTCCTCAGACCTACGCCAAGCAAGTTCCGGTTCAGACTGGTTCTTGGCAGGAACAAACCTATACGGTTCCTGGAAAAGTCGTCTATCGTCGTGTCGCTTGCTGCAATCCTTGCGATCCTTGCGCTCCGCAGACCTACAAGATTTGCGCCGTCCAGTGCCCCCCGACGACCGCTACCCGCAAAGTTTGGGTTCCTCAAACTTGCATGCAGGAAGTTACTTGCACCCGCATGGTTCCTCAGACCTGCACCCGCACCGTTTCTTACAACGTCTGCAAGCTTGTTCCTGAAACCAAAACCTGTACCTACAACGTAACCCGTTGCGTCCCCGAACAGCGCACCCGCACCGTCTATAAGACCTGCTATCGCAACGTTCCCGAGACGAAGACCTGCACCTACAACGTGACTCGTTGCGTCCCCGAACAGCGCACCCGCATCGTTTGCTACAACGTCTGCAAGCTTGTTCCCGAAACGAAGACCTATACCTACAACGTTTGCAAACTCGTTCCTCAGCAGCGCTGCCGCACGATCGTTCGCAAAGTTTACGAATGCGTTCCCGAGACGAAGACCTGCACCTACAACGTGACTCGTTGCGTCCCCGAACAGCGCACTCGCACCGTTTGCTACAACGTTTGCCGCATCGTTCCCGAAACGAAAGTCTGCACTTACAACGTGACTCGTTGCGTCCCTGAACAGCGTACTCGCACCGTCTACAAGAAGGTCTGCAAGATCGTCCCCGAGACGAAAACCTGCACCTACAACGTGACGCGCTGCGTCCCGCAGCAGCAAGTTCGCACCGTCACCTGCAAAGTCGCGCGTTGCGTCCCCGAACAGGTCAGCAAAGTCGTCAACTACAAGGTCTGCAAAGTCGTTCCTGAAGTCAAGACCTGCACCGTTTACGACACGGTCATGAAGCCCGTTCAGTACGTCAAGAACGTTTGCGGTTACCAGCTCGTCTGCACGAAGGTTCCTTACACGGTTACCCGCACGGTTCCTCGCGTCTGCACCTATCAGGTTCCGGTTCAAGTCAACGTTTGCGCGCCTTGCGCTCCGATGGAAGCCGCCGCGACCGCTCCTAGCTGCAACTGATTCGCGCTTTTAGTCTGAGATAAATGAAGCGCGCTTTATCCTCGAGGATAGGGCGCGCTTTTTTCGTTTCTTGCGCCCTTGCGTAATTACTCCTTTTCGTTTATACTTTCGTGTCTAACCGCGCTATGACGAGAACGCGTTGTTCTTTGTCTTGCCGCGCGGCGTCTTCGTAGGTTGTGGGGGCGATTATGCGCACAATAGCGATCATGAATCAGAAGGGCGGAGTCGGCAAGACGACGACGTCGGTCAATCTTAGCGCGGCTCTCGCCGCCGCTGGTTTTAAGGTTATGTTGATCGACCTTGATCCCCAAGCGCACGCGTCCTTGCATTTAGGCTTGACCTTTGAACACGAATTCCCTTCCGTTTACGACGTGTTGGTCAAGGACGTCTCCCTCGATTCCGTGCGTCGCCAGGCGCTTGAAAATCTTTGGCTCGTCCCCGCGCATTTGGATCTAGCCGCCGCCGATTTCGAGTTGGCGAGCGTCCTTGGACGCGAGAAGATCCTTGCGGACAAGATCGCCGAAGATAATATGGAGTTCGATTTTATCATCGTCGATTGTCCTCCTTCCTTGGGGGTTTTGACCTTGAACGCGCTTGTCGCCGTCGAAGAGGTGATTATTCCTCTTCAGCCGCACTTCCTCGCGTTGCACGGCTTGAGCAAACTCCTTGAGACGATCGAACTTGTTTCGAAGCGACTCAACTCCAAGTTGCGCGTCTCGGGCGTTGTTCTCTGCCTTTACGACGGTCGAACGACCCTTGCGAACGACGTTAAAAACGACGTGAAATCGTTCTTTGACCAGCACGAAGGACGTCCCGCCGCGTGGCGCGACGTGCTCGTCTTTGATACGAATATTCGACGCAATATCCGTTTGGCGGAAGCGCCGAGTTACGGTCAATCGATCTTCGATTACGACGCCAAGTCGAATGGCGCCGAAGATTATCGCTCTCTTGCCGCCGAAGTGCTGCAAATGACGAAAAACGATACTGCGGAATCGAACTGAACGCTTGAAATTTTGCGCGGTAACCGCGCTAGATCAAAATATAGGAATCGTTATGCCAGACGTTATAGCAAAAAAGCCGTCTCCGGAAATTTTTGTCCTCTTTGACAATCCGTTCCCCGGAAGAGATTACGTTATCACGCACGTTTGCCCTGAGTTCACCTCTTTGTGCCCCGTTACGGGACAGCCTGACTACGGCACGTTGACCTTTACGTTCATTCCGGATCAAAAGTGCGTCGAACTCAAGAGTCTGAAGTTCTACCTCCAGGCTTTTCGTAATCAAGGCGTCTTTTACGAACGGTTGACGAATGAGATCGTCGACGATCTCGTGTCCGTGATGAAGCCTCGCTATCTTAAATTGACGTCGGAATTTACGCCGCGCGGCGGTCTTCATTCAAAGGTCGTCGTGAAATATGTCGCGCCCGGCTACGTTCCGCCGGCGGACGTCTGAACTCAACGCGACGACTTGGTTTTTGAGAAAAATTGAATTTTATTTGAGGCGCCTCTTTTGCTCCTTGCGGGTATTAGGGGCGTTGTTATAATATTTTCGTTTTGAAAAATTGAAGACAAAAGAATCGAATCGTTGGCTTGAGTTGGATAAAATCAATAAAGAACAAATGTTGCATCTTGTTCTGACTAAAAATACATTACGTAAACTGATAATAGAGGGAGTTTAAAAATGTCTATTGAGGTTTCTAAAATCGTTCAAGGCGTCGAGCCCTCGGCAACCCTTGCCATGTCGGCGAAGGCGAAGGAGCTCAAGAGCGCGGGTGAGACGGTTTATAACCTCAGCGTAGGCGAGCCTGATTTCGACACGCCTAAGCATATTTGCGAAGCGGCGATCGAGGCAATGAAGGCCGGACACACGCGTTATACCGTTTCCAGCGGTATTCCTCAACTCAAAGAGGCGGTCTGTCGCGATTATAAGAATCGTTTTGGACTCGACTATAAGCCGACTCAATGCGTCGTGTCGTGCGGCGCCAAACATTCGTTGCACAACGCTTTTTTCACCTCCCTTAATCCTGGGGACGAAGTGATCTTGCCCGCGCCGTGCTGGGTGAGCTACGCCGAGCTCATTAAACTGTGCGGAGCGATCCCCGTGATCGTCGAAACGAAGCAGGAAGACGATTTCAAACTGACCGCCGACGCTTTCCTCGCCGCGATTACTCCCAAGACGAAAATGCTCCTTCTATGCAATCCTTCGAACCCGACCGGATCGTGTTATACTCGCGACGAACTTTTGACGCTTGCTAAGATCGTCGTTGAGAAAGATCTTGTCGTGATCGCGGACGAAATTTATGAACGCCTCGTCTACGGGGGCCGTTCTTTCACTAGCTTCCCGACGGTTCTCGACGGACTTCAAGAGCGCACGATCCTTATCGGCGGCGTTAGCAAGACCTACGCGATGACCGGATGGCGTATCGGGTGGCTTCTCGCTCCCGAAGCGTTTACGAAGAAGGTGAGCAGCCTTCAATCTCAGGAAACGTCCAACCCCTGCAGCATCAGTCAGTATGCGGCGTTGGCGGCGCTTGAAGGAGATCAGAGCTGCGTTGAAGCGATGAAAGTCGAGTTTGAAAAGCGTCGCAATTACGTGACGGAACGTATCGCCGGAATTCCAGGTCTTTCCGCGCCTCAGATGGACGGCGCGTTCTACGCTTTCATGAATATTAAGAATTTCCTCGGTCGCACGTACGGCGGCGTGGAAGTTAGGACGGACAGGGATTGGTGCCTCGCGCTTCTCGAACAGAAGAAGGTCGCGACGGTTTTCGGCAGCGCGTTCTTCGCCGACGGTTACGCGCGCGCTTCCTTTGCCGCCAGCATGGAAACCTTGGAAATAGCCTTTGATCGCATCGCTGAATTCGTTAAGTGATCAGCGACGGGAAATGGAGAAGATCGGCGGCTATTGGCCGCCGTTTTTTATAGGATCCTTCATTATTGACGTTGACGCCAAACGCTTGACTTGCTTATGATTGCGCTACGAGTACTTTAGACGCGTGGCAACGCCGTTAATATAGAAGGAAAAAGAATGTTTAGAATCACGATCGCCGTACTAATCCTTGCTACGTTTGCAGCGACGGGCTGTACGAATAAGGTTCCTAAGGTTGATCCGATGCAGGAACAGCAGCGCAAGGTCTTGGCGAACAAGGGGCGCCTTGTTCAGGACTTGGCGCGTCCGGCCAATGTGAACGCGGCGAAGATCGAGGGCGCGACGTTAGTCAGGGGATTGCGCGGAACGGGTGCCGACGAACCGCCTTCTTCGTATCAGCAGCTCGTGTTGAACGACATGAGTCGCGATATTGAAAGAAAGCGAACCGCTAAGTCGGAGATCGCCTCGCTAAACACCGCGATTGTTCTTTTGGAAACGATCGTCCCCCCCGGCGCGCAAAAAGGGGATCGTCTCGACGCGACCATCAAACTCCTTCCCAATTCCGAAGCGAGCAGTATTCAGAACGGCTATGTTGAAGACGCCGAAATGTACCAATATATGACGGCGGATATCGTAAGACGCGGGTATCGTCTGGGCGTCGTCAACGGTTTTGTCACCCTCGACCCGAATCTTATCGAGAAGGGCAGCCCTCTTGCGTACAAACAGGGTAAGATCATCGGGGGCGCCGTGGTGACGCGTCCGCGTCCTATTTGGCTGGAGTTGAAAGAAGACGAACGTTCCGCAGGCGTCGCGCAGCGTATTGAAGACGTCATCAATAAACGTTTTAGCTATACGCGTCCCGGTTACGCGGGCAAAAAGAAGGTGGCGGAAGCTAAGGCAGGCGCCGCGCGTATTAATTTGGAGATTCCGGAGGAATATCGAGAGAACGTTATTCGTTATGTCAACGTCGTTTGCGCGATTTCCTTCTACGAGACGACCGACGAACTGAACGAACGCGTCAACCGTCTTTCCGAACAGTTGTTGAATCCTGACAACTCCGAATTCGCCGCGATTCAGCTGGAGGCGATCGGTTCGAGCAACGCGAAGGTCGTCGACGCGATCCGACGCGGCTTGGATTCGACTAACGACGCCGTCCGATTCAATTCGGCGATTACGGCGGCTTACTTCAATATCCGTCAAGATCGTCCGAAAGTCGCGAAGATTTTGACCGATTTCGCGCGTGAAAGTTCGAAGTATCGTCCTGCGGCTCTCGCGACTCTGGGCGTGACGATGAAGACGTCTTTCGACGTCGACGCCGAGCTGCGCAAGTTGTTGAGCGAGCCGAATATCGAGACGCGTTACGGGGCGTTCCGCGCGTTATGGACGCGTAATCCGACGGATTATATGATCCAAGGCGAGAATATGGCCGACCAGTTTAGCTACCACTGCCTCAACAGCGGCGGCCCGTCGTACGTGCATATTACGCAAAGTTCGCGTCCGGAGATCGTTTTGTTCAATGCGGATCAAATCTACCTGCGCGGGGAAGTCGACGTGGAAGCGAATCCTCGTTTGACGGTTCGCACGGAAGACAACGACGTCATTGTGAAGCGTTACGAGTCGGGAGACGGAATCGACGAACAGCGCCGCGTTAGCTATAAGGTCGACGACGTGATTCGCGCGTTGGTTGAATTAGGCGGCACGTATCCCGACGTCGTTTCGTTCCTCACGCAAGCGAAGACGAAGAAACTCCTTTACGCGAGCGACTCGGGTTCCGAGGCGGCGGAGTGTCCGCTGGCGATCGACGCGCTTCCAGGCTACAAAGCGGGCGTCTTCAAGAAGGTTCGCGACGTCGAAGCGGTCGTGAAGAGCGAAGAAGCGCGAGAGCGCGCGGAACGAAAGGCGAAAGAAAGCGAGACGAAATGGTATAACCCCAGCACGTGGTTTGCGAAGAAGAGCGACGGCGGCTCAAGCGATTTTAACCTAGAGGAGTTTGACGCGGCCAATAGCGCGGAATCTGACGGCGCGTTTGAGGGGGGCGACGCTTTTGAAGCGCCCGACGAAAGCGAAGACGACGGAGAATCCCCGGCGGCCTTGTGACGTCGGCGAATTTATGGCGTTTCGAATAGAACAACTTGCGTTAATCGCGCAGACGATAGACTGAAGAGACGGGGGAACGCTCCCGTTTTATTACGATATTTTTCATCGGAGAGTAGTAAAATGAAGATTGGCGTGTTGTGCAGCGGTGGCGACGCACCTGGTATGAACCCCTGTTTGCGCGCGATCGTTCGCGCAGGTGAAAAGTACGGAGACGTCATTGTCGGCATTCGACATGGATATCAAGGAATCTTTGACGAAGATATCTGGGGCGGAATGGACGAGGACGGCAAGGATCATAAGCTTAACCCGCGCGAAGTCTCGGGCCTTACGAATCGCGGCGGCGCGTTTTTGAATAGCAGTCGTTGTATGCGTATGCATGAAGAAGAGGGACAAAAGCAGGCGGCGGAAATCTTGACGCGGCACGGCTTCGACGCTCTGATCACGATCGGCGGCAACGGCACCTTGTCCGGCGCTCTCGCTTTAGGTTCCTTCTGGAAAGGACAGGTCGTCGGACTCCCGGGAACGATCGACAACGATTTGCTCGGTTCAGATTACACGATCGGTTTCCAAACGGCGACTCAAACTGGCGTGGAAGCGGTTGATAAGCTTCGCGATACCGCCGGTAGTCACGACATGATGTTCCTCGTCGAAGTGATGGGGCGTCATTGCGGCGACCTTGCCGCGTATATCGCGCTAGCGGGCGGTTGCGAACTTGTGGCGACCCCCGAGGTTAAGACAGACGTCGAGGATATAGTGCGTCGTCTTCGTCGCTTCAAGGCGATGGGCAAGCGTTCGCTCCTCATGGTCGTCGCGGAAGGGGACGATTTCGGCGGCGCCAACGCGCTTCTTAACGCTCTCAAAGACGCGGGCGCTCCTTACGAAATGCGTTCGGTCGTTTTGGGACACGTGCAACGCGGCGGAACTCCCGTGCCTGGCGACCGTATCCTGGCGACGCGTCTTGGTTGCTTTGCCGTCGACGCGATCCACCAAGGAGCGACGGGGGTTATGGCGGGGGAACTCTCCGGGCAGCTCATTTTGTCCCCCTTCGAAAACGTGATCGTCGGACGCAGAAGCGGCGCCGTTCAGGTGACGAACCTCATCGATCGTATTTCCGTCTGATTCTTCAAGACGGCGTTTGTTGAAATAAAAAAGACCCCGGCGTTTGACGTCGGGGTTTTTTATTGAGTGGACTAGGAAATTAAAAAAGTCCTAAGTTCTGTTATAAACTTGGGACTTGGGAAGATGGGATGCTTTTCCGCGAAATCAACGTTCACGGAAACTGATTCGACCATGATTGAGATCGTAAGGAGTGACTTCAACTCGAACTCGATCGCCGGGAACGACGCGAATCTTATAACGACGCATCTTTCCAGCGAGAGTGCACTGAACCGTGTGATCCATGTCGTCGACCTTCACGAGAAACGCCCCGCGCACTTCTTCCGTCACTGTGCCTTTGAGTTCAATCGGTTCTTCTTTTGGTTTCTGTGGTTGCTTTGGCAAATTCTGCTTCCTTATGTTGA
>CAKVCP010000095.1 GCA_934725735.1 uncultured Thermoguttaceae bacterium
GGGAAGCTGCTCGTAAAAAGCGCTTCGTCGACGGCGGAATCTTCGATTCTATCTATGAAAGGTAACCCCTCGGGGATCGATCGCTTCAATTAAAGTAGGAGTTATCTGGTATGAAAAAAGGTTTCGAAATCGGAGCGTCATCCCCGGCTTTGACCTCTCCTTTGGATTGACGATCACTATTTTGAGCTTGATCGTCGTCATTCCCCTTTGTTCGCTCGTGCTATTTTCCGCCCAATTGACCGTCAAGGAATTTTGGGACGCCGTGACTGCCCCGCGAATTCTGGCGAGCTACGCGGTCTCGCTCAAAACGGCGTTCATCGCCGCCGCGATCAACGCCGTCATGGGACTTATCCTTGCGTGGACCATTGTGCGTTACGACTTTCCGGGGAAGCGTTTGATCGACGGCGCTATCGAGTTGCCCTTCGCGCTTCCGACTGCCGTCGCGGGTATTTCATTGACCTACATGACGACGAACAACGGGCTTGTCGGATCCTTTTTCCACCGGTACTTCGACGTCGATATTGCGTACACGCCTTTGGGAATCGTCGTGGCGCTCATCTTTATCGGAATTCCTTTCGTGGTGAGAACCGTTCAGCCCGTCCTTGAGAAGATCGATATCCAGTACGAAGAAGCCGCGTTTCTACTCGGTGCGAATCGGTGGAAAATCTTCACGACCGTTGTCCTGCCGGAATTGGTTCCCGCGCTCCTTTCGGGCTTTTCTCTCGCGTTCGCGCGGGGGCTGGGGGAGTACGGAAGCGTCGTCTTCATCTCGGGGAATATCCCGTATAAGACGGAAATCGCGCCCCTCATGATTATGGCCCAGCTTCAGGAATATGATTACGCGAGCGCGACAAGCATCGCTCTTGTCATGTTGTTCTTCGCTTTTGTGATATTGTCCGTCAACGCGTACGTGCAAGCGCGTACGGCGAAACGCGTCAATGCGAACGCGTAGGGTGGAGAGAAAGATGAAAGAAGTTGAGATAAGAAAAATAGCGGACCGCTGAGAGCGTTCTGCATCGCGTCGAGCGCTCTCTTTTTGATACTCTTTATGGCGACGCCTCTGGCGTATATCCTCTACGTCGCCTTGAGACAGGGCGTCAAAACGTATTGGGCGGCGATTAGCGATCCGTACGCAGTAAAAGCCGCCATACTGACTCTCGAAACGACCATTTGGGCGATCGTTGTGAACTCAATCTTTGGAATTGTTTCCGCATGGTGCATTACCAAGTACGCGTTTCACGGAAAGAAGCTCATTTCCGCGCTCATCGATCTGCCCGTCGCTGTGTCGCCTATCATTGCAGGTCTCGTTTTCATATTAACCTTTGGTAGACAAAGTTGGTTGTATCCGTACCTCGAAAAGGCGGGGATTCAGATTGTTTTCGCGGTTCCGGGGGTCGTTCTTGCGACGATTTTTGTGACCTTCCCCTTCATCTCGCGCGAACTCATTCCCGTCCTCTCGGCGCAAGGAACCGACGAAGAGGAAGCCGCCGCGCTCATGGGAGCGAAAACGTGGACCATCTTCAAAAACGTGACCTTGCCCCATATCAAATGGGCGCTCCTGTACGGCGTCATTTTATGCGCCGTGCGCGCTATGGGGGAATTGGGCGCCGTCTCCGTCCTCTCGGGACATTTACGCGGAAAAACAAACACTTTGCCGTTGTATGTCGAGCTCTTGTATCAAGGATACGACTTCACCGGAGCTTTTGCCGCCTCGAGTATTTTAGTTGTCTGCGCCGTTCTGATTCTTATTCTGCGGGTTTGGCTGGAGAAAAAAGGCGGTAAGGATCTCGATCTTCGTAAGTAAAGGAAAGAATACGAATGGCTCTTCAGGAGAATTATGTCGAACTGCGCGGACTTAACAAGAGTTACGGAAACTTCCGCGCCTCAAACAACGTTTCGTTTGCGATCGATCGCGGAAAGCTGGTCGCTCTATTAGGCCCGTCCGGTAGTGGCAAAACCACCATTTTAAGAATGATCGCTAGACTCGAACATCCCGATTCCGGGGAGGTTCTCATCGACGGAAAAGTGATGAACGACGTGCCGGGGAACGAACGCGGCGTCGGATTCGTTTTTCAAAGTTACGCGCTCTTCAGATACATGACCGTCTTTGACAATATCGCCTTCGGTTTGCGTTTGAAGAAGACCCCGAAAGCGGAGGTCGCCGATCGCGTTCACGAGTTGTTAAAACTCATCAACTGCGAAGGCCTTGAAAAGAGATTTCCGAGCCAGCTTTCCGGAGGACAGCGGCAACGCGTCGCGTTTGCCCGCGCTTTGGCGCCAAGACCAAGCCTCCTCTTACTCGACGAACCTTTTGCCGCTATCGACGCGAAGGTTCGACTAGAACTACGCTCATGGTTGCGGAGGATGATCTCAAGTCTCAATATCACGAGCATCTTCGTGACGCACGACCAAGAAGAGGCGATCGAAGTTGCCGACGAAATCATCGTCACGAATCAAGGACGCGTCGAGCAAGTCGGCCCGCCGACCGAATTGTATTCGAATCCCCAAACGCCCTTTGTCGCCTCTTTTATCGGGCGACCGGAACGCGTGGATAATTACGGCGATTTTCAAAACTTCGACTCCGCCGGGAGCGGTTCGTACGCTTTGGTTCGCCCAGAGTTTGTTTCCGTCTTCAAAGAGGGGGAGAACGAACAGTATGTACGCGCCGCCGAAGAGGGAATCGTCGAGGACGTCGTCTTCCGCGGAAACCTCCTGGAGATTCGCGTGAGAGTCCGCGACTCCGTGATACCGTCGGTCAGAAGTATCGTTCAACCTTTCGTTTCCGTAGGAGAACGCGTGGACACGTTGATTCATCGCCTAATGATCGTTCATGGCGACAGCGTCGATCTCGTGAAAAATCGCGCGATTAAGTCGGAAAGCGTCGTTATCTGGTATATGGAGACGCTAGAGTTATTTGAACGCTAGCGTCTGTAAATAGAGAATAAACGTCTTATTTTAAAGAATACAGGTTGATTTTGAATAAAAACTAGCGTCCATATATTATGGACGAACAGAGATACGACTCTAGGATGAGCTGAAATGGAAGACGAAGTTTTGAACTCCAAAACCTTGAAAACGGACTTGCTCGTGATTGGCGGCGGAACGGCGGGATGTTACGCCGCGATTACCGCCGCGCGGAAGAATCCGGAGCTGTCTGTCTTGGTTTTGGAGAAGGCTAATGTGAAGCGCTCGGGATGCCTCGCCGCGGGCGTCAACGCGTTGAACGCTTATATTACGCCGGGACATACCGTCGAAGAATATTTGGAATATGTACGATGGGACGCCGCTAAGATTATTCGCGACGACCTCGTCCTCTCCATCGCGAAACGCTTCAATCGCATTACTGCCGATCTCGAAAAAATGGGCCTTGTCATCTTGAAGGACAAGGACGGGAACTATGTTTCGCGAGGGAAGCGGAATATCAAAATCAACGGCGAGAATATCAAGCCGATTCTCGTAAACGAGATGAATCGTTATGAGAACGTGACCATCGTCAATCATATCAACGTCTCGGATTTGCTTTTGGACGCCGATCGACGCGTATGCGGCGCCGTCGGGTTTTCCGTCGATTACAAAACCGCGTTCATTATTGAAGCGCGCGCCGTTATCGTCGCCACGGGGGGCGCGTCCGGGCTATATCGACCTAATAATCCGGGATTTTCGCGGCATAAGATGTGGTATTCTCCCTTTAACACGAGGGCGGGGTACGCGATGGGGATTCGCGCGGGCGCGGAGATGACGACTTTCGAGATGAGGTTTGTCGCGCAGAGAATTAAGGATACGATCGCTCCGACGGGGACGATTGCGCTTGGCGTCGGCGTGCAAGAGGTGAACGCGTTGGGTGAAAATTACGCGTCGCGCTATGGAAAGTCGACGTCGGGGCGCGCATGCGGGGCGACTCACGAGGCCGCGTTGGGAAGAGGCCCTTGTTATCTTGCGACAAAGGGGATTTCCCACGACGAAGAAGAGAGCCTATGTAAGGCGTACCTGAATATGGTCCCCGCGCAGACCCTCAAATGGCTCGAAACCGGAGAGTTCCCATCTTCTCATAACGTGCAGATCGAGGGGACTGAACCCTACATTGTCGGAGGACATACCGCTAGCGGATATTGGGTCGACGTCGGAAGGCGTTCAACGTTGCGCGGGCTCTACGCGGCAGGCGACGTCGTGGGGGGCGCGCCCAAGAAGTTCGTCACGGGAGCTCTCGCCGAAGGGGAGATCGCCGCAGAATCCGTCCTGGACGATTTGGATTCCCTCTTACCCGTTGGCGAAGAGGAAGCGGCGCGAATTGCGCGTCCGTTCCTTGACGAATATAAGGAAAGGCTCGAACTTGCGGACGACTCCCTCTATAGCGTCGAGGAGTTGGAAGAAGCGATGCAGAAGACGATGGACGTTTACGCGGGAGGACGCTCCGCCGGGTATACCTTCAATTCAAGTCAGCTAGATTTGGCGACCGAGGGGATCGACGTCGTCGACGCGTTGGCGAAACAGGTTCGCGTCAAAGACGCCGACGAATTGTTGAGACTCTACGAGTTGTATGATCGCATTACGACGCGTCGCGCTCTCATCGCCCATTTGCGCGCCCGGCACGAAACGCGATGGCCCGGGTTTGGCGTCAACTCCGACTACCCGAATCTCGACGAATCCGCTGAGTATTACGTAAACTCTAGATTTGACGGCGAGCGTTTTCACATTATTAAAAGGGAGCTGGTGAAGGGAGAAACCTATGAGCATTTACATTGAACGCGAGCGATGCGTCGGGTGCGGGGCCTGTGTGGAAGCGTTCCCGGGAAATTTAATTAAGCGCGACGTCGACGGAAAGGCGAAGATTAAAAGACCTCAAGAATGTTGGGGATGCGCCTCTTGCTTGAAGGCGTGCCATTTCGGCGCCGTGGAATATTATCTCGGCGCCGATATTGGAGGGCGCGGAGCGACTATGACTGTCGAAAAAGAAGGCGATTTCGCTCGCTGGATTATACGAGGACCGGGGAAAGACCCCGTCGCCTTGACCGTGGACCGAAGGAACGCCAATAAGTACTGAGCGATTCCATAGCGGCCCTTTTTTTGGTTTTTCGATGTGTTAAAATAGGACGCTGAGCGCAACGCGTTCTTCAATATGTTTATACGCCGGTTTTCACAGGAGACGAATATGTCTACCGATTATTCCAAACTTAAAGCCAACGGCTTTATGCTTCAAAAGCAGAAGGACGCCTTCTCAATGCGATTGCGCGTACTAGGGGGAAATATCTCTGTCGAGCAGCTCGACACGATTTCTAAAGTCGCCAAAAAGTACGCGCATGGGTATGTGCATCTCACCTCAAGACAAGGCGTCGAGATTCCCTTTGTAAAACTTGAGGACATTGACGCGATCGTCGAAGAACTTCATCAAGGGGGCGTCGAGCTAGGCGCCTCCGGGCCGCGCGTGAAAACTGTTACCGCCTGCCAAGGGGGACGGTGTTGTCCAAGCGGATGTATCGACGCCTATGAAATCGCGGAAGAACTCGACAAGAGGTATTTTGGAAAGATGCTTCCCCATAAATTTAAGTTCGGCGTCACCGGTTGCCCCAACAACTGTCTCAAAGCGGAAGAAAACGATTTGGGTGTGAAGGGGGGAATGGAAGTTACGTGGAACGAGGAGAATTGCGTTCGCTGCGGCGCATGCGTTAGGATCTGCCGCAGGAAGGCGATTTCTCTAGTCGATGGGAAAATCGTCGTCGACAAAAACAAGTGCCATCGCTGTGGAAAGTGCGCGCGGCTTTGTCCAAAAAAGGCGATTGACGGAAAACCTGGATTTGTCGTCTCCTTTGCCGGCACCTTTGGAAACGACGTTATTCGCGGGAAGAACCTTCTCCCCATGATCGAGTCTAAAGACGCGCTCTTCAGAGTGACCGACGTTACCCTTGAATATTTTGAAAAGAACGCGCAAAAAGGCGAGCGATTCGTCAAAACATTGGAACGACTCGGATGGGAGGACTTTACCAAGAAAGTTCGCGACGCCTACGAAGGAAAATGAAACAAGGGAATTTAAATGGCTTATTTCCCTTTTATGATTGATCTTAAGGACAGGAAAGCGCTCGTTGTCGGCGGCGGCGACGTGGCGCTTTCTAAAATTCGCAAATTGCGAGACTTTGACGCCGACGTCTCCGTCGTTGCAAATAATGTACTTTCTGAAATAAAAGAAATCGAAGGCGTTAAAGTTGTTCAAAAATTATTTGAAGAAAAAGATTTAAACGATAATTTCTTTCTAGTCGTCGCCGCGACGGACGATAAAGTGATTAACAATAAAATTTCTCTTTTCTGCAAGGAAAGGAATATTTTAGTTAATGTTGTTGACGATCCGGAACGCTCGTCTTTTGTCTTTCCTGCGACGTTGCGTCGCGGGAACTTGACAGTTGCCGTGTCTTCTGGAGGAGTCGCGCCCGGCGCCGCCGCTGGACTAAAGAATTCGATCGACAAACAGCTTCCTGACAATATTGATGAAATTCTTGATTTTGTGGCGAAAGAACGCGCGAAACTCAAGAGAGACGCCGTCGAGCTCGATCTCAGGAAGAAAATTGTCCGATTACTATGGGACGACGCTGTCGCGAAAGGGCGTCCGCTAACCGCAGAAGAAAGGTCGCGCGTCATTAGCGACGCGACTAAAAAGAGGGGACGCGTCTCTTTGGTCGGCGCGGGCGCGGGAGACGCGTCTCTTGCGACTGTGCGCGCAATTGACAAAATTAGAAAGGCAGACGTCGTCCTATACGACGAACTAACCGACAAAAAGCTTCTCGATTACGCCCCAAAAGACGCCAAGAGAATCTCCGTGGGGAAGAGAGGGCGAGCGCCCTCCGCTCGACAGGACGATATTAATAAGATGATGGTCGAAGCCGCGAAGAATGGAGCGAACGTCGTCAGATTGAAGGGGGGCGATCCCTTCCTCTTTGCGCGAATTATCGAAGAAGTCGAGGCGCTGCGTCAAGCCGATATCCCTTACGACGTCGTCCCCGGCGTCTCCTCGCCATTTTACATACCGCAAGAAGCGGGGATCCCACTTACGGCTCGCGGGAGGAGTCGCGCCGTTCATATCGCGACCGCTCGAACCGCCGACGGGGAGAACGAATCGTATGAAGACCTCGCGGCTCTTCAGGGGACGATCGTGATCCTGATGGGACTCGATTCCCTGGAAAAAATCGTCAAAGGGTTGAGCGTGGGAGGAAAGGCGCCGGAAACTCCGATCGCCGTTCTGGCGGGGGGAAACGCGTGTAAGCGTTTCGAAGTGCGAGGGACGTTGGAAAATATTGTGAAACGCGTTCGCGAAGCGGGCGTGACTCCGCCGGCGGTGATCGTCATCGGGGACGTCGCCGCTATGGATTTGCGCTCGCCAAATCTCATGACATGACATGATATATAAGGAAAGAAAATGACCTTACTGCAGGCTTTGTATGCGGTCACGATCGCAGAAAAAGGATCCTTTAACGCCGCCGCAAACGAACTTTTAGTGTCGCAGTCTTGTCTTTCAAGCTCGGTTCGTGAACTTGAAAAGGAATTTCATATCGCTCTTTTCATCCGCACCAATCGGGGAGTTACCCTGACGAGCGAGGTGGAAGAGTTTCTGGGATATGCGAAACAGATTCTGGAACAATATCGTCTCTTGGTGGAGAAATACGGTTCCTCTGCGTCAAGGAAGAGAAAGTTTTCCGTCTCCTTGCAGCATTACACCTTCGCCGTCCAGGCTTTTATGCGCACGATTGCGAAATACCGCGCCGACGACTACGAGTTTGCTATCTATGAAACGAAAACCATCGACGTCGTCGACGACGTGAAGAATATGAAAAGCGAAATTGGCGTCTTGTATCTCGATTCCTTTAACCGCGATGCGATGACCCGCGTTTTCTACGCCGCCGAAGTGGAATTCGTGCGCCTCTTCGACTGTCCTATTTCCGTTTATTTGGCGCGGAAACACCCACTCGCCAACCGCCCCGTCTTGAATATGGAAGATTTGGGCCCGTATCCGTGCCTATCCTTCCAGCAGGGAAGCGCAAACGCTTTTTATCTCGCTGAAGAAGTCATGAGCTCCTATCCGTATCGTCAGATTATCAAGGCGTCGGACCGCGCCACAATGTTGAACTTGATGATCGGTTGCAACGGATACACTCTGTGTAGCGGGGTGATCTGCGAGGATCTCAACGGGGAATTATATCAAACGGTTCCCCTTGAGACGAAGGAGAAAATGACGATCGGGTATATAAAGAAAAGGCAAATACCCCTGAGCGAAATAGGGGAAGTGTACGTTCAGGAACTGCAAAAATTCGGCGTGTGAGAGGTTCCATTTGCAAGGATTTTATCAATTTGCCCTTTTTTGAAAAAATCCTCTTGCGGTTCTGAGAAAGTTGGTATACTTATACCTGTTGCTTGCAACGAACGCAACGAGCGCTTGAAAGCAACTGATCTTTGAAAAAAAAGAATGAAAAAGATGATTGACGAACTGAAAAGTTCTGCTAGAATCATCCAAGTTGCGACTAATCGCGAAGCTCCCAAGCTCAGAGATGAGCGAAAGAGAATCAAGCGTAAGCTTGACTGATTTTTAACAATTAGGTGATGCAAGAGTGGCGTATTTAAACACACTATA